>DASVEF010000344.1:0-17187 GCA_036380715.1 Thermoanaerobaculia bacterium | reverse complement strand
CGCCTCTTCGGTCCACAGATCCTCCTCGGCGGGAGCCGGAGGCGCGGCCTCCGCGAAGACCGGCGTCTCGTCGGGCTCCATCGGAACCGGCGCGTAAGGGGTCGCCCCCTCGTCCAGCCAGGCGGCGTCATCCGCCGCGGGCTCCGGGACCGCCTCCACCTCCGGCTCCTCGGCCGGCGGAGGCGGAGCGGAGGGGGCGGGGACCGGCTCCGTCAAACTGAGCGCGAAGAGGCCCTCCGCGGCCAGACCTTCGAGATAGCGGCGCCGGCTCTCGCGGGAGGCGAGGCCCGGGAACAGATCGCCGTCGGCCCCGGCCTCTTCCGGTTCGGGCTCCGGCGCGGCGCTCGCGGCGGGCGCGGGAGGAGCGGGCTCCTCGAGCTGGAAGACATCGCCGCCGCGAGACGGACGGGGTCCGGCGCCGAGGTCGAAGATGTCGGCCTCGGCGCGTTGCGGGACCGGGCGCGGAGCCGGCGCATTCAGGGCGAACGGGTCGTCCACCGGGCCCGGCGCAGCCTCGTCGGGACGTTCCATGGTCTTGATCCTCCGGCGCAGCTCCTCGATTTCGGGATCGCTGTCGTTGAGCAGGCTGTAGAGGTCGAGCCGCTCGCGGGCCTTGGCGGGATCGCCGGTCTCCAGATAGGCCCGCACCAGCAGCTTGTTCGCCACCATCTGCGTGGCGTCCTGCTTGACCACCCGCTCCAGCACAGAGCGCGCGGCCTCGCCCTCGCCCAGCTCCAGATGGCAGCGCCCCTTGGCGACGAGCGCGGACAGATAGCCGGGATGCTCCCGCAGCCCCTTGTCGAGCACCGCGAGGGCGTCCTGGACCCGGCCCAGGTGGCGGTACTCCTCCGCGAGCTGCAGGAAGATCCGGGAGGTCGGATCGGCCTCCCAGCGCGTGCGGAGCTGGTTCAGGCGGTCGGGGAACGCGCCGTCCGTCATGCGGGCGCACCTCGGCCCGCAAGGTCGGTCGACGGAGCGGAAGGGATGAGGGCGGCCGGCAAAGTGGCTGCATTATAGCAACCTGCAACCGATACTGCCGCCTTCAACATAGATCGAGGCGAGCCCCCGTTCTGGGAGCTCGCTCGATAGGGCAGGACTGCGAGAGGAGGTTAGTTACTGGTACCCGGCTGATCCACCGGTACTGTAATCCGCGCGCTGGCTGAATCAGAGAGCCCGCTCGGATCGGTGATCGTCAGTTGGACCGTATACGGCCCTGGCGCGCTGTAGACATGCCGCGGATTTCGGGCGGTCGAGCTCGTTCCGTCGCCGAAGTTCCAGGAGTAGGTGACGGTTCCAGGGAATATCGAGGTGTCGTTGAACTGAACTTCCAGGTCGGTCGCGCCCCTGCTGTAGGTGAACTCGGCGATCGGCCGGTCGCCCTGGACCTGGATCTCGAAGCTCGTGCTGATCAGGGCACCATCTCCGCCGGCAGTCTGCGCGGTGACCGTCACGTTGGAGGGGTTGTTCGCGAGATCCGTCTCGCTCAGCCTGAGTGTATCCCGAGCCTGACCGTTGGCGTTGGTCTGGACAATGGCCCCTCCGGAGCTCAGCCGGCCGAGCTCGGTCGTGAAGTTGACCCCCTGGTTCGCCAGAGGCTGTCCCCGGGTATCCCGGACGATAGCCAGCAGTGTCACATTGCCTCCGTTCGCAGGGATCGTCGTGGGAGTCGGCTGGAGGACGATCGTCCTCGCGGCCGCCCCAACCGCGATCTCCAGAGGCTCCGTCCGGACGCTCCCCGTGCTCGCCGTGACCCTGGCCGTACCCAGCCGGCCATCGCCCCGCAACGTCGCCCGAGCTACGCCCGATTCGTCTGTCGCGACAACCGAATCGATCGTTCCAAGGGTGGTGTCGAATCGAACCTCAGTTCCGGGAAGGACCGGCCTGCCATCCGCACGGCGGGCAACAGCGGTAATGGTGGAGGTGCCGTTCACCGATGTGATCTCGGACGGGCTGGCGCTGATCGTCAGCGTCGCCCCCTCGGGCGCCACCGGCGCCGCCTTGTCGCAGCCCACGGCGAAAAGAAACAGAGCTACAGCGAAAAGTGGACGGACAGCGTGTCTCATAGCGATTCAGTATACGGACAGGGGCGGCCGCCCGTCTATTCGGATGGCCGCCCCTGGGAGAACTGCGCGGAGGCCGGGATTTCTTCCCGGCCCCGCCTTGGATTAGGTGGATTCGCTGTTGTCGGTCGGCCCGGTGCACTGGGGGTCCGCCGCGTCGGTCAACCCGTCACTGTCATTGTCAAAGCCGTCAGTGCACTGCGTGGGCGGCGGTGGCGGCGGCACCGAGTTGTCGTTCGCGCAGGTGGTGTTGGGCGGGTTCAGGGTGAAGGCGTTGCTGAGCGTCACCGCGCATCCGGTCCCGTCGAGGTTGCGGACGGTCACGGAGATCGGCGTCGGGATGTTGCGCGTGCCGCCCGCGATGCCGTCGTTGTTGCCGTCGCACGGCTCGGTGGCGAAGGCGAAGCCCTGCGGCGGCGTGGGCACCCGCACGACGATCGAGCTTCCGGTCTGGCTGACGATCGGCGCCGAGCTGCCGTTGGCGGGATCTCCGAACAGCACCTGCACGCTCTGGGCGAAGCTCACCCCCGAGATCGTGAGGTTCGAGTTGACGCTGCCGCTGTTCGGGTTGACTCCGGTGATGACCGGCAGCGGCACGGTGAAGTCGAAGCCGAGGTTGGCCGCGGTGGCCGTGTCTCCGGTCTCGATGTTGGTGACGCTGACCCCGTTGGCCTCGACGATGCCGTTGGCCGGGCAGGTGCTCACCCGCACGCCGCTGGTGATGAACACGATCTGGGTGCCGGTGACGGAGATGACCTGCTGGCCGATGCCGCCGAGGCTCACGGCCACCGGCTCGTCGAAGCCCTGGCCCTGGATCGTGACGCGCGTGCCGCCGAGGTAGGAGCCGGAGCCCGGGCCCATCGCCGTGATCAGGATCCGCGAGCCGTACTGGAAGGCCGCCGGCCTGATGGCGCTGAAGCCGGTGTTCGTGTTGCGCACCAGGATGTTGACGAGCTGGTTCAGGTTGTTCTGCCCGAACCCGCGCGCGGCCGGCGAGAGGACCACGATCTCGTTGCGGGTCACCGACTGGACAGTCGCCTCGACTCCGTTGAAGGAGTCCGGGTCGCCCTGGCCGAAGAAGACCTGCATCGGCGCCTGGAAGCCGTCGCCGATGATGCGCACCGGGGTGCCGCCGTCGTTGGTCCCCGACGTGGGGGTGACTCCCGTGATCACGGGTTGCTGGATGCCGCCGCCCTGGGCGTAGGTGAAGCCGTTGGCCAGCGAGTCGGAGGCCTGGTTCGCCTCGTTGACGTTGATCGTCACTCCGACGTTGACCGGCACCGCCTGCCCCACGGGCACGTTGATGCCCGCCTGCGTGGCCGAAGGCGTGCGCACCCGGATCTGGGTGGGAGAGACCGAGAGCACCTGCACCGGAATGCCGTTGAAAGTGACCCGCACCGGCCCTTCGAAGCCGCCGCCGAGGATCCGCACCTCTTCGCCGCCCGCCGGGCTGCCCACCCCGGGCTGGATCGAGGAGATGAAGAACGGCTGCGCCTGCCCGATCTGCACAGTGCCCACGCCCGCGCTCCGCTCGATCTCGGCGCGGATGGTGGCGGTGCCCACGCCGGTGCCGGGGAAGAGCGCGACCTGGGCCTGGCCGTTGACCAGGTCCACGGTGGTCGTCTGCAGTCCGCTGCCGGCGCTGCCGAACTCGCCCAGAGAGGTCGTGATGGTCACATCGGTGAGGTCCGGCGGCGCCTGGCCGTTGTCGGCGCGGCGCACCTGGACGGTGACGATGCTCGGCGCGGTCGCGCCCACGGCGAGCTGCGGCGGATTGGCCGTCACCGTGACGATGTACTGGGTCACGGGGATCGGGGGAACGGGCTGGATCGGGCCGCCGCCCGTGGGCTCCGTTGGAGAATCCGACTGGCAGCCGGCGGCCGCCACGAACGCGAGCCCGATCAGAACACGGGTGAAGCTCTTCGACAGTCTCATACCGGTGCTCCTGGGGCCTTACGGCCTGACTTCGATCGTGAACGACGCCGGTGCGCTGACGATGTCGTCGCCGGCCAGCGTGCGTCCGAAAAAGCGCATGGTGACGTCGAGGACGATCACCGTGCTGTTGGTCTCTGGATCGACTCCGGTGCGCGCCAGGTCCGACAGGGGCGGCGTCGCGAACTGGTCCGAGAGCATGAAGGCCAGGTTGTTGTAGGTCGTCTCGGAGTTGACCGCCACGTTGCCGAACAGCCCCTGCACCAGAGGCGGCGGGACCCGGCGGCCGCCATCCCGGCGGCTGTAGCGGACCTCATAGGACCGGATCTCGATCGTCTGCAGGTCGCTGGTCACGCCCCCGGGCTCCTTGGGCACGTTGCGGAGGACGAGCTCCCCGATCTGGAAGGGGCCGCTGCTGGCCGACACGAGAATGGGCAGCTCGTCGAAGTCGGTGACGGACAGCAGCACCGACCCTTCGCTGCGGTCCGTCCGCGCACGGCACCCGCCGAAGGCGAGAAGACCCAGGGCCACGAGGGAAAGAGCGATGACTTTGCGTGTCATGGCAAGGCTCCGTGCATCAAAGCTTGATCACGCGCGGCGTGATGAAGATCAACAGCTCTTCATTCTCTTCGCGCCGCGATCTGTTTTTGAAAAGATGGCCGACGATGGGAATGTTGGCAAGCCCCGGCACACGGTCCTCGCCCTGGTCGTTGGACACCTTGTAGATGCCGCCGATGACCGCCGTGCCGCCGTCGCGCACCAGGAGGCGCGTGCTGGCCTCCTTGGTGGCGATCGGCGCGTTGGTGGCGCCGGGTACCAGGAAGGCGAGCTGCGGCTCGCGCTTGGTGATGTTGACCGTCATCATCACCGTCCCTTCGGCCGTCACCTGCGGGGTGACGTCCAGCCGCAGCGTGGCGTTGACGTACTGCACCGTCACCGTGTTGTTGGCGATGGTCTGGATGGGGATCTGCAGGCCGCTCTGGATCGAAGCCTGCTGATTGTTGAGCGTGGCGACCTTGGGCGCGGAGAGGATGTGGATGAGCCCCTCGCTCTCCGCGGCCTGCAGGGCGACGTCGAGGGTGAAGGTGTTGAGGACGTTGCCCAGCCGCAGGTTGATGGAGCCGGTGTTGCCGCCGCCCGGCGCGTTGACGCCGCCGCTGACGGTGCCGTTGTTGGGGAAGATCAGGCCCGTGGTGTTGCCGTTGGCCGCGCTGGAGACTCCGTCGAACCCCCAGGTGATGCCGAAGTCGCGGTTGAACCGCTTGGTCGTCTCGATGATCCGGGCCTCGATCATGACCTGCGGCTCGGGGATGTCGAGCCGGTCGATGACCGAGATCACCGTGTCCATGAAAGCCGGCAGCTCCTTGATGATGAGGCTGTTCGTCCGCTGGTCCACGATGACGCTGCCGCGCTGCGACAGCAGGCCCCCCTGGCCCGACCGGCCGAGCAGGCTGGCGATCGCCGCGGCGTCGGCGTAGCTCAGCCGCCGGAAGACCGTGCGCAGCGGGATCGACAGGGACTGCGCCGCCGCGAGCTGCTGCTTCTCCTGCGCCTCCTGCCGGAGCACGTTCACCGGCGCGATGCGCATGATGTTGCCTTCCAGCTCGTAGGACAGGTTGTTGATCTTCAGCACCTGCTCCAGCGCCTGGTCCCAGGGCACGTTGTCCAGCTCCGCGGTCACCTGGCCGGAGACGCCGGGCTGCACGATGATGTTGAGGCCGCTGATCTGCGCGAAGGTGCGGATCACCTCGGTGACCTCGGCGTTGGTCACCTTGAGGTCGATCGGCTCGCCGGTGTAGATCCGCTCCGTCTCGCCGACCGCCTGCGGCTGGAACGGGCCCGGAGCGGCGGTGCCCAGACCGGTGGCCGGGACCTCCCGCGGCGCCGGAGTCGAGGGCTGGATTTGCACCGAGGGCGGGCGGCTCGAAGGCGGATCCGCCACCGGCGCCTCCTCGATCTCGATGCCCGACGGATTCCTCGGGGCCTGCGCCACGGTGGTCACCGGGGCCGGCGGCGTGCGCGGCGCCAGCGCCAGGTCGGAGGCCGCCGCCGGGCTCGGCGCGGGCGGGGTAACGGCGGGGCGCTCGGCCGGGGGGGGCGCCGGCTCCTCCTCGGCCTCCGCCTCGGCGTCATCGGCCGTCGGCGTCCCCATCTCCTCCTGCATGGACGCCGTTCCGCCCTCGGGGAAGCTCACGATCAGGGCGTCGGAGGTCCGCTCGATGATCGGCGAGACGCGGCCCCGCAGGTCGAACACCACCCGGGAGACCGGCTTCGGATACGGCTTGAACTGGGCGACCCGGACCCTCTCGACGACGCCGCCGTCGACGGTGAGCGTGGTGCGGGAGCTGCGGTTGATCACTCCGTCGAGGTCGATCACGAAGCGGTCCGGCTCGGCGAGGGCGAACGTCGAGTACGGGAACTCGCCGTCGCCCGAGATGCGGACGACCGAGCCGCCGCCCGAGGCGAGCACCTCGATGGCGTCCAGGCGCGTGGCGCGGGCGCCGTCCGGGGTGGGAGCCACCTGCGGGCGGTCCGGAGTGCCGCCGGCCATGGTTCCAGCTCCGGACGGGGTCCCCTCCGGCGCCGGGCTCGCCGGCTCGCCGGCGGACCCGCCCGGCTGCGCCAGCGGCTCGAAGGCGAGCTGCCCGGGGGTCTGCTCCTGCGCTGTCCCCTCGGCGGCCTGCGCCTCGACGGGCAACAGGCGCACCTGGAGACGGTTCCCCTCGGCGGTCACCGAGTGCTCCGCCTCCTGGCGCGTCGCGATGATCAGCCGGGTGATCGGGCGGCTCCCCTCGGTGCCGTTCTCGACGTCCAGCGAAGCGATCAGCCCCTCCTCGGGCGAGAGGTCCGACACTCCGGCCGCCGGCACCGCGTTGGGCAGCTCGACCACCACCTTGCCGTCGGCGTTCCGGAAGCTGGTCCACACCAGCGGGGCGCTCGCCTCCAGGTCGACGAAGACCTCCGGCGCCCCCTCGCGCAGATCGAGGGTTCGGATCTCGGCCGCAGCGGCGGCCGGCTTCGCGCTCGCGGACGCCTCGCGGGTCTCGGCGGGAGCCGCCTCCACGACCCGGGCAGGCTTCGAGGAGGTGCAACCGTACCAGCCCGCAACCGCCAGGACGGCCAGCGAGGCGATCCGGCGCTGCCAGGCGTCGTTCTGTCTTCTGATGACCACATCTCCCATGGCACTCGCCTCCCTTACGGGACCTGAAAACAAAACAGCTACGACGACGGGCTCAAGCTCTTGACCACTTCACGGAACGGCTTGAGCGCCGTCGGATCTTGCACAACCTGCTTGAAGACCACCTCGTTGCGGTCGATGCTGATGACATCGCCGTCATAGAGCTGGTCGCCCTCCCGGAGGAGGAACGTCTTCTTCTGGTTTGTCGCGATGACCTGGGCCACGAACCCCTTGCCGGTGCGCCAGATCCCCTTGAGGTCGATCTCGTCGATGAGCAGGCCGGGGATGCCTTCCGGCCGCGGGCCGCGGACCGGCTGCCGCTCCGGACCGGCGAGCAGCGACTTGAAGGGGTCGCGGCGGTTGCCGGGATCGTAGGAGAACGTGCCCTCGCCCGAGAGCACCTCCTCCTCTCCCTCCAGGATCTGGTCGATGTCCCCGGTATCGGGGACCGGGGCCAGGACCCCGGGCTCCTGCTGCGGCGGGGCGCTCCCCGGCTTCGGCTGCTGCTGGGCTTGCTGGGTCTGCTGAGCCAGGCCCGCCAGAGGGAGCAGGGCCAGGGCCAGCAAGGCCGCGAGTCTCCAGGCTTGCCTGCTCATAGGCCTTCCTCTTTCCCGCTCCGGTCTTTCAGGAGGGGCGACTTGTCTCTCGTTTCCTTGGCCGCCGCGGCGGTCTCCGCCGGCGACGGCGGGGTGGCTTCCTTGTAGACGAACGTCTTGGCGGTGAAGCTGGCCGTGATCGTGTGCTCGGCGGCGTTCTGCGGCATGGCCCCGATGTTCAGGTCCTCGACGTTGATGATCCGCGAGAAGCGCCCGATGCGGTCGAAGAACAGGGCCAGGTTGTGGTAGGAGCCCTCGACGCTGATGGCGATCGGCCACTCGCTGAAGAACTCCTTGTCGTCCATCTCGCCGGGGGTGAAGCGCTTCAGGGCGAAATCGCCCTGCTCGGCGAGCGAGCGGATGCGCCGCAGCAGGTCCGGCGTGTTGCGCCGCGCCGGCAGGATGCGCAGCAGCTTGTCGAGCTCGACCTCGAGCTGCCGCACCTCTTCGCGGAAACGAGGGAGCTGCTGCTTGGCGGCCCGCCCCTCCTGGATCTTGGTCTGCAGCTCGGCGAGCTGCGCCTCCCCCGCGGCCATCTGATCCTTCATGGGCTGGAAGAACCGCCAGTACGCGAGCCCGAACAGGACGAGCCCGGTGGCTGCGCCGATGCCCGCCCCGAAATACCAGGGCTTTCCTTCGAGTCCTGTCTTGATCGCCACCGTGGCCTCCCGCTACGAAGTCGGCGCGGCCGCTGGAGCCGTCGCGGTCCCCGCCTCCGCGCCGCCCTCGGGGGTGGGCGGAGCGAGCTTGTAATTGAACGTGATGACGAACTTGTAGATGCCGCCGGCCTGCTCCTGCGTATCCTTCAGGACCGGCTCCTCGAACTCCGGCACCTTGTCCAGGTTCTCGATGAAATTGGCCACCGCATTGGGGTTGAAGGCGCGGCCGTCGATCTGGATCGTGCTCGCGTTCATGGTCATCCGGTCGAGCCAGAGCAGCTCGGGCAACGCGCGCGACACCGAGTCCATCACCCGCACCGGGCCGCGCTGGCTGAGCTTGAGGTCGTTGATGATCCCGATCTTGCGCTCGAGCTCCGCCTTCTTCTGCTTGTAGTCCTCGACCTCTTTGATCACCGCGTCGAGCATCTTGACTTCCCGCTCGGCGGCGGCGATCTCTTCCTGCTGCGCCTCGAGCTGCCCCTTGAGCACCCACCAGTAGAGGCCGGAAGCGATCAGCCCGAGCAGGAAGCCGACGGCGAGCAGGAGCTGCCCGATGTCCACGCCTTGCAACAGGGCCGTGGACTTGGCCTTGCGGACCGCGGTCGGGCGCCGGCCTTCCGAAAGGAGGTTGATCTTGATCATCGGCTAGTCCCCCACCTTGCGGATGCCGAGCCCCACGGCGACAGCCATCATCGGCGCGATCGACTGCAGCCAGCCGCTGTCGAAGTCGCTCTCCTTGTAGCGGATGCGCTTGAGCGGGTTCATCAGCTCCGTGGGCACCTCGAACCGGTCGCGCAGGACCTGCAGGAGGTTGGGCGTCAGCGCGCAGCCGCCGGAGAGCACCAGCTCGTCGACCGGCCCTTCCGATGAGGTCGCCGAGAAGAAGTCGAACGTCTTGCGGATCTCCGAGGCCATCTCGGTCGACACCTGGTCGAGCACCGGGCGGGCGTCGGCCGGCGAATAGCGGTCCACCGACTCGCCCTGCTTCAGCGCCTCGGCCTGCGCGAACGAGAGGTTGAACTCGCGCTGCAGCGCCTCGGTGAACTGGTTGCCGCCGAAGGAGATGTCGCGCCAGAACACGGTGGCCCCGCGCGACAGGATGTTGATGTTGGTCACCCCGGCACCCATGTTGATCAGCGCCACCACCTTGCGCTGATCGAGGTCGTAGCTCACCTCGTAGGCGTTCTGGACCGCGAAGACGTCCACGTCCACGACGGCGGGGGACTTGCCCGTCTGGCTGATCACCGACACGTAGTCGTTGACCTTGTCGCGCTTGACCGCGACCAGCAGCACCTCCATGTTGTCCCGCCCGGGCTCGCCCTCGGTCAGCACGACGTAGTCGAGGCGCACGTCGTTGATGTCGAAGGGGATGTACTGCTCCGCCTCCCACTGGATCGAGTCCGCCAGCTCCTCCTGCGGCATGGCCGGGAGCTGGATCTTCTTGATGATGACGGAATGGCCGGACAGCGAGGTGGCGTAGGAGGTGTTCTTGACCTTGGTCTGGTCGTTCAGACGGTGGATGGCGTCCACCACCAGCGATGAGTCCATGATCGAGCCGTCCACGATGGCCTCGGGCGACAGCGGCTCCACGCCCAGGCGCATCAGATGGAACTCCCCCTTCTTTTCCCGGAGCTCGACCAGCTTGATGGCCGAGCTGCCGATGTCCAGACCCACTACACCCTTTTTGGACCGGGAGAAGAGCACAGTTTTGACTCCCCTGAAAAGCCCAGCAATTATGCTAACTTACAGCGACTTACTTAAAGCTTCGCTCGAAGTTACCAGGTACAGACACCCCTGTCAAGGCATCCATGCAGCTATGTCTATATTGTCCAGTGTCGGAACTCTACACGAAGAATTTCCGGGGAGCAAGAGGCAAGTTATCCAAAGTGCCTCCTTTTCTGACTTTCCGCGCCGGCCGCCCAGAGAGGGGGCGCAGGGAGGGGTTGCCGGCAGGGGCGAAGTTTGCTACTCTTCGCTGCCCTTTGGGCTGGAGAAAGACCAAGGAGAGACCCGAATCATGGCCAAGCAATGCGAAATCTGCGGCAAGGGGACCGTCTTCGGCCGCAATATCAGCCACGCGCACAACGTGACGTCGCGCACCTGGGAGCCGAACCTGCAGCGCGTGCGCGCCCTCATCGAGGGCAAGGTCCGGCGCGTCGCGGTCTGCACCCGCTGCCTGCGCAGCGGCAAGATCGTCAAGGCGCCGGTGCGGAAGTGGAATCCCGAAGAGGGCGAAACGAAGCAGAGCTGAGCCCCGGCTGTTTCCCCTCCCCGTTCCCCATCCCCAGAAATCACGGACGAAAAGGACCAACACGGACTTTCAAGGACGGGGGACACGTCCTTGCTGTCCGTGTTGGTCCTTTTCGTCCGTGTTCGTCTGTGTCGCCTGCCTGCCCTAGCTCAGCGCTTCCGCCGTCCGCCCGCCGTCCATCCTGCGGTCGATCCGCAGGACCCCGGCGATCGACCGCACCTCCTGGAGGAGCTTGTCGAGGTGCTTGCGGTTGCGGAGCTGGCAGACCACGCCGATGGAGGCGCGGCCGGTCTCGTGGGTCTCGGCCTCGATCTGGGTGATGTTGCTCCCCACCTTGGTGATCGCCTCGGTGAGGCGGGCGAGCATGCCCGGCTGGTCGGTGGTCTCGATGTTGAGCGAGACCTGGTAGACGTCGTCCTTCTGATCCCCCCACCGCACCTCGATCTCCCGCTCCGGGTTGTAGAGCAGGTTGCGCACGTTCGGGCAGTCCACCGAGTGGACCGAGACGCCGCGCCCGCGCGTCACGTAGCCGACGATCTCGTCGCCCGGCAGCGGGTTGCAGCATTTGGCGAGATAGGCGAGCAGGTCGCCGTGCCCCTTGACCGTGATCGGCCCGGCGCCCGACGAGGTGAACGGCAGGATCTTGCTCACCACCTGGCGCAGGCGGCCCGGCTTCTCGCCCGGCTCGACGAGCTTGTCCTCCCCCAGCACGCGCGCCAGGACGTGGCGCGCCTCGGTCTTGCCGAAGCCGAGCCGGCTGTAGAGGTCGTCCGCCCTGGACAGCCCCTCGTCCTGGAGATAGGCCGCCATCTCCGGAGCGTCGAGGACCTTCTTCAGCGGGACGCCGTACTTGCGGAGCTCCTTCTCGAACAGCCGCCGCCCGATCTCCATGGCCCGCTGCTTCTGCTGCGTGTTGAGCCACTGGCGGATCTTGCTCTTGGCGCGCGAGGTGGCCACGAAGGAGAGCCAGTCGCGGCTCGGGTTGCGCGCCGGGTTGGTGAGGATCTCCACCATGTCGCCGTTGGAGAGCCCCGTGCGCAGCGGCACCAGCCGGCCGTTGACGCGCGCCCCCGCGCAGTGGTGGCCGAGGTCGGTGTGCACCCGGTAGGCGAAGTCGAGCGGCGTGGCGCCGCGCGGGAAGGCGAGCACGTCCCCTTTGGGCGTGAACACGTAGACCTCGTCCGGATAGAGGTCGACCTTGAGCGTGGTCAGGAAGGTGCGCGGGTCCTGGACCTCCTTCTGCCACTCCAGGAGCTGGCGCAGCCAGAGGATGTTGGAGTCCTGGCTGCGGTCCTCGATCCGCCCCTCCTTGTAGCGCCAGTGGGCGGCGATCCCCTCCTCGGCGATGAGGTCCATCTCGCGGGTGCGGATCTGCACCTCGAACGGCTGCCCCTGGTAGCCCACCACCGTCGTGTGCAGCGACTGGTAGCCGTTGGGCTTGGGCATCGCGATGTAGTCCTTGAAACGGCCGGGGATCGGGCGCCAGCTCTGGTGTACCACGCCGAGGGCGGCGTAGGTGTCCTTCAGATTGTCGGTCACGACGCGGAAGGCCAGGAAGTCGTAGAGCTGCGAGATGTCGATCCCCTGCCGGCGCAGCTTCTCGTAGATCGAGTAGTAGCGCTTGACGCGGAAGCTGATCTCGGCCTCGACGCTCGCCGCCTCCAGGCTCCCCACCAGGCGCTCGCGCAGGCGCTGGATGGCCGACTGACCCAGCTTCATCTTCTCGGTGACCTTGAGGTGGAGCTCGGCGAACTGGTGCGGATAGAGATGGAAGAAGGCCAGGTCCTCCAGGTCCCCCTTGACCTTGGCCATGCCGAGGCGGTGCGCGATCGGCGAGTAGATCTCCAGCGTCTCGCGCGAGATCCGGCGCCGCGCGTCCGGCCCCAGGTGCTGCAGCGTCTGCATGTTGTGCAGCCGGTCGGCCAGCTTGACCACGATGACCCGGATGTCCTTGGCCGAGGCCAGGATCATCTTGCGGAACGTCTCGGCCTGCGCCTCGTCGCGGCGCACGTACTCGTGGCGGCCAATCTTGGTGACGCCGTCCACCAGCTCCGCGATGTCCGAGCCGAACTCCTTCTCCAGCACCTCGCGGGTGGTCAGCGTATCCTCCAGCACGTCGTGCAGCAGGCCCACGGCCACGCAGGTCTGGTCGAAGTTGAGCTCGGCCAGCAGGTAGGCGACGTTGAGCGGATGCACCATGTACGGCTCGCCGGACCGCCGCGTCTGGTCCTTGTGCATCTCGGAGGAGAAATCGTGGACCGAGCGCAGGAAGTCCAGGTCGACTTGGCGGCCGTGCGACTCCAGGCAGGCGAGGACCTCGTCGAAGCGCGTCGCTCCCGGATAGGAGACGGGGGGCGCGAGGTTCTTGCTCGAAATCGGCATTTTCAGGCGACCCGCCGGCTGGAAGAGGTGCCGGAGGTTCAGGTGGAGCAACCATTATAAGGGGGTTCGGTGTTCCCGGGACCCTCACCCCCCCGGCCCCCTCTCCCATCCGCACTCCCTTCCCTCGGGAGAGGGGGAGAAAAGCAAATCAGTTTTTGGCAGGGTTCCCCCTCTCCCGGGCGGGCGTGAGTGCGGGTGGGAGAGGGGGCTAGGGGGTGAGGGTCCGCCTGTGCTAGCTTGCGCCGGCGCGCCCGTCCTTTATATATAGCCTCCATGTCATCCCAGCCATCCACCGTCGCCGTCCGCTGCAGCGGGCTGGTCAAGCGCTACCCCGGCGTGGTCGCGGTGGACGGCCTCGACCTCGAGGTGCGGCGCGGCGAGTGCTTCGGGCTGCTCGGCCCCAACGGAGCGGGCAAGACCACGACCATCGAGATCCTCGAAGGGCTCACCCCGGCCGACGCCGGCGAGGTGGAGGTCCTGGGCACGACCTGGGAGCGCGACGGCCGGGAGCTACGCGAGCGGCTCGGCATCTCGCTCCAGGAGACGCAGCTCACCGAGAAGCTCACCGTCGCGGAGACCCTGCGCCTCTTCGCCTCCTTCTACCGCGCCGCCCGCGACACGCGCGAATTGCTCGCCCAGCTCTCCCTGGAAGAGAAGAAGGATTCGCGGGTGGGCAAGCTCTCCGGCGGGCAGAAACAGCGGCTCGCCGTGGCCTGCGCCCTGGTCGGCGATCCCGAGATCCTCTTCCTCGACGAGCCGACCACCGGGCTCGACCCGCAGAGCCGCCTCCAGCTCTGGGAGCAGGTCATGGCCTTCCGGTCCCGCGGCGGCACCGTGCTGCTGACGACCCACTACATGGACGAGGCCGAACGCCTGTGCGACCGCGTGGCCATCATCGACCAGGGGCGGGTCATCGCCCTCGGCACGCCGCGCGAGCTGATCGCCTCGCTGCACGCCGCCAACGTCATCGAATTCGCCTGCGAGCCGGACCTTTCAGAAGAGGCCCTGCGCGCCCTGCCCGGGGTGACCGAGGCCCGCCGCCACGGCCCCAACTGGCGGCTCGCCGTGGGCGCCCTCACCGAGAGCGTCCCCGCCCTGCTCGCCGCGGTCGAGCGCAGCGGCGCCAGGCTCCAGAACCTTTCGACCCACCGGGCGACGCTCGAAGACCTGTTCATCGCGCTCACCGGCCGCACTCTGCGGGAGGGCTGACCCATGGCCCGGCGCTCCGCCCTCTTCGAGCTGACCCTCTGCCGCTTCAAGGAGTTCATCCGCGAGCCCGAAGCGGTCTTCTGGGTCTTCCTGTTCCCCCTCCTCCTCGCCGTGGCGCTCGGCTTCGCCTTCCGCGAAAAGCCCCCGGACCAGATCCCGGTGGGGGTCGTGGCCGGCCCGGCCGCCGAGGCCACCCGCGCGGCCCTGGCGCGCTCGCCGGTCCTGCTGGCGCGGGTGATGCCCGGGACCGAGGGGAGGGAGGCGCTGCGCACCGGCAAGATCTCGCTCCTCGTGATCCCGGGCTCGCCGCCGGCCTTCCGCTTCGACGAGACGCGCCCGGACTCGCGCATCGCCCGCCTCGAAGCCGGCGACGCCCTGCAGCGCGCCGCCGGACGGAAGGATCCGCTGGCCATCGGCGAAGAGCGCGTCACCGAGAAAGGATCGCGCTACATCGACTTCCTGATCCCCGGCCTGCTGGGCATGAACCTGATGGGCACGGGCATCTGGAGCCTCGCCTTCTCGGTGACCCTGGCGCGCAGCCGGCGGCTGCTCAAGCGCCTGCTCGCCACGCCGATGCGCAAGAGCGACTTCCTGCTGGCGCAGATGCTGTCCCGCCTCGGCTTCCTGGTGCTGGAGGTCACGTTCCTGGTCGGCTTCGGCTGGCTCGCCTTCGGAGTGGCGGTGCGCGGCTCGATCCTGCTGCTCTTCCTCGTCTGCCTGCTCGGCGCCATGAGCTTCAGCGGCCTGGGGCTGCTCATCGCCTCGCGGGTCAGCACCCTCGAAGGGGCGAGCGGCCTCGCCAACTTCGTGATGCTCCCCATGTGGCTCCTCTCCGGCGTCTTCTTCTCCTCCGAGCGCTTCCCCGACGCCATGCAGCCGTTCATCCGGGCCCTGCCGCTGACCGCCCTGAACGAGGCCCTGCGCGGCGTCATCAACGAGGCCCAGGGCTTCGCCGAGATCGCGCCGCGGCTCGGGATCCTGGCGGCGTGGGGGATCGCGAGCTTCCTGGTGGCGTTGAAAATCTTCCGCTGGAAGTGAGAGCCCTCACCCCCGGCCCCTCTCCCGGAGGGAGAGGGGTGAAATTCAGGAAAAATCAGAGGTAGGATTCTCGCTATGCGCGCCAGCCGGCATGCATGGCGAATACGGGAGGTGCGGACCCGGGTACGTGAGATGCGGCAGGAGCCGACTCCCGCTGAGGCCTTTCTCTGGGAGTACCTGCGCGACCGCAAGCTCGTTGGATGGAAGTTTCGGCGGCAGTTTCCCGTGGATTCCTACGTGCTGGACTTTTACTGCCACGAGCTCAAGCTGGTCGTGGAGCTGGATGGCCCGATCCATTCCGAAACCCGGCAGGCGGCTCATGATGAAAACCGTGATGCTTATCTCAGGTCTCTCGGATGCACAGTGCTTCGCTTCTCCAATGAGACCGTCCTCAGGAACCTCGCCTCCGTTCTCGAAAGGATCGCCGATACCGCCAAGGCCCTCACCCCGTGTCTCGAAGATCTCTCTCCTTGAGATTTTTTGCGAAGGTTCACCCCTCTCCCTTCGGGAGAGGGGCCGGGGGTGAGGGCACTCACCCGCGGGTAAAGCCCTCTGGCTCTCAGGTAGGGAGCCGCCGATCCCAGGGTAAAACGCGTGCTGATTTTTACCGCTCTCGCGCTCCCGCACGCCAGAGCAGAAACCAGCCGCAGAGGCCGGCGACGAGCGAGGCGGCCAGAACGCCGAGCTTAGCGGCGGTGAGAAGCGCGGGCGCATCGGGGAAGGCGAGCCCGGCGACGAAGAGCGACATCGTGAAGCCGATCCCGCCGAGCCACGCCACGCCGTGGATCTGGCGCCACGTCACTCCTCTGGGGAGCGCGGCGAGGCCGGCGCGGACGGCGATCCACGAGAAGAGCGTGATCCCGAGCGGCTTGCCGAGCACGAGCCCGAGGAGGATGCCCAGGGTGACCGGGCCTGACAGGGCCATCCCTGCATCCCCGCCGGCGAGCTGCACGCCCGCGTTGGCGAGCGCGAAGAGCGGCATGATGCCGAACGCCACGATCCCGTGCAGCTTTCGCTCCATCCTCTGGAGCGGCGCCTGCGCCTGTTCGCACAGCGTCTCGAGGTTCAGGAGCGCCTCCTGCTGCGCCTGGTTGGTGAGCACGTTCGTTCCAGGGCCGCAGGCGCCCTCGAACGCCTCGACGCTCCGGTGGGCGCGCCGGAGGAACTCGTCCTCGTTGATCCGCGTCCGCGACGGGATCGCCATGGCGAGGAGGACGCCCGCCACGGTCGCGTGGACGCCGGAAGCCAGTACCGCACCCCAGAGGGCCACGCCGATCACGGAGTAGGCCCACGGCCGGCGGACCCCTGCGGCATTGGCTCCGGCCGCGAGGAGGAGAAGAGCGCCCGCGGCGCCCAACGCCACCCAGTCCACCCCGCCCGTGTAGAAGAGCGCGATCACGAGCACCGCGCCGATGTCGTCGACGATCGCGAGCGCCGCCAGAAAGACCTTGAGCCCCGCCGGAACACGATTTCCGAGCAGAGCGAGCACGCCGAGCGCGAAGGCGATGTCCGTCGCCATCGGAATTCCCCACCCCGCCGAACCGGAGCCGCCGAGGTTGAGCGCGGCATAGAGCGCCGCCGGGACGACCATGCCGCCGAGCGCGGCGGCCGCCGGGAGCGCCGCCCGCTGAAAGGAAGCCAGCTCGCCGATCCGCACCTCGCGCTTGATCTCGAGCCCCACGAGGAAGAAGAACACCACCATGAGGCCGTCGTTGATGAGGTGGTGAAGCGTCGAGCGGATCGCGACCGGCCCGGCGTCGATCGCGATCTCGAGCTCCCAGAGATGGTGGTACGACGCGGCCCACGGCGAATTCGCCCAGGCCAGCGCAATGGCCGTGCAGACGAGCAGCACGATGCCTCCCGACGAGGCCGTGTGCGCGAA
>DASVEF010000343.1:0-143342 GCA_036380715.1 Thermoanaerobaculia bacterium | reverse complement strand
GCGCGGCGGAGCGCTGACGGCGTTCGCGGGCTCCTACGAGCACTATTGCGAGCAGCGGGAGCTCGCGGAGCGCCAGGCGTGGGAGAGATACGAGGCGCAGCAGCGCCGCGAGGCTGCGGCAAGGCGGGCCGCCGAGCAGCGGGCCCGGACTGCATCCAAGGTGGCCCGCACGCCGGGAGCGATCCTCTTCGTGTCACACGACCGCTGCTTCGTGGAGAAGCTGGCCGAGGACAGGATCGACCTGGGGTATCCCAGGTCTCCTCGTTGGATTGGATGTCGGACTTGACGGCCTACTCGGGTAAACTTCCCACGTGCCCCAAAAGACCGCAGGCCTCACAACCACCCAGTGGCTCATCTGCGTCATCGCTGCGATGGGCTTCGCCTTCGACATTTACGAGCTGCTCATGCTGCCGCTCATCGTCCGCCCGGCTCTCCAGGAGCTGGTGGGCGCCGTGCCGGGCTCGCCCGAGTTCCAGATGTGGGTGGGCCGGCTGTTCTACATCCCGGCCTTTGCCGGCGGCATCTTCGGCCTGCTGGGCGGCTACCTCACCGACATCCTGGGCCGGCGGCGGGTGCTCACGTTCAGCATCCTGCTCTACGCCGGAGCGGCGTTCGCGGCCGGCTTTTCGACCTCGATCGAGATGCTGCTGGTCTGCCGCTGCCTGGTGTTCATCGGCGTCTGCGTCGAGTTCGTGGCCGCCGTCGCCTGGCTGGCCGAGCTGTTCCCGGAACCCAAGCGGCGCGAAAAGGTGCTCGGCTACACCCAGGCGTTCTCGTCGCTCGGCGGCCTGATGGTCGCGGTGGTCAGCGGCCTGGTGGCCAGGTACGCGGCGAGCCTGCCCGCCATCGCCGCGGAGGGCGTCGCCGATCCCCACGCCGCCTGGCGCTATACGCTGATGTCGGGCGTTATCCCGGCCATTCCGCTGATCCTGATCCGGCCGTTCCTGCCGGAGTCGCCGGCCTGGCAGAAGAAGCGCCAGGAGGGCACGCTCCAGCGGCCGAGCCTCGCCGCGCTGTTCGCCCCCGAGCTGCGCCGCACCACCCTGGTGACCACGCTGATGTTCGCCATGTCCTACGGCGCCGCCTTCGGCGCCATCCAGCAGATCCCGCAGATGGTGCCGGGGCTCCAGGAAGTGCGGGAGAGGACCGCCGATCTGCCGCCCCCCGAGGCCCGGCGCACCGAGCAGGCGGTCGCCTCGGACGTCGTCAAGGTGCAGGAGGTCGGCGGGCTGGCGGGCCGCGTGGCGCTCGCCATGCTGGCGGTCGCGATCGTCAGCCGGCGCCGGCTGATCCGCCTGTTCCAGATCCCCGGGCTGATCGTGATGCCCCTGACCTTCGCCTGGGCCGCCACCACCAGCCTCAATCTGCTCTACCCGATGATCTTCATCGCAGGGTTCCTGACCGTCGCGCAGTTCAGCTTCTGGGGCAACTACCTGCCGCGGGTCTACCCCTTGCACCTGCGCGGCACCGGCGAGAGCTTCGCCGCCAATATCGGCGGCCGCTTGATCGGCACCTCGTTCGCCTGGCTGACCGCGACCCTTGCCGTCACCGCCGACCGCGCGGCCGCTCCCGCCAAGATGGCGATGACCGCCGCGGCGGTCGGGTTCGGTGTCTACCTGGTCGGGTTCATCGCCTCGTTCTGGCTGCCCGAGCCGCCGGTGGAGACGGCGCCCGACGAGGCGGAGGCCGCCAAAATCCCGGCCTCCTGAGGTTTCGTTTCAATCAAAACGCGAGCCCGGGATCGCCTTCGAGGATGCGGCGCTCGAGGCGTGGCCGCTCGCCCGGGCCGCGAATCGGCTGGCACCTCGAAAGGGCGCCTCGTCCTCGCCCGTCCTCTGCCCATGGCCCAGAACAAGGCATTGTGACAACATGCCCCCCTGTGAGAATATAGGGCGTAAACGAGGCGAATCCTCGCTTCTACCGGCGGCAGGCTTCGCCATCCGAGGGTGAAGCGTGCAGGACGTTGGGGCGTTCCCGAACAACATCATCGACTGCGGAAGAGAGAGGTAGCCGTGAGTCGATCGAGCGGACGTCTGACCCACCATGAGTAAGAAAGAAATACAACAGGCCACTTCGACTGAGCTTACAGGCGGGGAGGGCTTTACCTACGAAGATACGGTAGTTGCTTATTATCTCGCCGCCCTCTTGCGGGAGGAGCGCGCTGCGGGTTTGAGCGGCATCGTGAAAACAGTGGCGGTCCAGCAAGCAGGGCACGGCCACCCAATGGATGACATCATCGTCGAGCTTGATGACAATGGTTCACAGCGGAGGTTAAGCCTTCAGGCTAAGACCAAGATCACCATTAGCGCCGCATCGACCAACAACGACTTCCGCGATATCCTCTCACGCGCCGTCGCCACCCGCGAGACCGATGCCTTTGACGTCGATCTTGATGCCTATTGCTTTGTCGTCGAAAACGTTGCTGTTGGACCGTTACGAACGCTGAACCGCCTGATCGACTGGGCAAAAAGTAGCCCTTCTGGTGAGCACTTCGCCCGGCGCTTCGCCCTGGGCGGCGGCGCCGCGGCTGATGAGCGGGCTCTTCGTGACAAATTGGCACCGCTAATCGGAGTCCAATCACCCGATGACGAGCGAAGGTTCTATTCCCAATTTGTTGCCCTTAATCTCAATGGATTGACCGAAGGCGGCATCCTACGAGCGGAGTTAATTAACCGCCTCCAGGAGCTTGTTGCGGTTAACGAAGACGGCTTGGACTTACTGCTCTTCGACCGCCTGTGCCGAATTGCGCGCGATGCCGCGGGCACCGCCCGGAAGTGGACGCGGCAAACACTGCTGGCCGAGTTTCGCGGTGCCGTACGGCTCAAGGTCGCTCCAAACTACCGGCGTGATATTGATATCCTTCAGTCATTCTGCCTCGCCGGACTGGCAGACGTATCGGACGAGATTGCGGGCTTTCGCGTCGAACGCCCTCTTCTGGAAAAGAACATCAGGAATCGTCTCGCCGAGTACCGCCTCGTCAACCTCAGCGGTCTTCCCGGATGCGGGAAGTCAGCGTTGCTCAAACGTATCGCCACCGTTGATGCAACCAATGGGCCAATTCTGTTCCTAAAATCGGACCGTCTCACGGGAGATAGCTGGCTGACCTTCGCGACAGCGCTCGGCCTCCAGCACCGTATAGTTGCAGACCTCCTGACCGAGATTGGCGCCACGGGAACACCGATCCTTTTCATCGACGGCATTGACCGCGTCAGGCCGGATCAGAAGGGGATCCTCACCGACCTCCTCCGAGCGATTGAAGAAAACGAACATCTCTCTAATTGGAAGGTTCTGGCGAGCTCACGCGATCAGGGGCTTGAGGCTTATCGCGCGTGGTTCCCGGCAAGCTTCTATCGGGGAACCGGCATCGGCGATGTTTCGATTGGCGGCTTCTCGGATGAGGAAGCTAAGGCCCTTGCGGAGGAAAAGCGCAACTTAAGGCGGCTACTGTTCGGCCCAATGGCTGTGACCGAAATCGCCCGGCGTCCGTTTTTCGCAGCCGTGCTCGCACGGAGCTTTCCTGACGATTCGGCAACACCCCAGACCGAAGTCGATCTCATTTCGGCTTGGTGGGCTCGCGCCGGCCATGACGCGCCGAAGGAAACTGTGCCGCAACGGCAACGGGCACTGCTGGATTTGGCCAAAAAGGGAGTGCGTAATCTCGGCAAGAACATTCCGGCTCGGATGCTCAAAGACGCCACCTTTGAGCAAGTGGCGGGGTTGAAGACTGACTTTGTTATCCGCGATCATGATGGCGGCGCGTCGTACTCATTTACGCACGACATCTTCTTTGAGTGGGTGTTCTTCCGGCAGCTCATTGAGCTTGGCGACAACTGGACGCGCGGTCTGACCGACGCGGGTGAGCCGCCGCTTCTCGGCCGCGTGGTTGGATTGCTCGCACAAAGCGCGATCGCTTCGCAGGGCAAGTGGTCGGAAGGCTACCGGGACCTCGAAGGCAAGCCGCTCCGTCCGCAGTGGCGGCGCGAGTGGCTTACGGCTCCACCCTTTACGCCCGCCTTTGTACAAGGACACCAGGAGTTTCAGGCGCTCCTCGCTGAGAACGACTTCGCGCTCCTTGAGAAGCTACTTGTCTGGTTTCAGGCTCAGCACACGATCCCGAGCCCGATAATACTCCAGACAGCCACGAACGCCGTGGAAGACTTAGACCGCGTCAGCATGGCGGATTTGCTCGGCTGGCCTTCAGACTTCGAGAGCTGGGGGCGGCTCTTGGACTGGTTACTTCCTCTGGCCCCGAGCCTGCCCGTCCGCCTGCTGCCGCACGTCCTCGAAGTCTTCGGCGTTTGGCAGAATGTGTTCGCCGATCTCAAGAATCCACGTTCGACGGCTGTTATCGATCTGTGCGCCAGCTGGTTGATCGAGCTGGAGAGTGTCGAGTATCGCCAAGATTTTAGCTTAGAGCTTGGTAGGTGGGCTACGCTCGGTAGTGAGGCACGGTCCAGCCTCGCCACCGCTTTGCGAATGATGATTATGCGCTCGGCGCGCTCCTATCCCGCGCCTGCAATCGCGCTTTTCGAACGCGCGGTAACTAACAAGCGTATGCGCGGCGAGGCCTACAGTGACCTGATGGGATTTACGCCGACTATGGCGGATGTGGCTCCCGAGGCGGTGGTCGCTGTCGCGAAGGCGGAGTTGATGGAAGAGCTGCCTCGGGACCGGTTAGAGCGTGAAGAGCGTGAATACCGGGAATACACCAAACGGCTAAAGCGCCTTCGAGCCATTCCGGAGGGGGAGCGGACGGAAGAGCAGAAACGCGCTCTCCAGTACGTATCCTTTCCGATCAGGCACGACACCATTGATCTCGATGAGATTGGGATCAATCGATTCCATAACTACTACTACCCGGCGTCACCCCTTCACGAGCCGTTCGCCAGCCTCTTTGCCAAGAGACCAGAGGTTGCGCTAGGGTTGGTACGTGATCTCATCAACCATGCGACTCAAGGCTGGCATCAGGCTCAGCTTCTCAACAGCGATCGCATGGGGACGCCAATTCCTGTGGTTCTTGATTTTCCCTGGGGGAGACAGGAATTCTGGGGCGACTGGCCTGTTTACATCTGGTTCATGGACAACGCGCCCAACGTACTGGAATGCGCCTTCCTTGCGCTTAGCTACTGGGCCTTTAAGCAGCTAGAGGGTGGCCGACCGACGGACGAGGTCGTCCGGACCGTGGTCGAAGGGAATTCATGCTATGCCGTCTTGGGGCTTGCGCTGGTTCTGGCGCTTGAGACCTACGATGTGTCCGAAACGATATTTCCTATCGTGACTTGTCAGCGTCTTTGGCACCACGACATTGCCCGCAAGGCTCAGGAACCAATGCGAGACATCGATCTCGTAGGCTCCGTCCTAGGCTTCGACGCCCTTCCGCGCCTTCTTGGTGGCAAAGCGGAAGCCAAGAAGTTTCTTGACTCGCGACAGAGCCGTAAGCGCGAGATTCGTGAGCTCGCCATGCGGTTCGCGTTAACTGAGAATGAGAATCTGCGCCAGCGTTTCAAGGAAGCGCTGGCGCGTTTTCCGGATGAACTGCCTTACGAAGTTGAAGAAGCGCGCTCCATTCCCGGCGTCACGGTATCGCTGAGAGAAGCGGCGGAGAGCTGGGCGGGCCTTGGCGACATCCAGAACTATCGTAAGTATCGAGCCAAGACTGAAGAGGTCATGATTGCCTATGAGCCACCAAAGCCGCTGACGCCTGCACAAGAAAAGCGCCTTGAGGAGAGCACTACTTTACAGCAGGAGTATAGCGTCATCACCTGGGCGACGAAGTCGTTTGAGTCTAATGTGCTTGTGGAGGACATAAGTCTGGCCGACGCCTTGGCCTTCGCTCAAGCCCGGGATAACAATACTATTCTTGCCGTGCGAAGTAACGCGGAGGCACACTCAGCACAGGCGATGATTTCCGCGGTTGCCGCGGTTGTCATTCGCTTCGGCTCCCCCGCCGGACCAGGCTACGATTGGGCATGGGATGTGATGGGGCGTGTTGCGGCTATGAGAGAGCCGAAGGATACCTTCCACGGCTCCAAGATACCTTGGCATCCCGCCAATCACCTTATCATCGCCTTAGTGCATGACCGCCGATCAAGCTCGCCGCGCAAGGACTCCGTGCGACGGCTGTTCGAGCTAACCTGCCACCCAGTAGAGGGCGTGGCCCAGTTTGCGTTCACGGGGCTCTTCATGGATTCGGACGAGCACGTGCGCTGGGTCGCCGCCCAACTCGCCATGGACCTCGCGCTCTACTACCGAGTCGAGAGGAACAGCGCTCGCGACGATACGGTCGCCCTAGACGCGCGAATGCAAAGTCTCGCCCGCGCACTCGAGCGCTTGCACCAGACGAGTGATGGGCCGCTGACATCTGTGCCGCCAGCGTGGGTCAAGGCACAAGAACAGAGACGCTACGGCCGGTCCGAAGACGAGGCCGGGTGGGGTGATGCCAAACCGTCGTTTAACGCAGCGTTTGCGGCGAAAGTATTCCGGCTCTTCCCTATCGAAGCGTGGTGCCAATCAAGCCTCTACAAGCCGATGGTAGCGGTAAGCCTCGAGCAGCTTGCGGCGTGGACGGCGGAACGGCTTATGCCCTCGTGGCTCAAGGAAAGACACAAGCGGAGATCGAATACTGACCGCCCTTCGTTGATCGAATGGAATCGAGTACTAGGCGACTTGCTCGCACGGGCCGCACCATTCTTCGAGACGGAGTACGTGCGCAAAGAATTTCTGGCTCCCTTCCTGACAGAGGATGAGGAAGGCTTGGCCGTACTTGCCGGATTTGCTGATATGACGGTGTCGCGGCACGTCCTTGACGCGCCGACCGTTCCGGCAAACACCTTCGATTTGCTGAACGACTGCGTTGAGCGCGTCATTCGCGACCGTGCCTTCGATCCGAATAGCTACCAGGCCGGTCAAGTGCACGAGTACGATTTACCCAAGTTAATCCGGGCGCTGCTCTTCGTGCCTATCGAGAAAGAGGCTCCGGGCGCCACTCGTTTTGCTAATGGCGACTGGTCGCAGATCAGCATGATTATGCCGATCGTGACCCGGCTTGTCACTGCCATCGGCTGGTCGTCCTATGTCATGCAAACGTTCTTGACTCTCTGTGAAAGGGCGGGCATCGCCTATCCTCTTGATGCGTTTGCCACTCAGGCGAACTCTGCTCTAGGCTCTCTCTTCAAAGCCAAGGGTGGCTGGGCGGGAACTAGGCTGCCAGCCCGCATCGCGGCGACAGTTCAGCGTCTTGCCGACGCCAACTTCCCACTTCGCGCCAACCAAGCGCAGGCGCTACTCAGGGTGCTCGATGCGCTGATTGACCTCGGTGATCGCCGTAGTGCTGCGCTGGAGCAAGCCGAAGCCTTTCGAGGTGTTCAGATGCTATGAAACATCATCCAGGCTGACTGTCCTGCGAAGAGGCTGGCCCTCGGCGGCCAGGACTAGGACAATCGGCTGTCCCCTCGAAAGAAGCCCCTCGAAAGGAAAGCCGCGCTTCAAAGCGCGAGCCCGGGATCGCCTTCGAGGATGCGCTGCTCGAGGCGTGGCCGCTCGCCCGGGCGCCACATGGGCACGCGGTGGACGACGCGGTAGCGGAGCGGCCCTCCGTCCGCGCCCGGGCTGCGTTCGAGCGGCCGCGGGATGCACACGAACTCGCATTCGACGGCGTCGGCCGTCAGGTGCAACACGGCATAGCCGTGGCCGCCCATGTCGAGGAAGGACAGGTGCGGCGCCAGGTCCGGGTTCGACGCGCTCCGCGCGCGCTCGGCATCCCCGCTCTCCTGGTACTCCAGGCAGGCGCGCACGCCGTGGTGCAGCAGCAGGTCCACCATAGGCTGCTTCTTTCCGCCGGCCTCGGACATGTAAAGGGCGCGCAGCGGGTGATCCTTGGGGAAGCGATGCTCGTAGGCTTCCACAAGACCGGGCGCGGAGACGGAGCCGGTGATGAACGCGACGCCTACCGGCTCGAACGCGGCGGGCGGCAACGACTTCGCCGCGAGCCCCGCCCAGAAGCTGTGCCCCGGGAGAATCGGCTGGCACCTGGAAAGGGCCTCGAAAGGGCTGCTCTTGCAAGGGGCGCATCCGTTGTACGCCTCGGGGGTGCCCCCACAGACGAAGGGTGCCGCCCGACGTTTCAAGCGGGCCCAAAGATCCAGGATTTTTCTGTCGCGCTGGCCCGCTCTAGGGCAGGATCTCGACATACCCGTCCGTTCCGTGCACGCGGATCCGCTGCCCATCCCGGATCAGCCGGGTGGCATGCTCCACCCCCACGACGGCCGGCAAGCCGTACTCCCGTGCGATCACCGCGCCATGAGTCATCAGGCCCCCGACCTCCGTCACCAGGCCCTTGATCGCGACGAACAGGGGCGTCCAGCTAGGGTCCGTGTAGGCGGTGACCAGGATGTCGCCCGGTTCGAGATCCGCCTCCGCCATGTCCAGGACGACGCGGGCCCGCCCCTCGACGGTCCCGGCGGAAACCGGCAAGCCGACCAGCGCGCCAGCCGGAAAATCCTCGCGGCGGTACGACCCGGCCACGACCTCGCCATCCGATGTGAGCACCCGGGGCGGCGTGAGCGCCTGATACGACCTGAACGCGTCCTTGCGCTGGCGGACGAGCTGGTCATCCACCTGGTTCGTGCGCACGACGTCGTGGAGCTCCTGGAACCTGAGGTAGAAGATGTCTTCCTTGTCGCGAAGCACGTGGGCCTGCACGAGGCGCTCGGCTTCTTCGAGCAAGGCCTGCTTGTAGACGAAGTAGCGGCTGACCATGGCGTACTTCGGATACTCCCGGTATCCGGTGAAGGTGCGGACCCGGTCGATCATCCGCTGGGTCTCTTCGGCCTTCCGCTCCCCGTCCGGCAAGGCCCGCAAGCGCTCCAGCAGCTCCCGTTCCTTCTCCCTGGCCTCCTGCCGCCCGCGCTCGAATCGCCGCTCGGCCTCGCCCGGCCCGAAGCTCTTGATGTGGCCGAGGATCATGGGCACGAGCGTGGTGGGGCGTTCGCTCCAACGCGGCCTCGTGATGTCGATCTCGCCGGCACAGCGCATGCCGTACTTGTCGAGCCAGGCCCGGATGGCGTCTCGCGCTTCCCGCCCACCCGCGAGCTCGGGAAGCGCGTCCAGAAAGCTCCCGTCCTCGAAGCCCTCGTCCTCGACGCGCTGCAGAAACGCCACCACGTCCGGATGCGGGCGGATCGCGTCCGCGACGTCCAGGAGCGCGAGCCCCATCTCCGACGTCACGTTATGGGGGGCGGACTGCGCAAGCGTGTCGGCGGCGTTCTTTTCGCCGAGCCACGCCTGCAGCTTCTCGTTGAGCCACCACGTGGCCTCCATCCCCGCCATCACCACCTGCAGGTTCCGCGGATCGGACTGGCGCCTCCGTTCCTGGAGGTCTTCCAGGATGAAGTCGAGCAGCGCCGGCCCGGACTTGGTCTGGATGTCGCGCTTCACCGCGGCGATGGCCGCCTGGCTGCGCCCGATCAGCTCGGCGACGATGGCCGGATCGGTCTCGATCGAGGCAGCCCCGGCGCCGGGCGGCGTCCAAGCGGGACTCTCGTCCGGGAACGACGGGATGAAGTCGCCGCGGTCGAGGACGGTCTGCAGGGCGTCCCCGATCAGCGGGTCGGACCTCCCAAGCATCGCCAGGAGGCCCGGGCGGCTCGCCGGCGAAGCCAGGATCTGGGTGACGTCGACGAACAGCCTCCCCCCGGCCTCGGCCATGGGCCGCGGGATCGTCAACTGCCACACGGAGAGGCCCAGGGGCTTCATGGGGTCGGTCATCATCTGCTGATGACCGACGGAGACGTAGACGTGGTTCTCTGAGTCGCCGGCCTCGGGGATCGGGAACAGAGTGGTGATCGGCCGGCTCTGGACGATCTGGAAGTCCTCTTCCTGAAAGTCATTGACCAGGCACCATTCGATGTCCTGGGGGCGGCCGAAGTGTGCTTCGATCCGCCGGCCGAGCTGCGCGAGCCGCACGGCCTGCGCATCCGTCAGCGCGGGCTCGTCCTGCCGCTCCGGCTCGATCGCCTGTTCCTGCGTCCCGCCTGCCGGCGAGGCGTGGATGGCAAGCTGCTTGATGGCAACCGCCTTGGCGACGACCTCGCCGTCCCGCACCTTGTAGACGTCCGCGTTCACCAGGCCGGAGACCAGGGCCTCGCCGAGGCCGAAGCTGGCCTCCACGGAGCTGACCTTCCGGTTGCCCGTGACGGTGTCGGCCGTGAAAAGGATGCCGGCCGCCTGCGGGAAGACCATCCGCTGCACGACCACGGCCATGTGGACCTTCCGGTGGTCCAAGCCGTTCCGCAGGCGGTAGGTCACGGCCCGCTCGGTGAAGAGCGAGGCCCAGCACCGGCTGACGTGCTGGAGGATCGCCGCCGGCCCCACGACGTTCAGATACGTGTCCTGCTGGCCCGCGAAGGAGGCCGTCGGCAAGTCCTCCGCCGTCGCGCTGGATCGGACGGCGTAGGCGGCTTGCTCGCCGAGCCGCTCGCCGAGCCGGGCGAGCGAGCGGGTGATCGCCGCCGCCAGATCGTCGGGGATGGCGATCGCTTCCAGAGTCCGGCGGATCTCCGCGCTGAGCGCGCGGATCGCCTCCCGGTCGTCCAGCTTCAGGCGCGACAGCCGATCGAGCTGATCGTCGATCGACGGCGCTTCCGCCAGGATCCGCTGGAAGGCGTCCGTCGTCACGCAAAAGCCGGCCGGCATACGGATGCCCTCGATCCGCGAAAGCTCCCCCAGGTGCGCGCCCTTGCCGCCAACGACCGCGACCTGCGTCTGGTCGATCTCCTGGAAATCCAACACGTAGCAGCCCATCCGCTTCCTCCGGCGTTTCTGATCTCGGCCAGGGGTCTGGCCTCGGCCGGCGACTCTGCGGCACGACCCGGGTCTTGCCGCAAGCCCCCCGGCGCGCTATATTCTGGAAGTGGGAAGGAGGGGGTAAACCTCTTTCCCCTCCCCGGACCATCCAAAAAAGCCAGCCAGACATCACAGCGATCTTCGGCGTGCTGGCCCTCCTTCACGTTCTGTCGATCCTGATCTTCTGGAGGTGGTGACGTGCGACTGCTCATCGCGACCGTCGCGACGTTGGTGCTGTCTCTGGTCCTCGCCGTCACCTACCCGGACGTGATGATCAAGCCGGGACAGCTCTCCGAGGGGCACCGGAGCCTCGATCGAGATTGTCTCCGCTGCCATGCCCTGGCGCAGGGCGCGTCCGCCGCGAATTGCCTCCGCTGCCACCATCTGGTCGACATCGGCCGCCGGACCACGGCCGGCGCGCCGCTGCCGGCGACGGGCTCCAGGAAGGTCGCGTTTCATGCGAGCCTGGCCAACACGGACTGCATGGAATGCCATACGGTTCATGCCAGCGCGAGGCACCGGCAAGAGGTCGTCTTCCAGCACGATCTCCTGGCGGTGGCGGACCGCCAGAATTGTGGAGCCTGCCATCAGCAGGACAGGCCGGAGGACGAGCTGCACCGCCAGGGGAGCGATAGCTGTGGCACCTGCCACGGAACCAGGGCCTGGCGTCCTGCCACGTTCGACCATGCGAGATACTTCCGCTTCGACGCCAACCACCCGGCGGATTGTCGTGTCTGCCACACCGACAGCCGTTCCTTTGCCGCCTACACCTGCTATGGCTGCCACGAGCATGCTCCCGCGAGAATCGCCGCGGAGCATCGCGAGGAAGGGATCAGCAACTTCGAGGACTGCGCAAGGTGTCACCGCAGCGGCGAGGAGGACGAGGCGGAGGGCCGTGGGCGGCGGGAGGGCAGGGGAGAGGACGACGAGGACGATTGACCCGGGAGGATCGGTTGGCACCTCGAAAGGCCGGCGGCTGCCCGAGCCACCGGTGGGAGCGCCCTTTTCAGGGCAAATCCGCGGAATCCGTCGAAGAACCGGCTGTTTCAGGTCTCCGGCCGGCCACAAGCTCCTTGAATCGGCTTTTTTAGACCGAAAGCGCGCTATAACATTGTTTCGGGCGCTTTTTCCGCCAAAAAAACGCCGTAGAACATTGTTGAAACGCGCTGGAACAATGTTCAACGCCCGTTCAACAATGTTCAAAGCCGCCAGAACAATGTTTGGGGCGCTGGAACAATGTTGAAAGCCGCCGGAACAATGTTTGAGGCGCTGGAACAATGTTTGAAAGCCGTCAGACATTGTTCCAGGCGGCAGACACATTGTTTTGCGGGATCCGGGGTGCCGGCGCTCCCAGCAATCCTCGCGAGAGGCCATCG
Source organism: Thermoanaerobaculia bacterium (assembly GCA_036380715.1). Taxonomy (GTDB): domain Bacteria; phylum Acidobacteriota; class Thermoanaerobaculia; order Multivoradales; family UBA5704; genus UBA5704. Next base: position 131,124 of record DASVEF010000343.1, on the reverse strand, counting down.
TACAATCTGACAAAGTAGAATTAAGGCTTCTTCTCAAAGCGCGAGCCCGGGATCGCCTTCGAGGATGCGCCGCTCGAGGCGGGGCCGCTCGCCCGGACGCCACAGCGGCACGCGGTGGACGACGCGGTAGCGGAGCGGCCCTCCGTCCGCGCCCGGGCTGCGTTCGAGCGGCCGCGGGATGCACACGAACTCGCATTCGACGGCATCCGCCGTCAGGCGCAACACGGCATAGCCGTGGCCGCCCATGTCGAGGAAGGACACGTGCGGCGCCAGGTCCGGGTTCGACGCGCGCCGCGCGCGCTCGGCATCCCCGCTCTCCTGGTACTCCAGACAGGCGCGCACGCCGTGGTGCATGAGCAGATTCACCATGGGCTGCTTCTTGCCGCCGACTTCGGACATGTACAGGGCGCGCAGCGGGTGATCCTTGGGGAAGCGATGCTCGTAGGCTTCCACGAGACCTGGCGCGGAGACGGAGCCGGTGATGAACGCGGCGCCGACCGGCTCGAAGGCGCCAGGAGGCAACGACTTCGCCGCGAGCCCCGCCCAGAAGCTGTGCCGGTCGCCCGAGACGGTCACGAACCCGGTGATGCTCGCGTCGCGCACCGTGTCGTAGATCTGGCCGCGTTCGGTGTAGGCCGTGCTCCAGTCGCCCCCACCGCCGAAGCAGGCGTAGCCGGCGCCGGGCCAGGGCTTGCCCAGACCCGGAGGCAGGTTCTGCGGATCCGCGCGCCAGTCCAGGCTGCCCAGGGAGTTGCCCCAGACTTTCCAGGTCGCGCTCGACGCGCGCAGCCGGTCGAGGAACCACGCCTTCTGATCGGCGCCGAGGATGGTTTGAGGCGCCTCGTCCTTACGGAAGTTCGGCACCTGGACGTCGCCGTACCGGATCATCTCCGGCGGTTTTCCCTCCGCGTAGTTCCGCCCGGCGTCGAGGATCTCCAGGATCTCCTGCGGAACGAGCTCCGGGAAGTCGTCGCTCCCGAGAGGCTGCGCTTCCTCTCGGGCGGCGGGCACCTCGGCGCGATAGGTGTGCTGATCGGTGATGAGGAGCTCCAGGAACCTCCCCCAGCGGAGGGTCCGGTAGGCCGTGAGGCTGCCGATCGCGGCGAGGTTGTTCGGCTCCTGGCCGAGGCCCTGCTCGTCGAAGCGCTCGACGGGCGCGTCCCGCACCCGCGGCGGATCGAAGCGCTCCAGCGACGGCCCGCCCGCGTGGCTCACGCGCGCCGGCTGATATTCGAACCACGCCTGATTGGCCGCGACCTTGATCGTCTGGGCCGGGCGCGCCTTGCCGCCGAAGACCTGGAACGACTGCCACCCCTGCCAGGAGAACTCGTGGTTGTCCCACATCGGAACGAAGGGGAACCGCGCCCGCGCATCCTGCAGGTCCGGATCCCGGAGGTAGGCGCGATAGAGCGCGCGATAGTCGGCGAGGGTCGCCGGCACCCGGAACCCTGAAATCTTCTCGCCGTCGGGATAGCGGATGACGTCGCGCAACCGGCGGTCGTAGCGGTGTCCGCCGGGGACTTCCTCCGGATATTGCACGACTTCGTAGACGAAGTCGCCGAGGTGCAGCACGAACGCGAGCTGGTCTTCGGGCGCGGCTCGCTCGTCCTCGAAGATCATGCGCCGGTAGGCGTTCTGCGCCCCCTCGCAGACGTTCTGGCAACTGACGAAGGCGAAGCGCACGGGCCGCGGATCGTCGCCGGCCGGCGCAGTCCGGGTGCGTCCGATCCGGCTGCCTCCACCGCTCTGGTCCAGGAATCGATACCAGTACGTGCGAGCCGGCCGCAGCCCGCTCACGAGAACGCGACAGGTGTGGTCGGCGGCCAGGAGGGCGACGGTGGGCGCCGTGGCGACCACGCGCTCGAAATCCGGGTCCTCGGCCACTTCCACGGTCAGCGCGACGGCTTCCTCGGCTCCCCCCGTGGAGACGCGCGTCCAGAGGAGGACGCTGTCAGGACCGGGATCGCCCGAGGCGACGCCTTCGGCGAACAGGTCGCGGCGCTCGACCCAGCGCGAGCGCGAGCGCATGGATCGAGGTCCTGCGCAAGCCCACGTCGCACCCATTGCGGCCGCGGCTGCAATGAATTCTCTGCGTGTCAGACGAGCCATGCTTTCAGTCTAGTGGGCTGCACCGGGTCTTGCCAGTGGCGCGCGACGAGGGAACGCGATCCATCCCGCTCCCGCCGAGCCCCAGCCTTCCGAAAACCTGTCGAATCCGTTACGCCTTTCCGCAACCACCGCGCTAAGATGCGCTCCCGATGCTCCCCGATCTCCTCGAACGTTGTCTGCTCCTCGATCTGGAGACCGGGGAGGACGACCAGGTCCTGAAGATCGGCGCGGTCTTTCGCGACCGGACGTTCGAGCGCCAGGGGGGCTTTCCCCTCCCCGAAGCCCTCGCCGAGCTGGATGAGATGGCGGCCGGGGCCGATTTCATCCTCGGCCACAACCTGCTCGGCCACGACCTGCCGGTCCTGGCGCGGCAGGCCCCGGACCTCGCGCTCCTGCGCAAGCCGGTCATCGACACACTCTACCTCTCCCCTTTGGCCTTTCCGGAAAACCCGTACCACCGCCTGGTCAAGGACTACAAGCTGGTCCGCGACGCGGTGAACGATCCGGTGGCCGACGCCCGGCTCGCCGCGGCGGTGTTCCGCGACCAGCAGGAGAGCTTCGCGCGGATGGAGCCCGAGCGCCTCGCTTTCTACTCCTTCTGCCTGCAAAGTGACGTGCTCACCCTCCTGGCCGGACGGCCGCCGATGTCGTCCGCCGAGGCCACGGCCTATCTCGAAACCACCTTCGCATCCGCCGCCTGCCGCCACGCCTTGCGCGCGCTGAGCCCTCACCCCCTGCCCCCCTCTCCCGTCACCGGGAGAGGGGGGCAGGGGGGTGAGGGCCTGGCCTACGCCGCGGCCTGGCTGCGGGTGGCCGGCGGCACCTCGGTGCTGCCGCCCTGGGTGCGCCTGCGTTATCCCGAGACCGTGCGCATCCTCGACGCCCTGCGCAACCGGCCCTGCCAGGACCCCGCCTGCGAATGGTGCCGGAGCACCCACGATCCCGAAGGCCAGCTCCGGCGCTTCTTCGGCCTGGAGTCGTTCCGTCCGGCGCCGGCCGCTGCGGACGGCGGCAGCCTCCAGCGGGCGATCGTCGAGCACGGCCTCCAGGGATTGCCGCTGCTGGCGATCCTGGCAACCGGCGGCGGCAAGTCGCTCTGCTATCAGCTCCCGGCCCTGGTGAGCCACCTGAAGCGCGGACTCCTGACGATCGTCATTTCCCCTCTCCAGGCGCTGATGCAGGATCAGGTGGAAAACCTGAACCGGCGCACGGGAATCGACTGCGCCGCGGCCATCAACGGCCTGCTCACCGCGCCGGAGCGGGGCGCGGTGCTCGAACGCGTGCGGATGGGAGACGTGGCCATCCTCTACGTGGCCCCCGAGCAGCTCCGCAACCGCTCATTCCTGGAGACCGTGCAGCAGCGCGAGATCGGCGCCTGGGTCTTCGACGAGGCCCACTGCCTGTCGAAGTGGGGGCACGACTTCCGGCCCGACTACCTCTACGCCGCCCGCTTCATCCGCGAGCTGGCCGCGCGCCAGGGCGTCCCCGTGCCGCCGGTCGCCGGCTACACGGCCACGGCGAAACGGGACGTCCAGCGCGAGATCCTCGACCACTTCGCCCGCGAGCTCGGCCAGGAGCTGGCGGTCTTCGAAGGGACGGTCGAGCGCGAGGAGCTGCGCTTCGAGGTCGAGACCGTCCCGCCGGCCGCGAAGATGCCGCGGATCGCCGAGATCCTCGGCGAGGCGCTCGCCGTCGATTCCGGCTGCGCCGTGGTCTATTTCGCCACCCGCCAGGGCACGGAGCGGGGCGCCCTCTTCCTCTCCCAACGGGGGATCCCGGCCGCGGCCTTCCACGCCGGCCTCCCCCGTCCCGAGAAGAAGCGCGTGCTGGAGGCGTTCCTCGCCGGCGCCATCCCGGTCGTCTGCGCCACCAACGCGTTCGGCATGGGGATCGACAAGGAGGACGTGCGCCTGGTCCTGCACGCCGACGTCCCCGGATCGCTGGAGGCCTATCTGCAGGAGGCCGGCCGGGCCGGACGCGACCGGCTGCCGGCGCGCTGCGTGCTGCTCTACGACGAGGCGGACCTGGAGAAGCAGTTCAAGCTCTCGGCCGCAGGGCGCCTCAGCCGGCGCGACGTCGCCCAGCTCCTGCGCGGGCTGCGCCACCTCGCCCAGGGCGCTCCGCCCGCTCCAGACACCGAGATCGTCCTCACCAGCGGCGAGCTGCTGCGCGACGAGGAGATCGAGGCCGACCTCGACGCCCGCGGCCGCGACGCCGACATCAAGGTCAAGACCGCCATCGCCTGGCTGGAGCGCGCCGGCTTCGTGGACCGACGGGAGAACCGCACCCGGGTCTTCCAGGGGCGCCTGCGCGTGGGGAGCCTGGAAGAGGCCGAGCGGAGGATGGAAGGGGTCCGCCTGTCGCCGCGGCGACGCCAGCAATGGCTCGCCATCCTCCGCGCCCTGGTCAACGCCGACCCCGGCGAAGGGCTGACCGCCGACCGGCTCGCCGAGCTCCCGAACCTGCAGAGCCGTCCGGGCGCCCGCGTCGACCTGGCCGGCGAGCGGGTCCTGCGCATCCTGCACGACATGGCGGAGATGGGGATGATCGAGAGCGGCCTCCAGCTCACCGCCTGGCTGCAACGGCGCGGGCCGTCCGGCGCGCCCGGCGCCTTCCGCAATCTCTGCACCCTCGAGCGCGCCCTGATCGACGCCCTGCGCGAGGCCGAGCCCGACGCCGAGGACGGCGAATGGCGCGAGCTCTCGCTGCGCCTGCTCAACCAGCGCCTGCTCGATCAGGGCTTTGAGAGCCACCCCGAGCGCCTGCGCCGCCTGCTGCGCGGCCTGGTGCGGGACGGCAAAAGCGTCGCCGGCCGCCAGGGGAGCCTCGACTTGGCCTGGCGCTCGCGCCAGCACTACCGCATGCGGCTGCTGCGGAGCTGGCAGGGCCTGATCGACCTCGCCGAGCGCCGCCGCGCCGCCGGCCAGGCGATCGTCGACGCCCTGCTCGCCCGCGTCCCGCCGGACGCCACCGGCAAAGTCCGCGTGGCCTTCGCGCTGGAAGACCTGACCGACGCCCTGCGCCGCGACCTGGCGCTCGGCGCGCAGGTCCGCGATCCGGTCGCCACCGTCGAGCGCACGCTGCTCTTCCTCCACGAGCAGGGGGTTCTCCAGCTCCAGCACGGCCTGGCCGTGTTCCGCCAGGCCATGACCGTGCGGCTCCTGCCCGAAGGCAAGGGCCGGCGCTACAGCCAGGGAGACTACGCGCCGCTCGGCCAGCATTACGACGAGCGGACCTTCCAGATCCACGTCATGGGGCGCTACGCCGAGCTCGGCGCCGAGGGCGTGCGCAAGGCCCTCACCCTGGTGGCCGACTACTTCCTGCTCGCCAAGGAGGCCTTCGTCCGCCGCCACTTCGCGGGCGAAGAGGAGATGCTGCGCCGCGCCACCGGACAGGAGTCGTTCCGCCGGATCGTCGACGACCTGGCCAACCCGGCCCAGAACGCCCTGGTGGCCGCGCCGGCCGATCGCAACCTGCTGATCCTCGCCGGGCCGGGCTCGGGCAAAACCCGGGTCGTGGTCCACCGCTGCGCTTATCTCCTGAAAGTCGAGCGCGTGCCCGCGCGCGGCATCCTCGTCCTCTGCTTCAACCGCAACGCCGCCCAGGAGCTGCGCCGCCGCCTGCGCGAGCTGGCGGGAGCGGACGCCCACGGCGTCACCGTCCAGACCTACCACGGCCTGGCCATGCGCCTGACCGGCGTCTCCTTCGCCACGGGGAAGAAGGCCAAAGAGGAGATCGACTTCGACCGCCTGCTCACCGACGCCGTGCGGCTGCTCCAGGAGCCGGAGACCCCTCACCCCCCTGGCCCCCCTCTCCCATCTCCCTCCCTTCCGCCGGGAGAGGGGGGAAACTGGCAACAACCGGCCCTCCGGGAGGGGGACCGCGAGCGGCTTCTCGCGGGCTACAGCCACATCCTGGTCGACGAATACCAGGACATCAACCCGCCCGAGTACGACCTGGTCTCGGCGATCGCCGGCCGCACCCTGCGCGATCCCGAGCGCAAGCTGGCCATCCTCGCCGTGGGCGACGACGATCAGACGATCTACGACTTCACCGGCGCCAACGTCGAATTCATCCGCCGCTTCCAGCAGGACTACGAGGCCGAGCCCCACTACCTGGTCGAAAGCTACCGCTCGACCGCCCACATCCTCGCCTGCGCCAACCGCCTGATCGCGCACAACCGCGACCGCATGAAAGGGGATCACCCGATCCGGGTGAACGCCGCCCGCCGCGACGATCCTCCCGGCAGCCGCGTCGAGATCCTGGACGTGGATGACGCCGGAACGCAGGCCGCGGCGATCGCCGGCCAGCTCCTCCGCCTCCAAGAAACCAACTCCACTCTCCGCTGGAGCGACTGCGCCGTCCTGGCCCGCACGCGGAAAGTCCTGGAGCCGGTCCGCGCGGTGCTGGAGAGCCAGGGGATCCCAATCTCCTGGAGCGTGGACCGCAAGAGCCTCCCGCCGCTCCACCGCGTGCGCGAGATCGCGGGCTTCCTCGAACCGCTCCAGGCCGCGCGCAACGAGCCGCGCCGCGCCTCCCATCTCGAAGAGCTGCGCCGGCAGCAGGCCGCGGGCCGCGAGGACAACCCCTGGTGGACCCTCCTCCGCGACCTCCTCGCCGACTGGCGCGAGGAGACCGGAAACGCCGAGATCCTCGCCGCGGGAGCCGTCGAATTTCTCTACGAGTCGCTGGCCGAGCGGAGCCGCGAGCCGTCCTTCGGAGACGGCGTCCACCTCGGCACCGTCCACACCGCCAAAGGGCTGGAGTTCCGGCACGTCCTCCTGGCCGACGGCGACTGGCGGCCGGGCCACGACGAAGCCGAGCGCCGCCTCTACTACGTCGGCATGACCCGCGCCCGAGACACCCTCCACCTCCTCCTTCGCCGCGACGAGCGCAACCCGCACGTGCCTCTGGTGTCCGGCGCGGAAGCCGCGGTCCTGCGCCGGCCGTCCGTCACGCCGCCCCCCGCGGAAATCCGCGACCGCCGCTTCGAGGTCCTCGGCCTGGAAGACCTCTACCTCAGCTACGCCGGATTCCGTTCGCCGCAGCACCCGATCCACCGGCACCTCGCCCGCCTGGAGCCGGGGGACACCCTTCAGGCGATCCGCCTGGACCCCGGCGCCGTCGCCCTGACCGTCCCCTGCGGCCAGAAAGTCGCGATGCTCTCCGCGAGCGCCCGGGACCGCTGGAGCGAAGCCATTCTAGGGATCGAAGCCGTGCGCGTCCTCGCCCTGATCGAGCGGCGGTCCGAGGACAGCGATCCGGCCTACCGGAGCCGCCTTGCCTGCGAGCGGTGGCTGGTGCCGGTGGTAGAGGTGGCGTACCGGACATAGGCCAGATTGAGCCCGTGCCGTCGGCCTCGATGAACCCTCCGGCACGGCGAGGGGACTCACTCTATGAAGTAGTGCCGCGGAGTTCGACGCCGGCGCGCAATCTCCACAGACAACAGGAGCGCACCATGGATCGGGCCCCGGGGCTCCGGCTGTAGCGCCCGTGTCGAAATCAGAACAACGGGAGAGGAGGTCCACATGAAAAAACGGCACAGAGGGCCGCTGGCCCTGATGACAGGAGTGTTGTCCGCCTGGGTTTCGCTCGCCGGCCCAGCCACCGTTTTCGCCCAGAGCAGTGACTGCACGGATCGCTCGGTCTGCGGCGAAGTCTCGCCGCTCATCCCCATGCAGAGCACCGAGGCCGTCCACATGGGGCTCGTATGGACACAGGGCTCGCAGACGCCCAAGCTGCTGTTCCACTCGCGGTTCCCCGAGTACACCCCGAACGACGTCGCCGACCCGGCCGTCGTCGACGCCGCCATCGCGGCGGGAGCCCTGACCAACGGCGCCAACGACTTCAACCCCTCGCTGCGGGACGTGCTCCATCCCGCCAAGAGGGACGGCAGCGATCCGCACGCGGATTCGTTCCAGCGGCTCACCTATGGCGGGTACCTGCTCCGCCAGGGCCTGAGCCAGAGCGTCCCCACGCGCATCGTGGCCAACCGCACCATGGAACGCCAACTGCTGTTCGACCTTGGCCACCCGGACGCCTTCAGGAACAACGGAAAATTCCACACCGCGCTGCTCGACGAGGAGGACTTCGCGCTCAACCGGGCGGCGTTCACCGAGGTGGGGTTCTCGCGCGGGAACTACTACAACACCTACTGCAACGCGCGCGTGACGCTGGCCGACGGGCGCGTCTACGTCTTCGGCGGCCACGACATGCAGAGCCAGAACGGGCTGTTCAAGGTCAACGTCTTCGATCCCGAGACCGAGACCTGGGCGCCGCGGGCGAAGCCGTGCACCCGGGACAACTGGGAACGGGACCCGTTCGGCCTCCAGCTCTTCGCCCAGGACCCCGAGGCGCGCAACTATCCGGGGTGCGACCAGCGCGACATCCGGAGCACGCAGCCCGCGGACCCCTCCGACATGAAGTACGCGCGCTGGTACCCGAGCGCCCTTGCCCTGCCCGACGGCACGGTGCTCGTGCTGGCGGGGACGGACCAGGACGCCTCCGTCGGACCCGATCCGCTGGCCGAGGAGAAGGGCCGGCAGGGCGCCACGCAGAGCGACGCCGCCTTCTCGGCCACCCGGGTCACCCAGGTCGTCCCGGAGATCTACGATCCGCGGACGGACCGCACCATCGCGCTCGAGAACGCGCGCAAGACCTTCCCGCTCTACCCGCAAGCCGAGGTCGTGCAGACCGGCCCGGAGGAGGACGATTGGGTGGTCTGCACGATGGGCGGGATGGACCGGGTGCGCAATCCGGTGCCGCCCGGAGGAGACCGGTACTTCGGCCCCTTCAGCAAGCAGACCTGGTGCCTCGACGTCGTAGCCGCGCTCCGGGATGCGCAGCGCGACGTTCCCGCCGAAAACCACTGGAGCCTGCTGGCCGAGGCCCAGGTGAACCGCCACTACTGCTGCCCCACGGCCAGCCTGGTCAAGACCGACCGCAGCGGCAAGACGCGCTCGCACCGGTGGCTCATGATCTCGGGCCGGAACGACGCCGGGGCCTCCGTGGCCACGATCGAGGAGATGGAGCTCACCGCCAAGTCTCCGCGCTGGAGGCAGGCGGGCAACCTGATCCATCCGAGCGTCACGTCGAAGGCCGTGGTGCTGCCCGACGGCAAAGTGCTCATCGGCCATGGCACGTTCACCCAGGGGGCCACGTTCGAGGAGAGGGCCGGGCTTCGCTTCCAGCTCTATGACCCGGCCACCGGTACGACGAGGGGGCTGGCCAAGACCACGGTGGTGCGCGGCCTTCACGGGACGGCGACGCTGCTGCCGGACGGCACGGTGCTCTTCGCCGGCGAGAACCGGGAGGCCCTGATCCGGACCGACGACCCGTCGTTCCCCATGGGCGACTTCCCGCGCGGCGATCCCGACCTCGGCGTCCCCAACGGCCAGATCTTCCGGCCGCCCTACCTGTTCAAGCAGGACGGCAGCCTGGCCGAGCGCCCGGTCGTCACGGCGGCGCCCGAAGAGATCCGCTACAAGGACCACTTCGACATCCGGGTCCAGGGGCGGTCCGACCGCATCAAGTCGGTCGTCATCCTCCGCAGCGACCACAACACCCACAGCTTCACCGGCGGCGACCGCTTCGTCGATCTCGGCTTCGAGGTCCACTCCGACCCCCGGAAGGGAGAGCTGAGGGTCCACACCCCGCGGCTGCCGTCGCAGGCGGTGCCGGGCATCTACATGCTGTTCGTGGTGGACCGCGCCGGAGTCCCGAGCGTGGCGAAGCGCGTCGACCTGGTCCAGGACTGACAAGGCCGCAAGAGCCGGTCATAACAACAAGAGGAGGAGGACACATCATGACCAAGCATTCCAGGATCACCGTGCTCGTGGCGACCGTCGCCGTGCTGGCCATCCTCGGCATCGCCGGGACGGCCCTGCCGGACCGGGGCGGCCGATCGATGAAAGCGAACCTGAGCGGTTTCGAAGAGGTCCCCGCCGTCTCCAGCACCGGAACCGGCGAGCTCCTGGCCAGGATCGCGAACGACGAAAGCTCGATCGAGTACACGCTGAGCTATGAGAACCTCGAAGGGACGACCACGGCGGCGGCCCACATCCACCTGGGCCAGCGGGGCGTGAACGGCGGCGTGATCGCCTTCCTGTGTGGAGGGGGCGGCAAGCCGGCCTGCCCGCCCGTCTCCGGATCGGTGTCGGGCACGATCACGGCCGCGGACGTCATCGGACCCGCCGGACAGGGCATCGCCGCCGGCGAGCTCGACGAAATGATCGCGGCCATGCGCCAGGGCGTGACCTACGTGAACGCGCACACGGACAAGCATCCCGGAGGGGAGATCCGCGGCCAGATCAAGTAAGATGCGCCCCCCCTAAGGATGGGGGGTTACAACACGTTCCCAGGCCCGCTCCTCGCGTAGGGGCAGGTTTGGACGGGAGGCGGAGGGCACGCCGCCTTCGCGGAGCTGCCGGGGGCGAAAACGAGGTGAAAACCTCCTCTTCGAGCCCCGCGCAGCCCCGGCGCTCCGATGCACAGCCGCCGTGCTCGGATGCACAGCCGCTGCGCTCCGATGCACAGCGCCTGCGCTCGGATGCACAGCGCTTGTGCTCGGATACTCAGCACCTGCGCTCCGATGCACAGCGCTTGCGCTCGCACACTCAGCCGCTGCGCTCGGAGCACAGCGCCTGCGCTCGCACACTCAGCGCCTGTGCTGCTAGAATCCCCCGAAATTTGGCCGTAAAACCCGTCGGGAGCCCTTCAAAAAGGGCCGGATCGGAATTTTTGCGCCTGGAAGGCCCTGAAAACGGGTTTCCCAGCCTTCCGGGACGGAAAAAGGAGAAAAACTGCCCATGGCGAAGAACAGCCGCTCGCTACCCGTCAAAATCCAAGGCTGGAGGCTTCTGGTCGACAACGGCCGGAAAGAGCTCGGCCATCTCACCCATGTCCAGGGAGATCTGGAAGAGCTGGAGCGGACCGCCCAGGAAGTCGACATCCTGAGGAGCCAGCAGACCCAGGCCCTCGTCGCGCTGCGGGAGATCACCTTCAAGGTCCGCACCCTCACCAAGCACGCCGACCGCATCCGCGGCCGGCTGGGAGCGAGCCTGCGCGGCCACTACGGCTACGACAACCTCGCCCTGATCCGCTACGGCTTCAAGCCCCGCGAGCACGTGCGCACCCTGCTCGAAGCGGACAAGGTCGTGGACGCCGTGAACGAAAAGGCCGCCGACGAGGCGCCGCAAGCCGAGGAGACCGGCGCGGACGAGTGAGCCCCGGCGCGTCCTGAGAGCATCGCCGACCGGCGCTCAGGAGTCCTGGGGCAGGTAGTCCTCAAGTTGGAGAATCGCAGGCCCGCCACGGCCGGGATCCGGTCATCGTTGGTCAGCAAGACCGGGCAACCCGCCGCCATCGCGGCGGCCAACTGCATCGCATCCGGAGTCTTGGCGCGCGTGGCAGCCCGGACCTGGGCGACGGAGCGCAGGAAATCCCGGTCGAGATCGATTAGCCGAAGGCCACGGCTCTTGGTCAGGAGGGCCTCATAGCGGTCGACGAGGGCCGCATTGGCAAACCGGAACGGAATCACGAACACCTCGAGAAGCGTGAGGCTCGATGTCACCGCTTCGAGCCTGCCCGCGTCCATCGCCTCGAAAAGAGGTTCGACCAGCGGCAGGTAGAGGGGATGCTCTTCGATGAAGTAGATGAAAATCGAGGTGTCGAGAGCGACGGGACCGCTTCCGAGATCGCTCAGGAGTCCCAAGAGTCGCGCTCCGCCCGCACATGCTCCACAGGATCGACGTCTTTCCAGAGCTCCTTGCCGAGGCCGCGGAGCTCAAGGATCGAGTGGAGCCTTGGCTTGCCGGCCGACTCTTCCAGAAGATGAATGACCTGCTGAGCGAGGGAGCGGTGCTCGCGCTCGGCGCGTTCCTGAAGCCGCTCGTAAAGAGCGTCCGGGAAGTTCTTGATGTTGAGCGTCGCCACGGCTTACTCCTCCATACTGCCTCCATTTTGGAGGGACACGAGAGCTGAAGTCAACTCGAACCCAGCTCTCAAAGGGCTGCCCGCCCGCTCACGAAAAGGCTGGCACCTCGGTCCGCTCCTCGGTCCGGGCAGTACGTCTTTCCTGCTCCGGTCCGGTCGCGAGATCCGCGCGAGGGAATCTACCGTCGGCATCCCTCCACGAGAGGGGTATCCAGAGGACCTTCCAAGAGGCGGTGAAAAAGGCCAGGCTCAGCAAGCAGGCGACCGTCCACACGCTCCGTCACTCCTTCGCCACCCACCTGCTGATGGGCGGCTACGACCTATGAGCCCGGCTGCTTATCCGACAGGATCCAGGCGCCAAGGCAGCGCGCCAACACCTCCGACTGCTGCAGGCTGCCATAGCGACAGCCCGGTGTCGGATAAGCGTCCACAACACTCGGGATAAGACGACAAGTCGGCGTATTGACGCGAAGCCGGAAATGGGCATACGATTGTCGTAAGTACCGAGACTGTAGTGAGATAGCGTTTGGGGAGGGTGAGACGGAGAAGGTAAGACAGAGGTGGGGCGTCTTGACCAGAGATAGAGCTGCATCACATGGACTACTTCCAAGGAGTCGTCACAGAGTACCTCCGCGCCGATCGCGCGGTGTTCGTTAACACGGAGTGCTATCTCTCCTTGCAGCCTGGGGACACACAGCCGCGTGGCAAGAGTTGGTACTGTGATGCTCTCGCGGTGAACTTCAGGGAGAGAGCCGTCTACCTATGCGAGATCACCTACTCAAACAGCCTGCAGGCGCTGATGCAGCGTTTGCAGGCGTGGGCAGAGAACTGGTCGGCACTTCGAGACGCCATCCGCCGAGATTGCGCGATACCGCCCGAGTGGCCTGCTCGTCCCTGGGTGTTCATTCCTGAGGCACTGCAGCCGACCTATTCCCGGAAACTCAGTGCAATCCTGGGCCTCGCGGATGGTCAGAACGGGATGCCGGCGCCTCGACTAACGTATCTTGAGAATGTGGTCCCATGGAGGTACCGCTCGTGGGACAGAAGGTGTGACAGTGAGGCCGACGCCCAACACGGAGCTTCCAGCGGATGCCTAACGGCCCCGCTGAAGCCCTAAGACGTTGGCCGACCATTAACGGTTATGGCATAGGGATTCGTTCTGTGGTAGCGCAGCCTTCTGTAACGGAATCTCACAATGCTTAAACCTAAGTGTGAGATCGGAATTGTTTACGGGCATCGTTCCGATCTGCGCGAGGCCGCTCTCGAAGCTATAGCGGCACTCGCCGCGGGCGGCTACCGCGTACGGCCGCGTATTCTCACAGCAATCGAGTTGCGTCGCGAAAATACGACTATCTTGGATGCCCTCTTAACCACATTCCACTCACTCGATGCAGCAATCGTATTTATGACAGCCGATGACCTCGGGCTTGGACGGACTGAGCTTTCAAATCTTCCTTTAAAGGAACTCTCGGCAAGTGAATTGGTGGCACGGCTTCGTGATCGCTCGCGGCAAAACGTGATTTTGGAGCTCGGCCTGCTGATCGGCTACCTCGGCCAACAGCGGGTGCGGCTTTTTGGGCCGAGGAACCTAGAATATCCAAGTGACATTCAGGGACTTTACATTGCCGACGATTTGACACGCGAAGGGGTGCATGACCACGTTCGTCAAATTATAGAGGAGCGCCTTGGCCTTGAACCCACGACTCCACTACTGCGGGATCCTCACGGGCGGCTTTCGTATGCGAACATTGCGCCTGTAAATTCAAATACTCTCAACACGTTTGCAACTGAGTTTGATCGTTTGGAGGATGATGCTGACGAGAGGATAGCTTACTTGCTTGAGCGTGTAGTTTTTGAATCCTACCTGCAGGTTGAGCCTGAGCAAAAATGGTGGTCTAGACGTTTGGCGGACATACGTTCTAGTGATAAAATTCAAAGTGCCTGCAAGCAGCTGTTGAGGCTTGTGACCGATTACATGGCATGGTGGCGCCCGCCAGAATTGAAGGACTTCGTTGCGCTCGAGTCTTGTGCTCTCGGTCTAGAAGGCGTCATTGAGACTCTGGGTGAAGAGACTGTCACTCCCATGGCGAAGATCGTGGCTTATGATTATTTGGGACTTTCTTATGATAAGCTGGCGCAGCGACCAGGTGTCGATAAAGCCCACCGACGCAAATTCCTGGATCGTGCGGCTGATGCTCTGGCTAAATGCCTAGAGCTGGCGGCCCTATACGATGATCAGGACCTCCGGCTTTGGACGGGGTACGCTCTCTTCAATCTCGCGAGAGTAGAGCAACAACGAGGCGCGGAGAACTGGCGAGAGATGGTTAGGAGCGCCGTTTCTATCCGCAGCTCTTGGCAGCGGGCAGGCCATATCATTCCCGCAGATGTTGAGGAAGGTCTAATCGCGGAGTACTTTCACGCTGCGGCGACGCTGGTAGAGTTCGACGAGACTCTAAGCGCTGAGGAGGTGGCGCTTCTATATAGTCAATACGAGGATTGGCGTAGCAGTGCAAGAAACCGTGTCAGGTTGGCCAAAAACGTGGCAGACACTTGGCGCCGTATTCTGGCGCGCCAAGGGTCACGACCAGTAGCCGAATAGGTTCCAGTCGGCTGGCGAGCAGTGTTTAGTTCCAAACGAAGTGGTGTAGCGGCCAACTCCACCGTCGAGCGGACGGAAGCCGCAAGGGCGCGGTTCCGCCGCTCACCTTGATCTTCGTTGTTATGCGCCTCGGAGGTCCCGTGCCAAGAATGGCGGGATAGAAGGATACGCGGCAAGAGCGACGACTTACGATAGGATCAGGGATGAAGATCTTGAATTTCGACCATACTTATCCATGGAGGTGGCTACACATGAGAAGAGAGCAGTCATTACGGTTCGTGGCACTTGCACTCGTGGTTTCACTACCGGGGGTTTCCGTGCGAGCGCACGGTGACATCGTCCAGATCGCGGATGCCGTCAGCTGCAACGGTACCCTTCGGATGGGACCTCTTCGAGAGAGTGAGGGAGACGCCGTGAGCGCGGCCGTCCAGGCCGACAAGCCCTTGCCGAACTTCCCGCTGCGCTACCGCGGGGCCGGCCGGTTCCGGCACACCGAGATTCCGTCGTTCCAGCTCGTCGCCCGCTACACCTTTGACATGGAGGCAGGCGTCAACCGCGAAGTGGCGACGTTCATCGATCGCGAGATCGAGATCTTCAACGTCTACGACATGGACCCGAGCGACGGCCTCTCTCCCGATCGCGAGTATTTCATCGAGCGCGATCAGCAGACTGGCGAGCTGCACTGCACGCTGAACGAGCCTCCTCTCCCCAACATATTCAGCCGCGACTGGTGGCTGAGCAACGACATGGTGTACGTCGGCACCGAGATGGTGAGCGGCTTCGAGGCCGACTGCTGGGCCGGCGCTGTCCCGGGCATCGGTCTCCCGGTCAAGCTGTGTAGCCGTGCCGACAAGTATCCCGAGCTGTCGCTGCTCCTGAAGCAGCTCGGTCCCTTCGAGTTCTACGACCATTTCGGCGTGTCGCTCGAAGGCGAGAACGCGCCGCCGCCGGCGTATTTCAAGCTGCCTCAGATCTGCAAGGACCTCTGACGCGACTCGCTGCGGCATGAAGCGGATGGCTGTCGCCGCCGCTT
The DNA here is from genome assembly GCA_036380715.1 of Thermoanaerobaculia bacterium. Lineage (GTDB taxonomy): Bacteria > Acidobacteriota > Thermoanaerobaculia > Multivoradales > UBA5704 > UBA5704. Next base: position 115,450 of record DASVEF010000343.1, on the reverse strand, counting down.
ATGCCAAGCGACGTTGGGCGTTCGAACTGAGCGCGGAGCGGGGACAATCGAGTTCGAATGAGGCGCTTCTTACGCCGGATTTGTGGCAGCCTGAAAGTGGAGAGAGATCTTGCGGGGTGTCAGCCCGGGTTTGAAGTAAACCTCCGGAAGATCAGGGGTTATGAGTGGAAAGAGATCTTGCGGGGTTGCAAGATCTCTTTCCAGGTGGCTGGCTGGCCCCTCGGCCCCACGAAGAGGCTGGCTCCTGGTCTGGGTCGCTCCTGGTCTAGGCTCCTGGTCTGGCCCTCCAGGAGCGCGCAAGTCTAGCAGCCTTTCTCGACTCGACCCTGGGGCTGATCTGCGTCGCCTGTCACGCGGCCTCCTCCCGGCACACCATAGTAAGTAGGAGAAGCGGGCTCCCAGCACAGGCGGCTCGGAACGAACGAGACTGCTCTTCTCCCATCATCATGGTCATGGCACGCCAGGCAGTACCTCGCCACGGCGGACAGCCTCCTCAATCCTGGAGCGGCTGGCTCGGGACGAGCTGCGGTTCCCGGCCTCCGCCGCTCTTCCCTGGCTGCCGCAGCCCTCCGAGACCACAGGCCTCCCCTGTATCGTCGCCACGATCCTTTCCTAGAGATTGTCTTCGATGGAGGCCTTTGTAAATGAGAACCCGAATCAGAAGATTCATTCCCGTAGTGCTCGGCGCTGTCCTGGTGCTGGGGCTCCCTCCTGTCTTTCTGCTGACGACGAGCTCTCCCTCCGGAGAGATTGCCGCCGTCGCGACACCCAAGGATCCGTTGCGCGCCCTCATCGCCCGGGACGCCGGCCCCGAGATCCTCTACCTCGGCTGGCAGAAGGGCTACCTCGCCCGTGGCGGTGATCGCAACGTGGACATACCCGTCGCCTGGACGGATGCCCTCTCCACGGAGCCCAGCCAGGCCCGCGGCCGGGTGCACCTCAACCTGATCGACGGCGACATTCGCGCCGAAGTCCGAGGCCAGACCGGCCTGCCGGCCGACCTGTGGCTGGTGGACAACCAGGAGGGGCCCGGCATGACGGTGCAGCCGCAGCCGGGCGACCGCATGGTCCGTGTCGGCCACCTGCGGATGACCGGCGGCGCCGCCACGGTCTCGGCCCATCTCGGACCCCGGTTCTTCCGCGACTTCGAGCTCGATCTGGTGGTGGTCTCGCGCTCCGGCCGGACGCCGGCGGAAAACGCCATCCTGCTCGGCTCGCGGGACTTCTTCGAACGCCTTTACACCCAGACCCGCATAACCAGGGAGAAGGAGCGCGAGAGGAACGCCAAGCTGTTCGGTCCGGCCGCCCTGCTGTCCCTGCTGATACCCAGGTCGGCGGAAGCTACCTCCACCACCCAGATCCTCATCGATCACGGGCTGGTGAGCCAGGCGGTGGGCAGCGGCGGGGAGCTCTTCTTCCGCGGCCTCTTCGGCGGCAACGGCCGCACCTGCGCCACCTGCCATCGGGCGGAGAACAATCTGGGGCTCGACATCGCCTTCATCTCGACGCTGCCCGCCAGCGACAAGCTCTTCGTCGCCGAGCAGGCCGGCGGCGTTCCCGGCCTCGAGCGGCCGCGGCTGATGCGCACCCACGCCCAGATCCTCGAGAATGTCGACGGCTTCGAGAATCCGACCCAGAAGTTCACCATGCGCGGCGTGCCGCACACGCTGTCTATGGTCCGTTCGATCCTCGCGCCGGCGGACGGCGGGCCCGTCCAGCGCACCGGCTGGAGCGGCGACGGCGCTCCCGGCAGCGGCGCACTCCGCCTGTTCCCGAACGGCGCCGTGAAGCAGCACTTCACCAAGAGCCTCAATCGCGGCCCCACCGACTTCACTCTGCCGACGGACGCTCAGCTCGATAACATGCAAGCCTTCATGCTGGCGTGCGGCCGCACCAACGAGCTCAACCTCGCCAATGTGACCCTCACCAATGCCGGCGCCCAGGCGGGCAAGCTGCGATTTGTGGATCCCACGGCGCGCTGCAACGGCTGCCACAACAACGCCGGCGCCAACGTCGGCAACGGCACCAACGTCAACTTCAACACCGGCGTCGAGCGGGCTCCCGATCCCAGCCAGGTGACCGAGCCCCACCCGCGCGACGGCGGCCTCGGCATGGCCGTCGTACCCAACTTCGACTGCGACGGCAACGGCACGCTCGACTGCTTCGGCGACGGCACTTTCAACACGCCGTCGCTGATCGAGGCGGCGGACACCGAGCCGTTCTTCCACAACAACAGCTTCGCCACCATCGAAGACTCGGTGAGGTTCTTCACCACCGACGCGTTCAAAAACTCGCCCGCCGGCAATGGAGCTGCCATCCCGTTGTCGGAGACGGACATCCAGAATATCGGCGCCTTCCTGCGCGTGCTCAACGCCTCCTTCAACGCCGCCATCTCGATCCAGCGCAACACCAACGCTCTGACCCTCGAGGAGAGCGACGACGTCGGCTGCTTCGATTTCTCTGAGGACTGCACCGGAGGTGGTGGCGACCCCCAAGGCAAGCGCGACACGGTCAACATGCTGCTCAAGCTCTCTAACGCCGAGGCCAAGGACGCCGTCAAGGTGCTGGCGGACCGCAACCTGCACTCGGATGTGAGAACGCTGCTCAACAGCGCCATCTCCAAGAACAACCAGGCGATCCTCGAGACCTCGTCGCCAATCCGCAAGTCCCTCATGCAGGGAGCTCTCAACGACCTCAACGCGGCCAAAGCCAAGTTCGGTACTGGCCTGACGTTCACCCTGGGTGCGGGAAACCTGATGTTCTGATGACTCTCTCGATGAGAACCCCCGGCGTCGACCGGGGGTTCTCCCTGTCACGGACGCCATTGAGCTAAGATCCTGGGATGGAGAATCCCATGATCTTTTCGGATGTTTTCGCCGCGGAATAGGTGACAGCCTTTTGGAGAAGTCCTCTGTAGAAGGCATAGCCCTAACGCTCATTGGCAGTCCGGATGTACCCGCTCTAGGCACGGGGTCGCGCCTGTAAAGCCTCTCTGGATTGAGATTTCTTCGAGAACGCGCGTTGATCCCCGCTGAGAAGATGTACTTCTCCCTGCTCTGCAGAGGAGCCAGGGACGAGACACTGCTTATTCTTGATCGAGTCGATGCAGCGCTGCCCGTTTATCCCGGAACGAAGGGTAAGGCGGGAGGGAAGCTGCCTGGAGGGAAGCTGGCGTTCCGATCGCCAGCACGGAGTTTCTCGGCGGCTGTCCGGAACTCGCTGACGAACCAAGCGTATGCCTCGTAGAACCTACGACGAACCCTCCGGCTGGCGGCATGGAAAAGCGGCGCTGGAGATTTCTTGGGCCGGTTGGGGCGGTCGTGAGGATTCTGGGAGCGGATGGCGGAGGGTCCTGGAGGTTGAATCCCTGTCCTTTCCCTCTCCGCCGCGGCTTCCGCTTCGATCTGCTGGACCAGATCGGCGATGCGGTCGCGATATTGCTCGGATGGAAGACGTTTCCAGCAGGGCAATGGCGAGAGGCTCAGAGTCTCCAGGGTCGCGTAACGCAGTCTATCAAACTCTTCTCCCCGGCGGCGGGCAGCGTATTCCTGAGTGCGATCGAACCAGCAACCTTGCAAGGGCGTCCCGTCCAAGAGCGCATGGACCGAGTGAACGCCCGGCCAGTCTCGGATGGATTCGACAAGTCCTTCTTTAACCCCGTGGCTGAGGACATAGGCAAGGCGTTCGGCCTGAGCTCGTTCCTCGTTGCTGATGACGATCGCTTGATATCGTCGCGACCAGAACCTCTCACGCCAGCCCGCGAGCCGGCCAGCCTCCCGCGCCAACTTCGAGTTGAAATAGCCCATGAAGCTGGCGAGCATCTGAGCATCTTCCACCCAGAGTAAAACGTGAAAATGATTGGACATAAAGGAAAAAGCGCAGATCTCGACTTTATATCGGCGCTGAGCCCGCGCCAGGACGCCGATGATGATCTCGTTGAGGATCCGGCTCGGCCGTAGGAGAAAGCGCGCATGAACGGTGCGGCACGTGACCTCAACGAGGGCTCCACCTTCTGGGATGAACCGGAGTCGCCTTGCCATGCCGCGACGCCTTGGGCAACTCTCCTGCCAAGGTGGACCCCTGCCTCTAAGTAGCTTGCAAGGAACGAGTTGCGCTTCTTACGCCGGATTTGTGGCAGCCTGAAAGTGGAAAGAGATCTTGCGGGGTGTCAGCCCGGGCTTGAAGTAAACCTCTGGAAGATCAGGGGTTATGAGTGGAAAGAGATCTTGCGGGGTTGCAAGATCTCTTTCCAGGTGGCTGGCTGGCCCCTCGGCCCCACGAAGCCCCTACGAAGAGGCTGGCCCTCAGTCGGGGCCGAAGGAGCAGGCTAGCGCAGCAGAGGATTTGGGACCATACGCGCCATGGAGAGGTGACCGAGGAGCGGCACAGTATTTCCCCAGACATCAAAAATAGGAAGCCGTGCGCATATCGGAACGTTGAAAAAAACGCACCACGGTGAGCGTTATAAATTTGTCCCTACCCAAACGAATTCATGTCGCGGTACCCACGAGAATAGGTGACGGCCTTTTGAAGAGGAGTCCGGGGCCCCTTCGGTCAGCTGTACGCGGGCTCGGGAGGGGCAGAGCAGTCATCTTCGATCTTCGTGTCTTGAAAACGGAGCGGGAACGGGAAGGAGATTTATCAAAGACACGCGATATTCGATTATTCAAAACATATTACAGTCTTTCGAGGAGAGAGGAACCGGAAATAGAGTGACAGCTTTTGGAGAGCTGGCAAAAGCCTTCCCAGTTGAAGTATAATCCAAGGAGGTGGTAGCTGCGGACGAACGGAAGCATCCCGGGGGCGCCTGCCCCGGAGCCATGCCTCCACGAGGGAGGGATCGAGATGAAGAAGCAACCCAAGCCCAAGCCGTTGGAGTTCCTCGCTAAGGCACAAAAAGATCCGGATCTCGGTGCGCGCCTCTTCGCGGCTCTCGAGGAAGGCGGGAGGGTCACGGCCGAGCAAGTCCTCCAGATTGCAAGCGAGTCTGGATACTCCTTCACGATGGAGGAGTTCGAGGAAGAAGTTCGGCGCGACATGGCCATCCGATTCGCCGCCGGAGAACAAGGCCTTGCCGATGTGGTCCGCCCGGGCCGCCGGCGGCCTCCCATGAGTTCTTGCGCCAGGGGCTGTCTGAGTTGGACAAAGAATTGGCATCCCAGAGAAAGAAGGGAATAACCGTCAAGGTTACGCGGTTCGTCCTCATCTGCACCGCCGTCCAGCGATTTGGGTGTTGCCATGAATCACCTCGACGGTGGACGCATCCGTGATATCGTGGCCCGCGCCACCCCCCTCTGGGATCGTCTGCCGGGAAGTCCGAACCGGCAGTCTGAGCCCGACTCGGTCAAGGCCCGGGATCGCCTTGACCGCTGGCGAGAGACTCTAGGGAGCGCGGGCCTCCTGGCCCGACGATTGCAGAACAGCACTTTCTCTTCTGTAGATCTCAGTGACCTCTTGGGCGGCCTGCAAGCGGGTTCGGAGTTGCCGGATTGGGCTTCGACGTTCGCTTCGGTTCTGACGCTTCACCTCTCGTCTTCCGAGCCCGTTCGAAGGGATTCGATAGACCGGTCCTACGACTCTGCCGCGCCTCTTCCCTTTGAAGAGGTGCTCGTCAGCTTCGTTCGTTTTGCTCGTCAACGGCTGGAGGCGGAGACGGGCTCGGCTTTCGAGGTCCTGCGCCCATCGGCCCATCTCGTCCTAGAGCGCCAACTGCTCGCCCACCTCACGTTTGTGGCGAGCCTGGCTCTCGGTCAGGACTTCTACTCGTTCCGTTTCGAGCGGGCACCGGCGTCCGCCTTCGAGTCGATCTGGTGCCGGCAGGCAGTGTCCCGGGAGATCTATTCAGCCTACCTTCGGCACATGCACGACGGTGGGCTACTCGACCTGTTCGACACCTATCCGGTTCTTGCGCGCCTCCTCTCTCAATCGGTGGAGCAGTGGATTCGCATCGCGGTCGACCTCTGCCGGCGATTCAGCCGCGATTTCTTCCACCTGCGGGCCTTCTTCGGCTGGAAGGTCGACCGGCCGGAGGGCGCCGTGGTCGGCGTGCGAGCCGACCTGTCCGACCGGCATCAGGGAGGGCAAACCGTCCTCGAGTGCATTCTGTGCACGGATGAGCATGTGGTCTACAAGCCGCGGACGGTGCTGCCCGAGATCGCGTTCTACAAATTCATCGAGTGGCTCAACTCCTGTGGGCTCTCCTTGGATCTGAGAGTCCTCCGCGCTCTCGATAGAGAGACTTATGGGTGGGTTGAAGCTGTCGCTCCGGTCCCGTGCCGTTCCCCCAACGAAATCGAGAGGTTCTACGCCCGAAGCGGCATGCTGCTGGGAGCTCTTCATATCCTAGCCACAACGGATATTCACTGTGAAAACCTTATCGCCAGCGGCGAGCACCCGGTCGTGGTCGATCTGGAGACACTCTTGAACGAGGGAGCTCTGAAGGGAGGCCTGGAGGATGAGTCCGGTCATCATGAGCAGTCGGTCTTGAACGTCGGCTTACTGCCCTGCTGGGAGAGGATGGAGGATGGACACCGGTTCGACATGAGCGCTTTGGGCGCTGACGGAACGCAGGACCCGGGAATTCGGTTTCCGGCATGGAGATTCACCAATACCGATCAGATGACTCTGTCAAAAGACGCGCCTCCCGAGGCATCGACGAACCATCGGGTTCGAATCTCTGGTGAGGATGAGTTGCCGTCTGTCAGGAGCTACATGCCGAGCTTCCTCTCGGGCTTCCGAGAGGTGTACCTATGCCTAATGGCTTGGAGAGAGTGGCTTCTTGCAGAGAATTCTCTCCTCGAGGAATTCGACGGGCTGGAGCTGCGGGTCATGGTCCGAAGCACCATGAACTATACTCGTCTCCAGTTACACTTACTTCATCCAGAGTTTCTGAAAGACGGCCTCGACCGCAGCATTGAGATTGAATGGCTGGCGCGGCCTTTGTGTTGGCCGTCTTCCCCTGATGCAGGCCGCAGATGGATTTATGAGCTTGAGCGAACGGCGATGGAGAGCTTGGATGTTCCGCATTTCGGCACGTCGGCTTGGAAGAGCATGGTCCGCGAGGCCGAAGAGGATCTGGTGCTCCTTGGCGCAGAGCGAGATTCGCGAGTGCTGCGGCGAAGGCTCGCGAGCTTGAGTTCGAGGGATTGCGAGAGGCAGCTCGCCGTCATGGAGGAGGCGGTACGATCGCGTTTCAAGCGGTCGCAGCCGCACACAAGACGTGCGCATATCGAAACGTTGAAAAGGCACGGCGCACCCAGGGGGGTAATCGATGAATAAGCATGCCAAGTGGTTCAACCGCCTCATCTTCATCGGTGTCCTGCTCAATATCCTGGGAATGGCGTTGCCGTTCATCTTCACGCCGCAGTGGATGATCGATTTGCTCGGCTTGCCCGGCGGCGGGGGCTCGGTGGTCTGGATGCGACAGGCCGGCCTCCTCCTGTTCTACATCTCGATTTTGTACCTCGCGGGCGGCAGGGACCCTCTGCGCTACAGCCTGAACGCGAAGTTCGCGGTGCTGGTCCGCATGACGATCGGTCTTTATTGGTTCTATCTGGTCTTTGTGGAGGGTAGGACGCGTTCGTTCCTGATCTTCGGATTCGCCGACATCCCCTTGGCGGTGTTGCAAGGGATCCTGCTTTGGCAGGTCCTCAAGAAGAGGGAATGATCCCCTGGAAATGGGAGCCTTTGGAGAACCCGTACGGCCTTGGTCCAAGGAATGAAGAGGCATCAGGGAGGCTCCTCTCCCCATCTTCCTGGCTTCTGTTGTAGTATTCCCCCAGGCAACGGAAAGGCCGCGGCGAACCCAGCCCTCCACCGGGCTGCCGGCTTCGCCGTCCGCCGGTGAGGAGCATCCCGCCGGGCGATACGCAAAAGGGAGAGAACCTCGATGAGTCTCATGAATCGATACGACGACGCGTATCGCGTCGCCCGCACCGTCGACGGGGCTGGCCAGGTCATCAAGGTCGTTGGCTTTGCCGCTGCCGCGGTGGTCGCGATCGGCGGCTTCGTCCTCGCAAGCAAGATCGGAGCAGCACTTGGCCTCGGCGCCATCGCGCTCGGGGGGCTAATCGCGCTTCCCTTCTACGCTTTAGGGGTTTTGGTCTCTGCCCAGGGTCAGATTCTCAAGGCGACTCTTGATACGGCAGTGAATACTTCTCCTCTTCTCACCCACGAAGAGGTTCATCGGATTCTTCTGCAGTCCGGTGCGCACGATCCCGCAAGCTTATCGACCCTCCCCAGAGATCCCGCCAAGCCCGATGGCCGCTGCCCCGAGTGCGACGCACCGTTCTGGTTCGCGGACTACAGAAGGGGCGCACCTCAGCTTCTCTGTAGCTCCTGCCGAGCGGCGCTCCCGAAACCCTCTGAAGCGCTCGCTGCAGGTCGTTCCTAAGAGCTTGTCACATGGACATCAACGTCGATCCTTACTTTTCGCGGCCGGTTCGTGTCGCACGCGCGGTTGAGATCTTTGCGTCGTGGTAACGACGCGGTCTTGCCGTAAAGAAGTCCAGGCGACCAATTCCATAGGAGATAACCCCATTGAGAAGATCCTTGATCATCATGGCATTGCTGGCTGCTTCAACAAGCTTCGCCTTCGGCCAGGGAAATGCAAGCCAGAACGCTCCGAACGCGGCCGACGAATCTGCCGTCCGCGCCCTCGTCCAGAAATGTGTCGAGGCCTGGAACAGGGGCAGCGGTGAAGGCTTCGCTGCCCAGTTCGCCGAAGATTCCGATTACGTCGTCGTCAACGGGATGCACATCAAAGGGCGCCAGCAGAACGCGTCCAATCACCAGCAGATCTTCGACACCTTCTACAAGGGCACACGGCTGTGGGCCGAGGTCAAGAGCGTGCGGTTCCTGCGGCCCGACGTCGCCCTGATGCACACGGCCAGCAAGATTCTCAAGCCCGGAGAATCAGAGGCCTCGCCGGTGCCTGAAGCCATCCAGACGTGGACGGTATCGAAGCACGGTAATGCGTGGCTGGTCGACGCGTTTCACAACACACCGATTCAGCGTCAGGGCGGGCAACCGCCCAAGCCCTGATCATTGCACGGGACACCGCGCGGCGGTGTAGCCGTCTTACTGCGACGCCGAGGGACAGACCGGGCAAGGGGACGGCGGATCGGTGTTGCAGTCCAGCGTCACCGGCAGGAAGGTCGACCCGACGAGCCCCAGCGCGCAGTGATAGCCGCAGGTGTGCTGCCATCCGACCTGTTCCAGGAAGCTCGCGTCCGCGTCGTTGAGAGCGCCCGGGAGCGGCGGCGCGTCCGGCATGATCTGGGAATAGCCCTTGTGCTTGACGAGATCCCGCGCGCCGTCGATCAGCGAGCGCAGGACCTCGTCCGCGCGGGTCAGCGGCTCATAGAGATCGGCGATCGTCCCCATGGTTTCGACGTTCCAGGCCAGCGGCACGACGTCGAAAGGATTGTGCAGCCGGTCGGCGGCGACGCCGATCCGGGAGTCGGAGTAGGCGGCGAAAGCGACGTTGCCGGCAGTCGGACCGGCCAGGGGATAGACCGCGAGCTGCGCCGAGCCGGAAGGGTCCCAGCTCGACCGGGTGTCGGCCAGCCAGAGGGTGAGCGTCGGCGACAGCGCGCCGCCCAGGCTGTGGCCGGTGACGTCGATCTGGAGCGCGCCAAGACGCTCCGTTTCTCCGGCGAGGAAATCGCTCAGGGTCTGGTTCGGCGCGGGCCCGCTCGCCGCTACCATGGTCTGGAGGATGCGGAGGCCGTCGGAGGTCCCCTTGGCGATCTTCGCCCGTCTCGGCGGGTTGCCGTACGGCCAGGCGGCCTGCTTGTGGACCTCGAAGTCCTCGATCAGCCAGTCGAGGATCGCCTTGGCGTTGGTGCCGCGCACCGCGATGGCGAGATGGGCTGGGTTCGCAGCGTCGCGAACCACGTACATCATGTTGTCGTCGAGATCGGCGAGAGCGAACTTATAGACCGCCGGCCCCCAGGCGAGGGTCCACTTGTCGCGGGTCAGCGGCTGCTTGGCGAGCTCGCGGGTCAGGCACGGGAAAAGCTGCCGCTCGACCTCGTCGTCCGAGCCCTGGAGAGACTCCCCGAGGTAGGCGATGAACGCCAGCGCGCTCATCTCCTGCCGCTTGGCGGAATCGGGTTCCGGGGGGGTGGCCGGCGTGGTTACGGAGTGCGGCGGACGGCAGCCCGAAGCGGCGCCGAAGGCGATACAGCCAAAGAGAAAGAGAGCGCGAAGACGCATGGGGATCCCTCCCTGGCAAACTCTGCCGGAACACACCGGCGGTTGAATGAGCTTGGAAACCACCGACAGCCTAGCATAAAATTTTCCGAAGCCCACCGCGGGTTCGACGGAACGGCAGGCGATATCGCGGCGGAGCCAGGAGGGTGTAGCCATGCAGCCAAACAGGAGCACAAGGATGGAAACGATGAGGAAAACCATCTGGGTCGTGATCACCAGCTTCGTTCTCGCCGCCCCGGTTTTCGGTGGACAGCGCATCACGAAGGAGACTGTGAACAGCGCCGGCACTCCTCGAACGTACTACATCTATGTTCCCGAGAAATCGCCGGAGGCAAAGACGGTACCGTTGCTCCTGACCTTCCATGGCTCGGGCCGCAACGGCCGCTCGCTCGTCGAGAAATGGACCCGGCTGGCCGACAGCAATGGCTTCATCGTCGCGGGCCTGGATTCAACGGACACCGAGTATTGGGCGATCCCTGAAGACGGTCCGGATACCGTCAAGGTGGTCGTGGATGCCGTTCGGGCGCGGCACCCGGTGGATGAAACCAGGGTGTACCTCTTCGGCCACTCCGCCGGCGCGGTGTTCGGAATGAAGCTGGCCCTGATGGAGTCCGAGTACTTTGCCGCCGTGGCCGTCCACGCCGGCTCATTCCGGCAGCCGGACGAGCTCGCGGTCATCGAACAGGCAAAGCGGAAGATTCCTTTCAAGATTATCGTCGGCGACCAGGATGCGTTCTTTCCTCTTCAATCTGTGAATGCGACCACGGAAGCGCTCAAATCGCGCGGCTTCACCGTCGATCTCGAAGTGGTGAAGCGGCACGACCACTCCTATTATGATCGCGCCAAACAGTTCAACGAGAAGGCTTGGGACTTCCTGAAAGACCAGAAGCTCACGAGCCCGCCAAACTACATTCAATACAAGTTCCAGTAGCCACCAGCCGAGATGAGCGAGGACCTGTCCAGATCGGCGTTGCGCGTGCAGCGGGCTCTCGAAGCAGCCGGCATTGAATCGGCGGTCCTCGAGCTGCCGCAGACCACCAGGAGCGCGGGCGAAGCCGCGCTCGCGATCGGCTGCGCCGTGGAGCAGATTGCGAAGTCGGTCGTGTTTCGAAAGGTAGACACGGGACGACCGGTCGTCGTTGTGCTGAGGGGCGTCGATCGCGTCGACACCAAGCTGTTGGCGAGCCACATTGGGAGCGCGGTGGAGAGAGCGACGCCCGAATTTGTCCGGGCTGCCACCGGTTTCGCCATCGGAGGTGTGCCGCCGCTCGGTCACGAAACGCCTCTCGAGACCATCATCGATGCGGCGCTCTTGAGCTACGACGTCGTCTGGGCGGCCGCCGGAACTCCCAACGCGGTCTTCTCCGCGAGCCCTCGGCAACTGGCGGCCGGAGCCAGCGTCCTCTCCGTGGCTGCAGACGGCGGCCCTGGCGAGCGCGGCAACAGCCGGTGAGCGGCGGGCCGATCGAGCGACCGGGGGAGCTCACGCTCCCCCGGCTCTCACAGAACCGGCCTGGCAGGCGCTCAGAAGATCCGGAAGCCGATCACCTGCGGGGTCACGGCGGCCACGCTGCGGAACAACCGGATCTCGACGAAATACATGCTGGTGGCGAAGTTGATCGACCCTGCGGGAAAGCCGCAGAACGTGCACGTGTTCGCGGCGGCATCGAAGCTGCCGAGGCTGCAGAGGGGGGTTACGGCGCCGGTGCAGCGATCCACCTGCAGCAGGACGGCGCCGATGTTGCTCTGCACCGAGTTGTCGAAGTAGGTCATCTCCAGGACAGTCCAGGGCGGCGCGTCCGTGAAGCCGCCACCGAAGGTGTTGGTGACGTTGTAGCGCGCGACGATGGTTCCCGTGGCAGCCCCCGCGTGCTGCAGGGCGGGGCCGTTGACCGCGAAGAGCCCGAGGGATGCCTCGTCGATGTCTCCGCTGGAACCCACGGCGGTCCAGGCTCCTGACTGGGCAGCCATCGGCAGGGCGGCGAGGAAAAGGGCGAGAACGGCGAGACGGACGATGACTCTGTTCATGGTCTCCTCCTTGAGGGTTGGCAAGACACTTCTAAATAAAAGAGGTGCGAGAGAGACTCTGAGCGGGACGGGGCCCCTCTCCCCGGGCGCCGGGGAGAGGGGTGTGATCAACCGTGAGGCTCTACGGGTGCGATTCCCAGAAGTGGTACGCGCCGCTGCCGCTGTAGGAATAGACCCCCCAGAGGTACCAGCCGGCCGCGCCTTTGTAGCTGATGTTTTCGTTGGAGGAGACGCTCAACGCGCTCGCCACCTGCACCCAGGACGTGCCGTCCCAGCGCCAGAGGTAGAGGTCGAAGTCGGCGCCGGCCGGGCCGCGCAGGTAGCCGTTCTGGAAACCGGCATTGCCCCAGTAGAAGGTGCCGCAGGGCTGGTACTGGGTGGTCCCGGTCCCGCTCAGATAGTTGGTGTAGTCGCGGCAGTCGCTGCACGGCGCCGAGCCGTAGAGGGAGACGATGCCGCTCTCGTCGTCCGCCTCGGTGGTGGCCGGGTTGTTGTTGCAGTAGGAGACCGAGGCGTACATCGTGGCTCCGGCGACTCCGGTATGTCCGAGGCCGAGCCCGTGTCCGATCTCGTGCACCATCACGCCCTCGATGTAGATCTCGCTGGAGCAGCCGGCGCCGCCCGGATCCTCGTCCTGCGAGGTCCAGTTGTAACCCGAGGAGTTGGTGACGATGTCCGCGTCGGTGATCTCGTAGGAGCCGGAGCGGGCGGAGCGCTCGGCGTAGTAGCCGGTGAAGGTCGCCGCCAGGCAGCCCAGGGTGCAGGCCGAGAGCGGATCGGTGAAGTTGAGCATCGGGACGCCATCGCCCAGGGAGAAGCTCCCCACCGACCCGGCGTGCGCGGCGATGATCGTGGCGGAGCCGGCGCCGTTCCAGGCGTCGGCGGAAGTGATCGCGTCGATGGTGCGGGTGCGGCCGCCGTCGCCGTCGGCGATCGACGGCACGCCGCCGGCGCGGTTGTCCACGGTGTAGTCGACCGGGCAGTCCCAGGTGCGGCTCGGGCTCAGGGGGACGTAGGCGTAGGCGCTGCCGGCGATCAGCAGCGCGAGGGCGAGGAGCGTGGAGACCGTTCTGATTTTCATGGCGGCGTCTCCTTTCGTCCTCATCGGGCCGCCGGGCGGCCGACGCGGCCCGCCGTCTCGCGGATCTGGTTCTTGAGCTCGTCGAGCGCCAGCGGCGCGGTGCGCGGCGCCGGCCGGCCGTTCGGGGTCAGGTAGCGGACGCCCTGCTCGATCGCCGGGACGGCCATGACCTGCCCGGCCTGCTCGACGACGCGGAACTGCCCCTGGAGGTAGCCCAGGACCTTGTGGGCGCCGTTCTGCTCCGGCTCCAGGAAGACCACGAGCCTCTCCCCTAGCTGGAACCTGGGGAAGCCGTGCGCCTCGATGGCGTAGTTGCCGACGCGTCCGCCGAAGGTGCGCAGGTTCACGTACTGGGGAGCGGCGCCGACGATGGCGTCCTCGACCTCGAGGACCGCCTCCGTGAGGATCGCCGTGCGCTCCGCGTTCCAGAAGGAAGCGACTTCGATCACCGGCCCTGCACCACGGCCTCGGAGTGCTCGACCATCTCTTCCGGGTAGAGCGCCATGAACGTCGAGGCTCCGGCCGGCGGCGCCAGGACGGCGAACGCCAGGAGAGCCCATCCAATGGATCTCTGCATAGAAACCTCCTTCGCTTTGGGGAAGGGAAGGAGGGAGGAGGATCCGTCGCTGGAGGAAACCCACCCGCCTTCCGACCCTACAGGCGATCGGCGGCGGGTGGGTGTTACAGGCTCTAGACGGCCGCCGCGGCGGCCGCGGCCCGCTGGGGCACCGCGGCCCGCCGGGGCGCCGCGGCCGGCCGGTACGAGACCGCCTCGTCGGCGCCGGTCATCTTGCGCACGTGCTTGAGGTACTCGTACTGCGACGGCAGCGTCTTCACCAGGTGCTCCGACTTCTTGCGGATGTTGCGGAACATGGCGAGCGCGTTCTTGTCGTCGAGGAAGTCGAGGACCGGCAGGTTGGAGTCGGGCCGGTGGTTGAGCCCGAGCAGCATCACCGAGTAGGAGTAGAACTCGAACCCGTGGTACCTGGGGTTGATGTTGCGGGCGTTGGGCAGCCGCTTCTTCCAGATCGCCATCCGCTCGGCCAGGTCTTCCGACATGTAGGTGTCCTTGGTCGCCCGCCAGAACTCGTTGTCGTCGCGGTCCGAGGCGCGGTAGTGGAGGGTCAGGAACTCCCGCACGCCGTCGATGCACTCGGCGGTGTTGCGGTTGTAGCTGCGCACCGCCTCCTCGTCGACGGCGCCCTTGGGGAAGTGGTGGACCAGCTCTTCGATCCCGTTCTGGATGAAGAAGATGCCCGTCGACTCCAGCGGCTCGACGAAGCCGCTCGACAGGCCGATGGCCACGCAGTTCTTGACCCAGGAATTGCGGGTCCGGCCGATCCGCATGCGGATGTGGTTCGCGGTGCAGCCGTCGGCGGCGGGGCCCACGTGGCGGCGGAACTCGGCCTCGGCGTCCTCCTTCGAGAGGAAGGCCGAGGAGTAGACGTAGCCGGTCCCCACCCGGCCGTACAGCGGGATGTTCCACGACCAGCCGGCCGACATGGCCGTGGCGGTCGTGTAGGGCCGGATCCCGTTCTTTTGGATGTCGACCGGCACCTGCAGGGCGACCGCGCTGTCACAGAGCAGCGACTCGGAGAAGGAGATGAACGGCTCCTTGAGGGCCTGGTTGATCAGCAGGCCGCGGAACCCGGTGCAGTCGACGAACAGGTCAGCGGCGACCTGGCCATGATTGAGGGTCTCGAGGTGGGAAATGCTGCCGTCCTCCTTGAGGACCACTTCCTTCACCTCGTCGTGGATCAGCCCGACGCCCCGCTGGGTCGCGTACCCTTCGAGGAACTTGGCGAGCAGGCCGGCGTCGAAGTGGTAGGCGTATGGATACTGGACCTGGTGATCGTTCAGGAACTTGTTGTCGGCGATCGCGTCGCCGGCCCACATCGACTGGACCCTGTCGTCGAACACCCGGCCGTCGAGGTAGCGGGGAGACCGCTTGGCGTCGCAGATGGCCGGGATGGTGAAACAGGCGTAGTCGAAGGGCTCCTCGTTCCGCTTGAGCTTCAGCCACCACTCGGCCATGTTGTAGCCGTCGACGGCGTCGTAGCGCTGGAACGGGTGATAGAAGTGGCCGGGCTCCTTGGTCCAGTTCTGGAACCGGATGGCCAGTTTGTACGCGGCGTTGCAGCTCGGCATCCACTCGTGCTCCGGGAGGCCGAGATAGTCGAAGAAGAGCTTGATCGTGCTGAAAGTGGCTTCGCCGACGCCGATGGTTCGGATGTGAGGCGCTTCGAGGACTGTTACGCGGATTGACGGGTCGAGAGCTTTTCTGAGATAGGCCGCCGTCATCCAACCGGACGAGCCTCCGCCCACAATAACGACACTCTTCGCCATGACTAGTCCCTCCAGATAGAATCGTAGTTCCGCGACTTTCTGCACCGGATGGTGCCGGAGGCCGCGGGAGCCCCGTACTGCCGTGCTGCGATTGTTCTGAGAGTGCTCGAAGCCCCAAAAAGCGGGACAAACGATCCTGAAGATCGTATTTTTCAGTTCTTGCGGTGCGCCTGGGCCAGCACCTGGCGCAGGGTGTCGATGTCCACCGGCTTCATCAGGTACTTGTCGAAACCGGCCTCCCAGGCCTGGCGCTGGTGCTCGTCGCTGCGGAAGGCGGTGACCGCCACGATGAGGACCGAGTCGCCGCCGTTGGGGAGGCAGCGCACCTTGCGCGCCACTTCGAAGCCGTCCATGCCGGGAAGGCCGAGGTCGAGCAGGATCACGTCCGGCATCCCGCCGCTGAGGGCGGTGAGCGCCTCGGGGCCGCCGGGGACCAGGACGGGGTCGTGCCCCCAGACCGCGAGGAGGGCTCCCATCATCTGGAGGCTCTCGGGATCGTCCTCCACGACCAGGATGCGCAGGTGGTCCTGGAGAGCCGGGGATGACGCCAGGGGGTTCATAGACGCACGATTCTATACAGAGTTTCCGCTCCTGTAACCCCCTCGTCGCATCAAATGGCGGATCAGGCGTCAGAGCGAAGCCGGCAGGAGGCTCGCGAGCACGTCCCGCAGGCGCTCGGCGAAGCCGGCGGTGAGCGACCAGGGGCTGGGCTGGCGGAGGACGTGGAGCCTGCCCCGCTGGTCGAGGACCTCGTAACCGCTCTTCTCCCCTTCACGGAAGAAGCGGATCGTCACCGTCGCCTCTCCGACCCGCAGGTTGCGCACCGTGATCTCGGGCAGCCAGTCGGGGAGGCGGGGATCGACGAGGAGGAGCCGGAGAGGGGCGTAAGGATAGAGGCCGAGCAGCGACTGGACCATGCAGAGGACAGCGGAGGCGGACCAGGCCTGCGGCGCGTTGGTCTGCGGGTAGAGCGCCGGGAAGGGATGGCCGGCGCCGCGCGCGTGGCCGCTGAAGACCTCGGGCAGCCGGCAGGCGTCGAACAGGCGGGCCGCTTCGAGCTGGCCCCGGCAGACCTTCTCCAGGGCGTCGTGCAGGCCGTAGCGCAGGAAGCCCAGGACGAAGCTGCCGTGCTCGACCGGCCAGACCGAGCCGCGGTGATAGCTGTAAGGGTTGAACGCCGGGTTCCGCGCCGAGAGCGTGCGGATGCCCCAGCCGGTCCACAGGTCGTCGGCGAGGAGGCGCGCGGCCGTGCGCTCGACCAGGGCGTCGTCGACGATGCCTGCCGCCAGACAGTGCCCCGCGTTGGAGCCGATGGCGCGGATCTGCCGGCCGGAGGCGTCGAGCCCCATGGCGAAGAAGCCTTTGTCTTCCATCCAGAAGGCGTCGTTGAAGCGCTTCTTGAGCTCCCCGGCGGCATGGAAGAGCCGGCGGGCCTCGTCTTTCTCCCCCATCCACCAGAGGACCTCCGAGAGGTGGAGCCGGGCCACGTACACGAACGCCTGCTCCTCGCAGGTCGCGATGGGCGGCGGCACGGGCGCGCCGTCCTCGTCCACGATGGCATTGGCCGAGTCCTTCCACCCCTGGTGGACCACCCCCTGGCGCGAGCGCGTCTTGTATTCGAAGAAACCGTCGTGGTCGCGGTCCGAATACCGCTCCAGCCAGCGCAGCCCGTCGAGGGCGGGGCCGAGGAACGGCCGCACCCTCTCCTTGTCGCCGGTCCAGTGCCACAGCTCGGCGGCTACCAGCGGGTAGAAGCCGGAGGTGGTGACGGAGCCGTAGTAGCGGCGCTGCGGGATGTACCCCAGCGCGGCCAGCGGCCCGGTGTGGGCTTCGTGCAGCATGCGTCCCGGCTGCTCGTCCCGCCAGTCGTCCTCGCGGCGGCCCTGGAGGCGGGCGAGGGCGCGCAGGGTGCCGTCCATCATCTCGGGGCCGAGCATCGCCGCCTGCCAGGAGGCGGTCAGGGTGTCGCGGCCGAAGAGCGCTATATAAAGAGGAAGGCCCGCGGCCAGGGTCCACGCGTCCTCGGTCTCGCCCGGATCGTGCAGCCGCAGGACGGCGAGATCCCTCTTTGCCTGCTCCAGGGCGTGGATCACCACCGGCGCGAGGGTCTCGCTCTCCCGCGTGGCGAAGCTGGCCGCCCGGCTCAGGAAGGTCTCGCGGCGGCGGTCGTACTCCTGCGGGGGGAGCGGCTCGGCGCCTTCCAGATCGCGCAGCACGGGGACGAAGACCAGCCGCGCCCGCCAGCTCTCCTGCGGCGCCAGCTCCACCTGGAAGGCGAGCCGCCCCTCCTGGTACGACGGCGTCCCGGGAGCTTCCACGCGGATGCGGATTCCCCGATCGATCGATGCGGAGCCGTGCTCGGCACGGTAGTCGAACGCGAGCTCCCGGTCCACCTCGCTCCAGCGCTTCGCGATCTCCCCCTCCTGCCTGCGCTCACCGGAGAGGGTCTCCCCCTGGTCGGCGAAGTCGGCGTCGAGCTCGATTTCCAGGGTGAACGCGGTCGGCTCCAGGCTGTAATTGGTCAGCTCGATCTCCTCGCGCAGGCCGCCGCCCGCCACGCGGTCGACGCGGATCTCCAGCGTCCTCTCCGAGAGCTCCTCCATGTGCCCGCTCCCCTCGTCCCGACCGCCCGGCTCCTGGCCGGGAGGGAGCGCCACGTAGTAGCCGAGCCAGCGGTGCTGGGAGACGTTCGACAGCGCCACCGGCTTCGGCGGCTTGCCGTCGATCGTCAGGCGGTAGCGGGAGAGGAGGCGCGTCTGGTGGACGAAAAGGCCGCGGTACGGCCCGCCGTCGAAGAAGCCGTCGCGCTCGGTCGCCAGCACCGTGCGGTCCTGGCTGATGAAGAACAGGTCGGCCCAGGGGCGGATGCGGACGAGGTCGTCCTGGCGGAGATCGCTCACGCGGTACTTTCCGGTAACAAGATTCGTGCCCGTCCGCAGGCTTCGGTGCTACCCTTTTCCGCCTATGCAGACCCATCGTTCCCTTGCTGCGGCCCTTCTGACATCGGCCCTCCTGGGCGCAGCCTCGCCCGCCAGCCCGGCGGACGAGGCCTCCAGGCTGACTCTGGAAAAGATCATGGCCCACCCCGACTGGATCGGCACTCCGCCGGAGGAGCCGTACTGGTCGGACGACGGGACCGCCGTCTACTACCAGCGCAAGCGGCAGGGGTCGGAGCTGCGCGACCTGTACAGGCAGAGCCTGGAAGGCGGCGAGCCCGAGCTCGTCCCCTATTTCGTGCGCGGCGCCGTCGACCATCCCGGCGAGATCAGCCGCGACCGCCGGCACAAGGTCTACTCGCGCCAGGGTGACATCTACGTCAAGGACCTCCAGAGCGGCGCCGTCCGGCAGGTCACCCGAACGGCGGAGGCGGAGACCGACCCGCGCTGGATGGCCGGCGACCGGCGCTTCTGGTTCCGCCGCGGCGAAAAGGACATCTTCGTCTACGACCTCGACTCGGGGCTGCTCTCCCAGCCGGCCGAGCTGCGCCTGGAGAAGGACCCGGAAGACGAGGAGGAGCCCGGTTATCTGAAGGAGCGGCAGCTCCGCCTCTTCGACGTGCTCCGCGAGGACAAGGAGCAGCGCGACGCCGCGCGGGAGGCCCAGCAGGAGGAGCAGAAGGCCGATCCCACGCGCGCTCCCCTGCCCTGGTACCTGGGCGACAAGGTCGAGATCGTCCGCACCTCGCTATCGCCGACGGGAGACTGGATGGTCGTCCTCACCCAGCCGAAGGACATGGACACCGGCAAGAAGAGCCTCTTGGCCGGCTTCGTCACCGAGAGCGGCAACGTGGAGACGCGGGAGGTCCGCGCCAAGGTGGGCACCGGCAATCCGGTCAGCCCCACCGTGCTGCTCCTCGACCTGCGCGCCCACGAGCGCCACGAGATCGACCTCTCCACCCTGCCGGGGATCAAGGACGATCCCCTGAAGGACCTGCGGGAAAAGGCGAAGAAGGCCAGGGAGCAGGCCAAGAAGGACGCGGAGAAGAAGGACGGCAAGGCCGGCGCGGGAGAGCCCGCGAAGAAGGCGGAGGAGGCGAAGAAAGAGGAGCCCCAGGCGCGGCCGGTCGAATTCTACGGGCTCGCCTGGACCGACGACGGCGGCCGGCTCGCCCTGCAGCTCCGGACCTACGACAACAAGGACCGCTGGATCGCCACCATCGAGCCGGGGAGCAGGGAGCTGGTCTCCCGCCACCGCCTCACCGATCCGGCCTGGATCAACTGGAACTTCAACGAATTCGGCTGGCTCAAGGACAACGAGACCCTCTGGTATCTCTCCGAAGAGAGCGGCCACTCGCACCTCTACCTGGCCGGGATGGACGGCAAGCCGGCCCGCCAGCTCACCCGCGGCCGCTTCGAGGTCTCCGTACCCGTGCTCACCTTCGACGGCCGCGCCTTCTATTACACGGCCAACGCCGAGCACCCGGGCTTCTACAACGTCTGGCGGACGGACGTGGCGAGCGGCAAGAGCGAGCAGGTCAGCGGCCTGGGCGGCCTCACCGAATTCGTGCTCTCGCCCCAGGAGGACAAGCTGCTCCTCACCAACTCCCAGATCCTCCGGCCGCGCGAGCTCTTCGTGCAGCCGGCGGCGCCCGGGGCCGAGGCGCGGCAGCTCACGCGCACGGTGAGCGCGGAGTTCCTGGCCCAGGACTGGAGCATCCCCGAGATCGTGCCGGTCCCGTCCTCGCACGGCAAGGACCCGGTCTACTCGCGGGTGTACACGCCGAAGGGGTTCGATCCCGCGAAGAAGTATCCGGCCGTGATCTTCGTCCACGGCGCCGGCTACCTCCAGAACGCCCACGCCGGCTGGTCCTCGTACTTCCGGGAGCTCATGTTCCACTCGCTCCTGACGCAGCACGGCTACGTGGTGCTCGACATGGACTACCGGGCCTCCGCCGGCTACGGCCGCGACTGGCGCACGGCGATCTACCGGCAGATGGGGTATCCCGAGCTGGAGGACATGGAGGACGGGATCGCCTGGATGGTGCGCAACAAGAGCGTGGACCCGAAGCGGATCGGCATCTACGGCGGCTCCTACGGCGGCTTCATGACCTTCATGGCCCTGTTCCGCCGGCCGGGCCTCTTCGCGGCCGGCGCCGCCCTGCGGCCGGTGACCGACTGGTCCCATTACAACCACGAGTACACGTCGAACATCCTGAACACGCCGGAGGTGGACCCCGAGGCCTACGTCAAGAGCTCGCCCATCGAGTACGCGGCCGGGCTCCAGGACCCGCTGCTGATCTGCGACGGCATGCAGGACGACAACGTCTTCTTCCAGGACACCGTGCTCCTGGTGCAGCGCCTGATCGAGCTGAAGAAGGAGAACTTCGAGACCGCCATCTACCCGGTCGAGCCGCACGCCTTCCTGCGGCCGACGAGCTGGCTCGACGAGTACCGCCGCGTCTTCAAGCTGATGGAGACCTACGTGAGAGAGGGCCGCGAGCCTATGACGGCGCCCTGACACACCCTCTGACGCGCCTGACACTTCTGACACACCCTGACAGAGCTTTGCGGGGAATCCTGGCGATCCCCGCAAAACCCTTGTTTCCCACTACTTAGAAGAATCAAGGAACTGGTACGGCCTTTGCCCTTCCAGGCTGCCGAAGGAATTTTCCAACGGCTCGGAAAGGAGAAGGTCATGTACCGATATACCAAGGTTTCGCTGATCGGGCTGGTCCTGGCGATCGCGATGATGATCGGCAGCACGGGGGCGTGGGCTCAGCTCAGGCCGTCTTCGGAAGTCCTGCTCCCCTACTTCGAGGTGGAGCCCCGGCCGGACGGCATGACGACCCTGTTCGCGGTCGGCAATGCCCTGGACGAGCCGGTCGAAATCGTCATCACCATGCACTCGAACTGGGGCATCGAGGTCTTCCGGACCACGGAGCCCCTGGCCGCGCACGAGGTCAAGACGTTCAACCTGCGCAACTGGCTGGCCGGCAGCATCGCGGGCGCCAGCCTGAACAAGGCCTCGGCCGACCACCTCAAGGCCGCTCTCTCCGGCAAGCGCTCGCCGCTCGACAACCTGTTCTACTCCAGCGTGTACCAGCCGGACGTCGCGACCGGCTTCGTCCGCATCCGGACGGAGGGACGGTCGAAGAAGGCGCTGTGGGGCGACTACTTCTTCGTCGACTCCAGCCGCAGCTTCTCGCACGGCGACACCCTGGTCAACCTGGACCAGACGGTGGGCTGCTCCGGGCTCTGCTCGCGCCACGCCCTCCGCTTCCTGTCGGGGGCGGCCTTCAGCGGCGGCACCCGGCTGATCGTCTGGACGAACAAGGCGGGCCGCCCTTCCACGACGCAGGCCGCCAGCTCCATCTATGTGCAGGGCGACGCGCAGATCTACAACGAGGCGGGCACCGTGGTCGACGGCAAGCATCTCCAGCTCCTGCCGATGCAGACGATCACGGTCGCTGAGCTCGGCCTGCGCGATCCCTTCGGCTGGCTCGACCTCCAGTTAGAGGAGGAGTCGTTCATCGCCATCCAGTACAGCGCGGTGAACCGCTACAGCGTCGCCCTGCAGTCCTACTGCCTGCCGGTTTCCGATCCCGGGGGTCCCGGCATCCGTATCGAGAAGCTCACCAACGGGGAGGACGCCGACAATCCTCCCGGCCCGTCGATCCCGGTCGGCGGCGAGGTCCTCTGGGAGTACCTGGTGGAGAACACCGGCGACGTCCGCCTGACCGACATCGAGGTCACCGATGACCAGGGCGTCGCCGTGAGCTGCCCGCAGGACGTTCTCGAGCCGCGCGAGTCCATGATCTGCACCGGCCGCGGCACGGCGACCGCCTGCCAGTACACCAACCTCGGCACCGCCACCGGCAGGGCGCCGAACGGCACGGAGGTCTCCGACTCCGACCCGAGCCACTACTTCGGCCAGCAGAACGCCGCCATCGACATCGAGAAGCACACCAACGGCCAGGACGCCGACGACGCGCCCGGCCCCGAGATCAATGTCGGCTCGCCGGTGAGCTGGACCTACTTGGTCACCAACACGGGCGCCGTCGCGCTCAGCGAAGTCCGGGTCACCGACGACAAGGGCGTGGCCGTGAGCTGCCCGAAGACCTCGCTGCGGCCCGGCGAGTCCATGACCTGCACGGGCAGCGGCACCGCCACGGCCGGCCAGTACCGCAACCTCGGCACGGTGACCGCGAAGACCTCCTGCAACGTCACGGTGAGCGACGACGACGCCAGCCACTACTTCGGCAGAGGTCCGCGGCCGGCGAGCATCGACATCGAGAAGCACACCAACGGCCAGGACGCGGACACCCCGACCGGCCCCGAGATCAACGTCGGCAACCCGGTCCTCTGGGAGTACTTCGTCACCAACAACGGCCAGGTCGTCCTCAACCAGATCCAGGTCACCGACAACCGCGGCGTGGCCGTGAGCTGCCCGAAGAGCACCCTGCAGCCGAATGAGACCATGCGCTGCACCGGCAACGGCACCGCCACCGCCGGCCAGTACTCGAACATCGGCACCGTCACCGGCAATCCGCCCACGGGCAGCCCGGTCACCGACTCCGACCCCAGCCACTACTTCGGCAGGATTCCGCCGACCGGCAACCAGGGCTGCACCCCGGGCTACTGGAAGAACCATGAGGATTCCTGGCCGGCGACGGGCTACTCGACGAGCCAGCGCGTGCAGAGCGTGTTCGCCCAGGCCTCCGGCTACCCGAGCCTCGGCTCCGCCAGCCTGCACGAGGCGCTGTCCTTCGATGGCGGCTCCACCCTCGACGGCGCGGCCGGCAACCTGCTCCGCGCGGCGGTCGCCTCCCTGCTGGATTCCGCGCACCCCGGAGTGAACTATCCACGGAGCACGGCGTCAGTGATCTCGGACGTGAACGCGGCGCTCGCCACCCGCAACCGCGACCAGATCCTCTCCCTGGCCTCCGAGATCGACCGCGACAACAACCTCGGGTGCCCGCTGAACTGAGCCGCTGACAGACCCGAGCCTTCCCTCCTCTCCTCTCCCCGGCGGTCACCCGCCGGGGAGATTTCCTTTTTGCTAGACTGATTTGCAATGCCCGAGGAAACCTGCGACCTGACCGCCCAGCACGTCTGGGGCGTCCAGGCTGCCGAGAAAGACCGGCGGAAGCGGACACGAGCCAGGGTCCCCGCTCTCACCATCCTCTACCATCCGGACGTCCGGAGGATCGGCGAGCAGGCGCGGCTCGACGACCTGCTCGGCGGCCGGGCCGCCCACCTCTCCCGGAACGAGCCCGAGCTCGCGCCGCCCGGCCAGACTGGCGGCCAACCGCTGGGGGATCACCACATCAGCCGGACCCCTCTCCGCCTGCTGCCGAGCGAGGGCGGTGTCCGGCTGAACGCCGGCGAGAGCCGCACGCGCGTCCAGGCCGACGGCGTCTGGGTGGAAGACTCGCGAGACTTCACGGCCGAGGAGGTCCGGCGGGGGGTCGTCCTCGAGCTGTCCGACCGCGTGGTGCTCCTCCTCCACACCCTCCCGTTGGATCCATTCCGCGCCCCCTCCATCCCCGGCCTGATCGGCGAGAGCGAGGCTCTCCTGCGCGTGCGCAACGAGATCCGCCGCGTGGCCGACCTCGAGGTGCCGGTGCTGATCCGTGGAGAGACGGGCACGGGCAAGGAGCTGGTGGCGCGGGCCATCCACCAGGCGAGCCGCCGCCGCGACAGGACCTACTTGTCGGTGAACATGGGCGCGATCCCTCCGTCTCTCGCCACCTCCGAGCTGTTCGGCTCCGTCAAAGGCGCGTTCACCGGCTCGGTCCGCGACCAGGCCGGCTACTTCCAGCGCGCGCACGACGGCACGCTCTTCCTCGACGAGATCGGCGAGGCGTCGGCCGAGGTCCAGGTGATGCTGCTGCGGGTGCTCGAAACCGGCGAGATCCAGCGGGTCGGCAGCCCCGACGCGCAGAAGGTCGACGTCCGCCTGCTCGCGGCGACCGACGCCGACCTGGAGAAGGCGATCCAGGAGGGCCGGTTCCGGGGACCGCTGCTGCACCGGCTGGCCGGCTACGAGGTCTCCCTGCCGCCCCTGCGCGAGCGGCGCGACGACTTCGGACGGCTGCTGTTCTTTTTCCTGCGCCAGGAGCTCCAGGCGATCGGCGAGGAGCGCCGGCTCGAAGCGCCGCAGGGCACCGAGCCCACCTGGATTCCCCCCTCCATCGTGGCCCGCCTGGCCCGCCACCCCTGGCCAGGCAACGTCCGGCAGCTCCGCAACGCGGCCCGGCAGCTCGTCATCGACAGCCGCTCTTTCGACACCGTCCAGGTCGGCCCCCAGGTCGAGCGCCTGCTGCGCGAGGCCTCGCACCCGGTCAACGAGGCGGCCGCCGTCTCGGAGCCGGCGCCGGCCGCCGGGGCCGCGCCGCGCCGGCGTGCGGAGCCCGCGGGGTACCGTTCCCCCGCCGAGGTGTCCGAGGAGGAGCTGCTCGAAGCTCTGCGCGCCCATCGCTGGGAGGTCAAGGCGGCGGCCGAGCACCTCGGCATCGCCCGTCCCTCGCTGTACCTGCTGATGGAAAAGTTCCCGGGCCTCCGCAAGGCGGCCGACCTCAGCCGGACCGAGATCCTGGAGTCGCGAGCCGCCTGCGGCGGCAACCTCGACGCCATGGTGAGCCAGTTGGAGGTCTCGAAGAAAGGGCTGCTCCAGCGGATGAAGCAGCTCGGGATCGGCTGACCGTGCTTTTCCCTCTCTCCCGGTTGGGGGGAGAGCGATGGGAGAGGGGGGTCAGGGGGGTGAGGTCACCTCCCCGCGCCGGCCAGGAACCCCTCGAAGAAGTGCCGCGCGTTGACGCCCAGCGTGCGGGTGCGGTACCCGCCTTCCTGGACGATCAGCGTCGGAAGCCCGAGCGCGCCGATCATCCGGCCGTTCGCCTCGAAGTCCCGGGCCGTGAGCAGCCAGGTGCCGGTGGGATCTCCCTTGGCCGGATCGAAGCCCAGCGCCACGATGAGCACCAGAGGCCGGAAGCCCTGCACCCTGCGCAAGGCCTGCTCCAGAGTCTGGCGGTACGCCGGGCCGTCGACCACCTCCGGAAGCGGGAGGTTGAGGTTGAAGCCCTCCCCCGGCCCGGCGCCCTGCTCGTCCTCGAAGCCGCTGAAGTACGGATAGGCGTAGCTCGGATGAGCGTGGATCGAGACCGTCAGCACGTCGTCGCGCTCGTAGAAGATGTACTGCTGCCCGTTGCCGTGATGGTAGTCCACGTCCAGGATGGCGATCCGGCCGTGCGCGCTCAGGTAGTGGGCGGCCACGGCGGCGTTGTTGAAGTAGCAGAACCCTCCGTAGACGCGGCGCTCGGCGTGGTGCCCCGGGGGGCGGACCAGCGCGTAGGCGAAGCGCCTCCCGCCCAGGATCTCGTCCGCCGCCGTCAGCGTGCAGTCCACCGCCCGCCGGGCCGCCAGATAGGCGTTGCGGTTGAGCGGCGTGAAGGTGTCGATGCACCAGTAGCCCGCCCGTACCGAGAGGTCCTTGGGCGGCCGCGCGGCGTTGCGGATCGGGAAGACGTAGGGGTAGACCGACTTGCCCTCGGGCATCTCGGAGCAGGCCTGCCGGAGGTATTCCACCAGCTCGGGGGAGTGCACCGCCTGGATCCACCGGTCGGGATACGAGCGCGGCTCGATCCGCTCGCAGAGCCCGCTGCCGTCGAGCTGCGCGAGGATCGACGAGACTCGCACCGGCGCCTCCACGTACCCCCGCTCGCGCACGTGGTGGATGTCGTGCCGGTCGTTCACCACCAGGCGGATCGGGCCCGGCGCGCGCCCCGCGGCCTCGCGCGGCGGCGGCCCCTTGCGCAGATAGCGCGGCTCGCGCAGGCGGACCGGATCCTCCTGGAACGAGGACACGACCCGCTCCACGTACTCCGGCGGGCAGAGGTGGCCGTATTTGCGCTCCAGCACGGCGCGCACCACCTTGCGGGCGAAGCCGGGGCGCAAAGGCTCCCCGAGCCCGAGCCCGTCGTACATCAGATAGGGAGGGCAGTCGTCTTCGGAACCTACCTGAGTCTCATACTGGGTACCGGCGATGGGCCGCGCCCCGAAGCTCTCGTAGAAGCGCAGCCGGGCGGCGTTCTCCGCCAGCTTCTCCGCCCGGGCACACACAGCGGGGTCGTCCGGCAGCGACTCGAAGAAGAGCCCCTTCGCCCCCTGCTCGCGCGCCTCGTCGCGCGCCCGCTGGTAGAGAGCGCCCCCTACGCCGTGTCCGGAACGCCCCGGGGCCGAAGCGATGAAATCGAGATAGGCGAACCGGAGCTCGGGGTCGAGGAGGACCAGGGCGAAGCCGAGCACCCGGCCCGGCGGCTTCTCGGCCACGAACAGCCGGGTCAGGAAGCGCTGCCGGAACGGATTGCGCAGCCGCTCCGGGATCTGCTCCGCCTCTCCGGCGTGAATGCCCTCGATGGTCGTGCTCAGGATCTCCTGAACCTGGCGGATGGCGTCCCGGTCGGCTGGCAGGACGTCGTCGTAGATCCGGCGGATGCGGAACATGCCCGCAGGATACCCCACCCCTCCCCCATGCTAAGCTGAGCCAAGGGATCGAGCCATGGACCAAGACAGCGCTTACTTCGTACGTGCAGTCGTCTTCTATGACCGGGAGTGGTGGGTGGCCCAGTGCCTGGAGCACGATCTGTGCACCTCTTCCAAGAAACGCGAAGAGCTGCCCCGGAAGCTGATCGCGCAACTGCGAACCCAGATCGCCGCCGACTCTCTCAGAGGTAAGCGGCCGTTCGAAGACCTTCCGAAGGCCCCCGAAAAATTCTGGCGGCTCTACAAGAAAGGCGTGCCTTTGCCGCTCTTATGGCAAGAAGGCTGGCTTGGCCTCCTCCTGGGAAAGTTGCGCAGAACCCCTGAGCTTCGCGCAGAGCTTGCCCTGATTCTCCCCTAGTCATCTTCTCGGCCAGCGCCCACCCCTTCCTTTACAGACCGGGCGCGGCGGGGTATCGTGGAGGGAAATCCCTGGTTCCGGTTTTCGACGGAGGCGGTATGCCCTACACGCTGAATGGAGTGGGTACGCGCTATTACGGCCGGCGCAATGTGTCGGCCCTCGATGCCAACTGTCCTTTCTGCGGACGCTTCGTCCGGCTCTCGTCCTACGACACGCGGGAGTTCTTCTGCTTCGTCTACATCCCGCTGATCCCTCTGCGCAAGTTCCGCATCCAGAGCGACTGCCCGGCGTGCAGCCGGCACCATAGGTTTCCGCTGGCGCAATTCCGCGAGGAGATGGAGACGACCCTGGCGCCGTTGCGCTCCGCGGTCGAGCGCAACCCGCGCGATCCCGAGGCCCGGCTGAGCCTCCTCCATGCGCTCCTCGGCTTCCAGATGCTCACCGAAGCCGATACGGCGGCGCGCGAGGCGCTCGCGGCGATCCCGGGGCACGGCAGGATCAGCCAGGTGGCCGCGGACCTCGCGGTCTTCCGGGGCGACCTCGCCGGCGCCACTCCGCTCTACCGGCAGGCCGCCGCGACAGAGCCTGGAGACATCGAGATCCGCCTCGACCTCGGACAGCACCTGGCCCGGCTCGGACAGCACGAGGAAGCGGTCCGCGAGCTCGAAGAGGCGCGGCGGCTGGACTCCTCGGACATCCGGACGCTCTACTCCCTCGGCGAGAGCTACGCGCAGCTCCAGAGATGGGGCGAGGCCTTGCCGCAGTACGAGCGGATGATCGCGCTCAGCCCGCAGTTGGCTCAGGACCGGGAGATCCTCCGCAGGATCAAGGAGTGCAAGGAGGCCTTGAATTACCCGCTGAGCGAGGCCGAGCGCAAGGCGGGGCGGCGCTGGTGGCCTTTCGACGGACGCCAGAAACAGCCGCGCCAGGCGTGGACGGGCCAGACCGACTGGGGACGTGTGATGGCCCTGCTCGCGGTTCTCCTGGTGGTTGGCGCCGCCGGCGCGGCGGGCCTCGCCTGGTGGCGGCAGCAGCACGTCCAGGTCTTCTTCGACAACGGCCTCGCCGAGCCGGTCGAGGTCGCGCTCGACGGCCAGCCCTTCGCGATCCCCGCAGACCAGCGGGTCGAGCGGACCCTCGCTCCCGGCAAACACCAGGTGGTGGTCAACGGCGACCGCGGAGAGATCGAGCGCTACGAGCCGAACGTCCCGGAGCAGGGCCTGGTCGACGCGCTGCTCGAGCCCTGGTTCTTC
The DNA here is from genome assembly GCA_036380715.1 of Thermoanaerobaculia bacterium. GTDB lineage: Bacteria > Acidobacteriota > Thermoanaerobaculia > Multivoradales > UBA5704 > UBA5704. The sequence continues at coordinate 86,686 of DASVEF010000343.1, read as the reverse complement.
GTCTACAACGTGGCCGAGGCGCGCGTCTACCGCCGGGAGACCCTGGGATACGCCGAAAAGGCGGAGGACTCGACGTACGAGGAGAAGCTGATCGCCCTGCAGCGCTTCTTCCCCCAGACCGGCGTCGACTACATCTTCCAGGAAGCGCCGCAGCAGATCGAGAGCGATGCGCACGGCGTCGAGAAACGGGTCGCGTTCAACGTGGCCGCGGACCTCGACCTCGAAGGCTTCGCCGTGCGCCGCTTCTCCGCAGGGGACACCAGGCAGGCGGAGCAGGCGCTGCGCAAGGTGATCGGCATCGAGCCCTGCCGGAGCTCGGCCCGCGAGAGCCTCGTCAATGTGGTGGCGATGGAAAACCGTCCGGACAAGCCGAAGGCCGAAGCCGGGGCCTGGATCGCCGCCTGCCCCGACCAGGAGGTCCTCGCCCACCGCGCTTACCAGGACGTGGCGAAGAGCATGGGCCATTTGAGCGACCTGCTGCGGGAGTACCAGGCGCGCCGCGACGAGCATCCGGAGGCCGCGGCCAACCACTACCTCTATGGGCGGTTGCTGGACGACCCGGACGCCACGATGTCCGCGTATCAGGAGGCGATCCGCCTGGATCCCCAGCTCTCCTGGGCTCACGCGGCGCTCGGGTCCGTGCTCCTGGCGCTCGAACGGGACGCCGATGCCATGGCCTCGTTCCAGCGCGCCCTGGACATCCCCGGGCACGATCCCAACCTCGTCACCGCCTACGCCCTGGCGGCGATCGGCGCCGGCTCGCCGGACGCGGCGGACGCGGCCATCCGCTCCCGGAAAGAGGAAGAGCCCGAGGATTTCCTCTGGCGGCCCCGGTGGCTGCTGGCGCTCGCCAACGGCCGCCACAAGGACGCGGAGAAGATGCTCGCCAAGCGCTCCCGCAGCGAGCCGGACAGTCCCGACGTCTGGGTCCTGGAGGTGCAGCTCCTCCGGCACGGAGGGCGGAGCGACAAGGTCATGAAAGAGCTGGACCGGGCGGCGCAGCACCCGGGCGCCGAATATCCGGCCGCCCTGATCCGCCTGGAGGAGATGCTGGCGCAAGGGCAATACCGGGAGGCCGCGGAGCTCGTCGACTCCGAAGAGCAGCTCGGCGAGCCCCTCTACCGGCTCTACGGCGCGGCCGCCTTCCTGCTGGCCGGAGACCGGAGCGCCGCCGAGGAGCGGCTCGGGAAGCTGATCGCCGGAGTGGGCGAGGAGCTGGCGGAGCAGGACGCCCGGTCCCTGACCACCATGGCCGAGGCGCTGCGCGAGCCGGTTCCGGCGGAACAGGTCCTCCGGGACGCGCGGAGCTCCGGCTTCCCGATGCTCGCGCACGCCTACTTCATCCTGGGGGTCCGCGCCACCGCCGCCGGAGACGCCGTCGCCGCCCGTGGCTTCTTCCTGAAGAGCCAGCAGAGAGCGCTCGATTTCGAGCTGCCCTACTTCGCGGCCAGGGCGCTCGCCGGCGCCCCGGCGGCTCCCACCGTCCCGGCGGGATGATCCGGCTTTGTCGACCATTGACCTGGGGGGAACGAAATGACAAGACTCGGCTCCAGAAGGCCTCGATCGATCGTGGCGTGGCTGGTCGCGATCCTTGCCGCCGCCGGCTCGGGACATGCTCAGGAACCGGCGGATCTCTTCCGCTTTTCGGGCGGGCCGCTCAGCCAGGACCTCCTCCACGGCGGCGAGGCCGTCGTCGAGGCGCGTCCTATCGAGATCGACGGATCGCAGCTCGCGGCAGGGCAGGAGAAGGTCCGCTTCGAGCTGTTCCGGGGGATCCGCTACGAAGCCGTCCTGAGCGGGCTCGAGCGCCGGGGGCCGGCGGAGGTCACCTGGCGAGGCTGGCTGGGCCGGCCGGGAGAGGACCGCGTGGTGCTCACCTTCCACGAGTCCCACGTCGCGGGCCTGGTGTTCTCTCCCGAGGGCGTCTATGAGATCGCTCCGCTTCCCGACGGAGGGCACCGGCTCGCGCGGATCGACCAGGACCGGTTTCCCGCGTGCGGAGGCGCTCCCACTCCCGTGCGTTCAGGCACGGAAACGCCGCTCGACAACGACGTCCTTGCCGCCGCCGCGGACTCCGCGGATCAGATCGACGTGATGATCGCCTACACCCCGCAGGCCCGCAACGCGGCCGGGGGCACGGCGGCCATCCGGACGACGGCCCAGAACGCCGTGGACATGGCGAACACCGCCTTCATCGACAGCGGAATGGTCGCGCGCTTCGTCCTCGTCTCGACGGTCCTGGCGAACCGCAACGACTCGGGCGACATGGTGGCGGATCTGTACTGGCTCACCGACGACGCCGGGATCGCGGCGGCCCGCGACGTAGCCCGCGCCGACCTGGTCAGTCTGCTCGTGGAGAGCGGACAGGGCTGCGGGGTTGGCTGGGTCATGGACGACCCCGGCCTGTGGTTCGCCAGCCATGCCTTCCAGGTCACGGCTCGAGGGTGCGCCGTCGGCAATCTCAGCTATGCCCACGAGCACGGCCACAACATGGGCATGGAGCACAACCCGGAAAACGGCAGCCCGCCAAACCAGGCCTCCTACCCCTGGTCGTTCGGTCACTATGTGAACGGCGTGTTCCGCACGGTGATGTCCTACGCCAACCCATGTGCCAACGGCTGTAACCGGGTCGCCCGCTTCTCCAACCCCAACCTCACCTATGCCGGCTATGCCACGGGCATCGCCAATCAGCGGGACAATCACCGCACCGGCGACCTCACGGCCCCGATCGTCGCCAACTTCAGGCAGCGCACGCTGGGCGACTTCTACACTCTCACTCCCTGCCGGTTGCTCGACACTCGGCAACAGGGGCCGGCTCTGGCCCTGGGCATTCCGCGGACCATCACCACGCTCGGGCAGTGCGGCATTCCATCGACGGCTGCGGCCCTGGCCGTCAACGTGACGGTGACGGGGGCGACGAGCTCCGGCTACTTGGCGCTCCAGCCTGGAAATCCGGCGCCGTCGGCGACGAGCGCGATCAGCTTCGGGGCCGGCCAGACCCGCGGCAACAACGGCGTCCTCGCCCTGGCGGCCGACGGCGCTGGGACCGCCACGATCCAGGCCATCCTGCAGAGCAGCGGCACGGTGCACGTGATCCTGGACGTCAGCGGATATTTCGACTGAACGCTGATCCACGTAACAAAGTCTCACACCCGCTCGCCTAGAGCCATGGAGGACTGATGTAGGGAGAGAAGGGATGGCTCAGGATGTCCCGGAACGATGGGCTGCCGGCACTCAGGCTCTGTAGCATCTTTTATTTGCTGTCTATTCTGGAGGGATCTCTCATGGCTGTACGCAGAAGCCTCGTCTTCTATCTCGCCGTCCTTTTCCTTTTCGGATCCGGAATCTACGCCATCCTGGGCTTCGGCTCCCGGCTGAAGACGGATGCCCCGGTCCCGGCAATCGCCGCGCCGGCGGCCTCCGCGCAGCCCGAGGGCGCGCAGGCTCCCGCGGGCGGGCTCGCCCGGTCGCTGGCCGAGAACTTTCAACACCCCCTGAGCATCCTGCTCCTCCAGGTCATCGTCATCGTGGCCGCGGCGCGCGGCCTGGGCCGGGTCTTCGCCCGCATCGGCCAGCCTCCGGTCATCGGCGAGATGCTCGCCGGCATCTTCCTCGGCCCTTCGCTGCTCGGCATGCTGGCTCCCGGAGCGCAGGCTTTCCTGTTCCCCGCCTCCTCGATGGACCCCCTGAAGCTCCTCAGCCAGGTCGGGGTCATCCTGTTCATGTTCGTGGTGGGGCTCGAATTGGACATCCAACACCTTCGCCAGAAGGCGCACGCGGCAGTGCTGGTCAGCCACGTGAGCATCCTCGTGCCCTTCTTCCTGGGGAGCGTCTGCGCGCTGCTCCTCTACGGCTCCCTGGCTCCCGCCGGCATCCCGTTCAGCGCCTTCGCCCTGTTCATCGGCGTGGCCATGAGCATCACCGCCTTTCCGGTGCTGGCGCGCATCATCGAGGAACGCCGGATGTCCCGCTCCGTCCTCGGCAATACGGCCATCGCCTGCGCGGCCGTGGACGACGTCACCGCCTGGTGCATGCTGGCCATGGTGGTGGCCATCGTGAAGGCGAACGGGATGGGCGGCGCGGTCCTGACCATCACCCTCTCCCTGCTCTTCATCGCCGCGATGCTCTTCGTGGTGCGGCCCCGGATGGCCCGGCTCATCAAGGACGAGTCCCCGGACCAGCCCCGGAGCACCGGCTTCCTGGCGGCGATCTTCCTCTTCGTCGTCGTCTCCGCGCTCATCACCGAGGCGATCGGCATCCACGCCCTGTTCGGCGCCTTCCTCGCCGGCGTGTGCATGCCCCAGGATTCCAGCCTGCGCAAGTTCCTCCGCGAGCGCCTGGAGAGCTTCAGCTCGGTCCTGCTGCTCCCCCTCTTCTTCGCCTTCACCGGGCTGCGCACGCAGGTCGGCCTGCTCAACGACCGCTGGAGCTGGCTGGTCTGTCTGGGGATCATCGCCTTGGCGATCACCGGCAAGCTGGTGGGGAGCATGCTGGCGGCGCGCTGGACGGGGATGAGCTGGGCCGACTCCTTCGGCCTCGGCGCGCTGATGAACACCCGCGGCCTTGTCGAGCTGATCGTGCTGAACCTGGGCTATGACCTGGGAGTCCTCTCGCCGAAGATCTTCGCCATGCTGGTCCTCATGGCGCTCATCACGACGTTCATGACGGGACCGCTCCTCAACGTGCGCGCCTGGCTGCAGCGCAAGGAAGAGGTCGTGGTCGCGGACGGCAGCGTCGCGGCGTAGACCCTCACCCCCGTCCCCTCTCCCGTCACCGGTAGAGGGGCGCCACCACCCGATCCCTGTTCCGTGCGTTTTGAATGCGTTTTCCCCCTCTCCCGGTGACGGGAGAGGGGGCCAGGGGGTGAGGGCTCACATCGCAAACAGGTACGTCATCTTGAGGATCGCCTGGCGGTCGCGCTCGCGGCGGCCGCCCAGGCTCGGCGCGTCCCAGGTCTCGTTGAGCACCAGGAACAGGTCGGCGCCCGGCCGGTAGGTCCAGCCGAGCCGTAGATTGACCGCCAGGAGCTCCGCCGCGTCGCTGTACTGGACGAGGGCCGCGGTCGACAGGTCCGGCGTGAGCGCCACCTGCAGACGCTGGCGGAAGAGGTTCGTGGAGAACGAGCCGCCCGACAGGCGGACGTCGTTGTGGTCCCAGATCGTCTCCGACCGGAAGTGGCGGCCCGGCCGCAGCCGCAGGGTCACGCCGGATGCGAACCGGTCGCCGTCGAAGAAATCCCCCTGCTGCACCCAGGCTTCGACCGACACCGGCCGCGAGACGTTGGTCTCGAACCAGGCGCCGGCCTGCTCGAACGCGTGCTCGCCCGCCGGGATCACAACGCCCGGGCGGATCTCGAAGGGCTCCTCCAGCCGCTCGAAGTTGTGGACCGCGAAGAAGCCGAAGGCGTCGTCGGACTTCGTGCGCAGGGCGAAGAAATCGAGCTCGCTGTAGATCGACTCCACCTCGCCCGAGAGATCGGTGTAGACCTGGTTGCGGCTCTCGAAGAAGAGGTAGCGGACGCCTGGGATGTCCGGCCGCGGCAGCCAGGTCGCGCTGCCGGCGTAGCGCCGCACGCCGCGCCGCAGGAGAAAGCCCATCTCGGGATTGAAATCGTCGCCGATCTCCAGCGCGTCGAGGCTCCAGCGCCAGCGCGGGCCGCGGTAGACCGCGCCGGCGCCGCCGGCCGCGTCGCCCCCCCGGGAAGGGTCGTCGCTCATCGCCCAGAAGCTGCGCAGCTTGAGCCGCGAGGTCGGCTGGTAGTCGCCGTCCATCCCATAGAGGAGGTTGGTCCCCTCCGGACTGTCGTGGCGTGTCGAGAGGACGCCCAGGGTCGCGCGATCCCCCATCCGGCGCTTGGCGCGCACGACGCCCCAGTTCTCGCTTTCCCCGTCGCCCCGCGGCCCGGTCTGGACGTCCATGAAGCCCAGGCTCCACGGGCCGCTGCGCCCGGAGAGCCGGGCGCCCCACTCCATGGGCACCGATCCGCCGTCCGCGCCGATGCCGATCCGGCGCGAGAAGAACGGGCGGAAGAGCGTCTGGCCGAACGGCGTGCGCGGCCCGAAGTCGAAGATGCCGGCGTTCTCCAGGAAGAACTCGCGCTTCTCGGGGAGGAACAGCGAGAACCGCGACAAGTTGACCTGCTGCTCGTCTGCTTCCGACTCGGCGAAATCCGTGTTGACCGTCAGGTCGAGCGACATCCCGCGGCCGACGCCCCACTTGAGGTCGAGCCCGGTCTCCTGGCCGGTTTCGAAACCGTCCTCAGCTCCGATCGGGGCCGCCTCCTCGTGCGCGGCCAGCGACTCGCGGCCCGAGGCCACGGCGAACGGCTTGACCCGCAGGTTGAGCCCGGGAGTGATGCCGTCGATCCCGGAGAGGCGGCCGGCGAGCGACATCCTGGCGATGTCAGCTTCCAGAGGCAGCGGCGCCCAGTAGGTCTCCTCCCCCTTGCGGCGCACCAGCCGCCGGACGTTGAGGCCCCACTCCCCGCTCCCCGGCGCGAAGCGGAGCGTCGAGAACGGGATCGCCATCTCGGCCGACCACCCCTCCTCGGTGCGCCGGGCCTCGACCTGCCAGAGGCCGTCCCACTCGACGTCGAAGCCGTCCCCCTCGTCGCTGATCAGCGCGTCGGTCCGCACGCCGTTGGCGTTGGTGGCGAAGAAATAGCCGTTGCGCCGGTCGAGGAACGTGTCGATGACGATCGAGACCGAGTCGTCCGTGACGATGTCGGCGTCGGGCGTCATCTCGCGGGCCACCACGGCCCGCGGGTCCGAATCCAGAGCGCGGATGCCGATGTAGAGCGTCGCCGGAGTGTAGGCGATCCGCACCTCGGTCGGCTCGGTGGCGGGCTCGCCGACCTTCGGCTCCCGCTGCACGAACCCGGACGCCGCCGGAATCTCGCGCCAGGCCGGCTCGTTGAGCCAGCCATCCAGCGTGATCGGCTCGGGGATCGCCCGGGCGGCAAGAACGGGGCGCCCGGGAGAGACCTCCCCGAGCGCCGGATTGCAGGAGAAGACAACCGAAGCGGCCCCGGCCGCAAGAAGAACCGCCATGCGCCGGAGCCACACCCATCCACGGAGGAAAAAGGCTTTCGCAGACATGACGTGGGGTTCCACGGCCAGGAGAGAGCCGAGGCCCATCCCCGGTCCTCCCGCCGCTGGTCCCCATCTACGAGACGGACAAGGACGGAGTTATCTCCTCTCTGTAAAAAGATGATTTACGTTTGGTTTACAGGTGGCCGGCTTCTTGCACCTCCCCGCCGTGCTCCCGATCCTGGGACGCGAGGAGGAAAACGGACGTCATGTTCAACAACATCGACCTGCGCGAGCTCGCCGCGGTCTCCGGCCCCGAGCGGGCCTTTGTCAGCCTGTACCTGTCCAACTCGGAGTCGCTGAACGGCCTCAAGCCGCGCATCGAGAAGATCCGGTCCCTGCTCTCCGACAACCCCGTGGAGGCCGAGCACTTCGAAGAGAACATGAAGCTCATCGAGAAGTGGCTCACCGAGCACACCTGGACGACCGACGGCGTCGCCCTGTTCGCCTGCTGGGCTCTCGACTTCGTGCAGGCCTTTCCGCTGACCGTGCCGGGACGCGACTTCCTCTGGGTCGATTCCTCGCCGTACATCCGCCCGCTCGCCGAGCTCCAGGACGAGTACGAGAACTTCGCCGTGGTCGCGGCGGACAACACCGCCTCCCGCGTCTTCTTCGTCACCTCGGCGCGGGTCGACGAGGACGCCAAGATCAAGGGGGACGTCAAGAACAACGTCAAGAAGGGCGGCTGGTCGCAGAAGCGCTACGAGCGGCGGCGCAGCAACGAGCTGATGCACTACGCCAAGGAGATCGTGGACTTCCTCACCGAGCTGGATCAGAAAGAGAAGTTCGACCGCCTGTTCCTGGTCGGCTCGCAGGAGACCATGATCGAGATCGAGAGCGCCCTGACCCCACCGCTCACCGCCAAGCTCGCCGGCAAGCAGAACGTCGACTTCAGCGCCGGGGACGAACCGATCTTCGACACCGCCTTCGACCTGTTCTCCGCCGCCGAGCGCGAAGCCGAGTCGAAGCTCTGGGACAAGATCAAGGACGAGTACTGCCGCGGCGGCCTCGCCGTGACCGGTCCCGAGGAGGTCCTCAAGGCCGCGGCCGTCGGGCGCGTCGAGAAGATGGCGGTGACCCGCGACGCCAGGATCTCCGGCGTGCGCTGCCGCGAATGCGAGAACCTCGCGTACGGCTCCCCCGAAAAGTGTCCGATCTGCGGCGCGGAGGAGGTCTTCAAGGTCGACCTGGTCAACGAGCTGGTCGAGCTGCTCGCCCTGACCAGCGCCGAAGCCGACTTCGTCGATCCCATCCCGGCGCTCTCGGAAGCCGGCGAGGTGGCGGCGCTGCTACGGTACTAGCGAGGGATCTGCAGCCAAACCTGGACCAGGAGATGTCCGTATATCGATAAGCCGGCCTGCGCGAAACGGCCGCCTTCTCCCGCCCAGGCATCCGCCCGAGCCCTCCAGCGAGTGGGCAGCGGCCTCTATCCAGTCGTCAGGCGCTCCAACGACTCGTTGGGACGCCAAAACGAGCCGTCAGGGGCCGGAAGCGAGCTGTTGTGCGCTCTGACGAGCTCTTGGACGACAAAGCAAGCTGTTGGGCGCGGGAAGCGAATCGTTGGGTCGCTCCAACGAGTTTTTGGACGCCAAAGCGAGCCGTTGGACGCGGGAAGCGAATCTTTGAGCGCCGGAACAAGTCCCCAAGCGGTCCAACAACTCGCCGGAAACCGCCACCCGCTTGTTTTGGCCTCCAACCGCTCGTCGTCTCGTCCGGAGCCCTCCTGCCGGGCTCACCGCTAATCGCCGATGATTTCGTTCAGGCCCTCGATCACCCGATGGAGCTCCTCGGGAGATAAACGCCCGAGAAGGCTCCCAAGGCGCTCAGTCGAAAGCGTACGAATCTGGCCGATCTTGACCCAGGAACGCTTCGGCAGAGGGACGGACCGGATCTCCAGAGCCAGAGGATAACCGACGGCTGGTTCTTGACTGGTGAGCGCGACAGCGATGACGGTCCCTGAGCGCTCGTTGAAGACGTCCTGGCTCAGCACCAGGATCGGCCTCCGGCCGGCCTGCTCCCGGCCCAGGACAGGATCGAGGTCGGCCCAGAAAATGTCGCCTCTCAGTATTCGGGCCATTCGGCCTCGCCACGAAAGCGTTCTTCCGCTGCGGCCTGTTCGGCAAGAGGCTGGAGCTTGGCGCACTCCTGGGCGAGGCGGACCCGCCGAAGCCGCTGCAATTTCTCGGCGACCGCGTCCTGGATGAGTTTGCTGCGGCTCGGAAAGACACCCCCCTCGACGAGTTGGTCGACCTGCTTGAGGGCCTCTGGATCCAGAGAGATGGCGACTTTGGCGCTGCTCATGAGAGCCATGGTATCACCGCTGGTCGTACCAGATAAACCCCCCAGACGGCTTTGCCGCGGGGCCTAATCCTTCTTCGGCACCTCCACCGTCTCCCTCCCGAATCCCGTCCCCGGATTGATCGTGTATCGCGCGTCCGTCATCCGCACGATCAAAGCTCCAGGCGCCTCTTCGATCTGGAAGAACGGGAAGCGCGCCCAGTGGAGGAAGATGGCGCCGTCGCGGATGCGGGCGGCTTCGGCCACGGCGGGATGGCCGGCGTTCTTCGGCAGCTCCGGGATCGGGCCGGGCTGGTAGAGCCGGCTCAGCAGGTTCACCGTGCCGAGGGCGTAGCGGTCTCCCGATTCGGCCACGATCTGGCGGCGGAACGGAGTCAGAGGGAGCGGCCCGGCCATCATCCGCTCGGGAGGATCTCCCATCCGCGCCAGGTGCTCGCGGGCCATGGACCGGGCGGCGAGCTGCGCGGCGGCCATCAGGAGGATGTAGACGCAGACCGCCGCGAGCGCCACCCGCGCCGGGCGCCCCGGCCTGGCCGTCCCCCTCCCCTGCCGCCAGCGCGTGGCCACGATACCGATGAACAGGACGAGCCAGATCCAGACGTCGACGATGAACAGAGTGTCTCCGTAATACCAGGCGTCCCGGAACGGCATCAGCCAGCGCATGCCGTAGGTGTTGAGCCAGTCGAGGAACGGATGGGACAGGATCGAGATCGTCGCCAGGAGGAGCAGGGCCCGCGGGCTCGCCGGCTCGGCTCCCCGGCGCCTCCGCCGCACCAGCCGGTCCCAGGCGAGCATCGCCGCGGTCAGCAGGAACGGCCAGAGGGCCAGCGCGAGAACGCCGTGGGTCCAGCCGCGGCGAAAGGAGAGCGCGGTCTCCGGTCCCCAGAGGTAGGCGAAGACGTCCACGTCCGGCAGGTTGGCGCCGATCAGCAGGGTCGCCGTGGCCAGCGGAGTCCGCTTTTCGAGGCCGGCTTTGCCCAGGGCGGAGCCGACCAGGGTGTGGCAGAGGTTGTCCATGGGCGGAGAGCTTAGTACTCTTGGGGCAGCAGCCCCTTTCGGGAGTGGAGCGCGGCAGAGGAGGTCCCCCGTCGCCGATGGCTCAGGCAAGCTCATTGAGTCATATCGGTCTGTCGCCGGAATTCAGAAGAACAGAGGCGCGGATTCTTGGCATCGATAATTCATTTATCCCTTAGAATGACGAGCCCACGCCACTGAATCAATCCTTATTGCGAATCATAAATAACGTTTCTTTTTCGGGCGAGCTGATTTAGTATCGCGCCAAACTGCTGCTGCTGTTGCGGCATAGCCAAAAAGGAGGAAGAGCATGGGTTCGTTCAGTACTGAAGGGAAACACGCTCTCGCCGATACCGTCGCAAGGAAACTCGGGCTCAGCACTGAGACGCTGGTTAAGTTCCATCGCCGGAACAAGGAACGATTCGCCAACAAGCGCGACGCCGTTTACCAGATCCGACAGCATTTCGAAAAGGGTGACATCGAGGGGGCCAAGCGCGCTTTGTGCGCTGGAATTGCCCCAAAGCTGGGGACGAGCCCAGATACCGTCTACGAGTTCATGGGCAGGATGAAGAAGTGGGGCCAAACGAAGCTGTCGGGCCACTTCGGGTCGTTCAAGCGGTTCAAAGACAGCGTCAGGCCGCATTTCCGCGCCTCTCAATAGCGGCTCTGACCGTTTAACAGACGACTATAGCCGACACTGGGCTCTTTGCCGGCTGGGCGAGGCTTTTTCGCCCACCAGTGGGGGGATTTGTCTTCATGCAGATCTCATGGCTTGGGAACCAGGCTTGTCACGACCCTACTCGGAGCGGTAGGAAGGCTGCGATTTTGAGCCGCCTCGCGGCGGCCGATCATCCCGTCCCCCCTGGCTTCTGTCTCACTGCTCTCCGCTGCTTCGCAAACCCTGCCGCGCCCACCTGCGCCACCTTGCCGGCGCCGCTCAGAGGAGAGTTGAAGGCCGCCTATGAGCGGCTCTGCAGCCGCTGCGGCAGTGCGGACGTCCCGGTCGCCGTCCGCTCCTCGGCCTGCGACGAGGACGGCGCCGAGGCCTCTTGCGCCGGGCAGTACGAAAGCCTGCTCAACGTCTCCGGTGTCGAGGCGGTCGCCGAGGCTGTCATACGCTGCTGGTCTTCGGCGACATCGGCCCACGCTACCAGCTATCGGCGGGAGAGGGGGTTGCCTGATGCCGCGAGCCTGGCGGTGCTCGTCCAGCAACTCGTCCTGGCTGACGTCTCGGTGGTCGCGTTCAGCGCCAATCCCGTGACCGGGGAGCGGAACGAGGTGGTGATCGAAGCCACGTGGGGGCTTGGCGCGAGCCTGGTTGGCGGCGCCGTCACTCCCGACCTGTACACCGTTTCCAGAAACCGCCCCCGGATCATCCACCGGCGGTTAGGGGAAAAGGCGCTCATGACCATTCGTGCTCCCGGAGGCACCCGCGAGATCGAGGTTCCGCGGGTCCTCCGCGATCGCTTGACCCTCAGCGACGGACAGGCGATCGAGGTGGCCGACCTCGCCGAGGCCTTGGAGAAGCGGACCCGCCACCCCGTCGACCTCGAGTGCGCCTACTCCGGCGACCGGCTGTACCTGCTCCAGTGCCGGCCCATCACCTCCCTTCCCTGAACTGAGGAACCGCCGAAGGAGAGAGCGACTTGCAAATCCAACCCACCACCGCCAGCCCCGCCCCTGTCTTCCAGGTTTACTGGGAAGACCCGGAGGAGGCCCGCTTGACTTGGCGACACGACCGGATGCATGCGCCACGCCCGGTCACCCCACTCACGGGCGACCTCGCGGCGCGAGCGTTTGAGCGGGGATTCAACGCCGCGGCTGCGACCTTCGCGCTGCCGTTGCGGGCACGCTTCCGCAGCATCAATACCTACGCCTACCAGGCGGTCGTCCCCCCTCCCAACTCGCCTGAGGAGCTCGAGCACCTCCAGCACCAAACCCAGGAGCGGCTGATGGGCACACTCGCCCGCCTCCTGCCGCTGTGGCAGCAAGAGTGGCTGCCGGAAATTCAGGAGCGCCTGGCCTCTTGGGACCGTTTCGACCTCGCCGGCGCTTCGACCGAGGAGTTGGCCGCGCACCTCGAAGACACCGAGCGCTGGTACACCCGGCTGTGGGAGATCCACTTCCAACTCGGCATCCCGTTCCTGCTGGCGCCGAGCCTGTTCGAGGAGATGTATAGCCAGTTGTTCCGAGACCGCGAGCCGCTGGAGGCGTACCGCCTGATCGAAGGGTTCGACAACAAGACCGTGGAGACCGAGCGCGCGCTCTGGCGCCTCAGCCGTGCAGCGCTTGCCAAGCCGCACGTGGTGGCAGCCTTCGCGACGATCCCGGGTGCGGCGGTCATGGAGGCGCTGGAGACCACGACCGAGGGACGGCAGTTCCTCGTCATGCTGTGCGACTACCTCGCCGAGTATGGTGAGCGCAGCAACGAGTTTACCGAGTTCGCCAACCCGAGTTGGATCGAGGATCCCACGCCGGTGCTCGACAGCCTGCGGCACTACCTCCAACAACCCGAGCGGGACCTGGACCAGGAGGCGGCTTCTGCAACCGCGGAGCGCGAGAGTCTGGTAGCCGCGGCCAGGCAGCGGCTGCGCGACTACCCTCAGCCGGTCGTCGAGCAGTTCGAGTTCCTGCTGCGGGCTGCGCAGCAGGCAAGCTTTCTGCACTGCGAGCACGCCTTCTGGATCGACCAGAAAGGGATGTACCGAGTGCGCCGGGCCATCCTCGAGGCCGGTCGCCGACTCGCTCGCGAGGGGGTTCTGGAGCAGGAGGGCGACGTCTTTTTCCTGCGCCTGGACGAGATCGAGGATGTCTTGCGCTCGCCGGTATCCGGCCTGCGGGAGCGCATCGCCGGGCGGCGGGCCGAGATGGAGCGCTTCGCCGGGGTCGAGCCCTTGCCCGTGGTGGGGGCTATGCCCAGCGGCCCCCCTCCAGACAGTCCGCTCCACCGCGCGATCACCAAGTTTATCGGCGGCCCACCCATACTGACCGCAGAAGAAGGCGCGCTCAACGGCTACGCCGGCTCTCCTGGAGTGGCGCGGGGGCCGGCTCGCGTGCTCGGCTCGCTGGCCGAGGCCGGGAAGCTCCGGCCGGGCGACATCCTAGTAGCCAAGACCACCGCGCCTCCTTGGACTCCGCTCTTCTCTACAGCGGGCGGCGTAGTTACCGACACCGGCGGCGTCTTGAGCCACTGTGCCGTAGTGGCACGAGAGTACCGCATCCCCGCGGTAGTGGGGACAGGCACGGCCACGAGCCGCATCCACGATGGCCAGCTCCTGGAGGTGGACGGCTCGCGGGGCATTGTGCGGATGATTTCTTGAGAACAGGGAGAGGAGCTATGGGTCGTGACCTGAGCCTTGACGAACCCTTGGAAGTTCGCTTCGTTCATCGCCTCCGCTTCACCCAGGCGGCCTTCCGGCCGGACAACACGGTGCTGCGCGATGTGGTGGGCGCTAAAGAGGACCGCCCGTCGCGCTTGCTCTTCTTCCTCGACAGCAGCCTGGGCCAGACCCGCTCCAGCCTGCGCACCGAGATCGAGACCTACGTCGCCGCCCATCACTCGCACCTGACGATGGCAGGCCCGATCCACTTCATCGCTGGCGGCGAGCGTTGCAAGAATGATCTGCGGGAGTACCGGCGGGTGTTGCGCGCCATCCACGACGCCGGGCTCTGCCGCCATTCCTACGTGGTGGTGATCGGCGGAGGCGCGGTACTCGACGCCGTGGGCTTCGCGGCCGCTACCGCCCACCGCGGGGTGCGGTTGATCCGCTTCCCCACGACGACCCTATCGCAAGCCGACTCCGGCGTCGGGGTGAAGAATGGAGTCAATTTCTTCAACAAGAAGAACTATATGGGGGTGTTCACGCCTCCCTGGGCGGTGATCAACAACGAGGACTTCCTCACCAGCCTTTCCGACCGCGACTGGCGTTGTGGCTTCGCCGAGGCGGTCAAGGTGTTCCTGATCAAGAACCAGGAGTTCTTCTATCAACTGGCCGACGAGGCTTGGAGGATTCGTCACCGCGAGATGGAACCGTCCCGGCGTGCGCTACGCCGTTCGGCAGAACTGCACCTGCGCCACATCGTCTCCGGCGGGGATCCCTACGAGCTGACCGAGGCGCGGCCACTCGATTTCGGCCATTGGTCGGCCCACAAGCTTGAACAGATTACGAACTTCCGCCTACGCCACGGCGAGGCGGTGGCGATCGGGGTCGCCTTGGACACACTCTACTCGAGCCTCGTCCTCGGCCTTGATCCAGCCGAGGCCGAGGTGGTGCTCGACTGTCTCTCGGATCTGGGCTTCGAGCTGTACGACGAGGCGCTCGCCGATACCGAGCGGCTGCAACAAGGCCTCGAGGAGTTCCGTGAGCACCTTGGCGGGCGGCTCACTGTCACGATGCTTGCCGGGATCGGCAATCCCGTCAACGTCCACGAGATCGACTTCGACGCGGTATCATCGGCCCTCGACCAGCTCTACAACCGCAGCACTCTCGGCGCCCGGCGGCTCTCCCTGGGATCCTGAACGTCGGCAAACCCGAAAACATGGCGCACACAGGAGGTGTTGTCATGGAACATCATCCCACCGCTTTTCCAGGCCCTCTGCTCTCGCGGGCGAAGGTCATCGACCTTTACTTCCTGGAGCACCGGGCCAAGCTCCTCGACTTGGCGGCTTTCCTGGACCGCGTCGACCGGGCCCAGCCTTCGTCCTCCGGCGAGAAGCCTGCGGAATTCCTTGTCGAAGCGCTGCAGCGCGGCATCGCGGTGCTCCTCGACGGACGGGGCGAGCGCACCCGACGGATCTTGGATCTGTTGAGCGATCCCACGCTGGAGCCCCTCGAATCAGCGGCCGGCCTCAAGGGTGCTTACGGGGCCTGGGCGGACAGCGGCGTGCGGGAGGCAGTATCAGTATGAGGTACATCGACCCTCACATCCACATGGTGTCGCGCACGGTGGACGACTACCAGCGCATGGCCCAAGCGGGCTGCGTAGCCATCACCGAGCCCTCCTTCTGGGCCGGCTTCGACCGCAGCTCGGCCCGTGGCTTCTATGACTACTTCCGTCACTTGACCACATTCGAGCCGAAGCGGGCGGCCCTCTACGGTATCCGCCACCATACCTGGATCTGCATCAATCCGAAGGAATCCGAGGACTTGGGCCTCGCTCGCGAGGTGCTTCAGATCATCCCGGAGTTCCTCGCCGCCGAGAACGTCCTGGGGATCGGCGAGATCGGGCTCAACAAGAACAGCCGCAATGAGCTGAAGATTCTCGAGGAGCATATTGCTCTCGCCGCTGAGCACGGCCAGCTCATTCTGGTTCACACTCCTCACCTCGAGGACAAGCGCAAGGGCACGCGCCTCATCATGGATGCCCTCGACGCCAACCCGGCAGTCGAGCCGCACCGCGTATTGATCGATCATGTCGAGGAACACACAATCGCCGAGGTGCTCGACCGCGGCTATTGGGCCGGCATGACGCTCTACCCCAACTCCAAATGCACCCCTCAGCGGGCGGTAGACATGATCGAGATGTATGGCACCGAGCGGCTCTGCATGAACTCGGCCGGCGACTGGGGTGAGAGCGACCCGATGGCAGTCCCCAAGGCGCTGGTCGAGATGCGGCGCCGCGGGTACGCGGAGGCGCTGCTCCATCGCGTCTGCTTCGACAACCCGCGCATCTTCCTCGGACAGAGTCCCAAGTTCAGGCCGGCAGCGGATGCTTAACCTCCTCGGCTCCGGCACAGTCGTCGGCTACTGTATGAACGTACACGCTGGCTCCACATATCCCGAGGTACTGGCCAACCTGGAGCGCTATGCCCTGGCGGTCAAGCGGGAAGTGAGCCCCGACGAGCCGCTCGGTGTGGGCCTCTGGCTCTCCGCCCGCGCTGCCACCGCGCTGGCGAAGGGGCGAGCGGCGGATGAGCTCTCCGACTGGCTCGCCCAGCGGGGGCTCCTGCCCTTCACCTGCAACGGCTTCCCTTACGGCGACTTCCATCGACAGACGGTCAAACACACCGTCTACACACCGGACTGGCGTAGCGAGCGGCGGCTCCACTACACCTTGAATCTGGCCTCGGTCCTCGCCGCCCTCCTGCCCCGCGGCGCCGAGGGGAGTCTTTCGACGTTGCCGGTCGGCTGGCGCTCGGCTGTCGACAGCGATGCCTGTGGGCTCGCGCGGGCGGTCCGCCACCTCCTCAAGGTCGTAAACGGGCTGGAGGCGCTCGAGGAGAGGACGGGCACCTGGGTCCACGTGGACCTCGAACCCGAGCCGGGTTGCTGGCTCGATCGGGCCGCCGACGTGGTGCGGCTCTTCCACGACCACCTCTTTCCGGCTGGCGGGGAAAGCCGCGTCGCCCGTTACCTGCAAGTCTGCCACGACGTCTGCCACTCGGCTGTCATGTTCGAAGACCAGGCCGCCGCGCTTGCCACCTACCGCACAGCCGGCGTTGGCGTGGGAAAGGTGCAGGTCTCTTCGGCGATCCGCATCTGCTTCGAGGCCCTCGGCGAGGCCGAGCGCCGGGCCGCCCTGGACGAGCTGAGAGGCTTCAAAGAGCCGACTTACCTCCACCAGACGGTGGTGCAGCAGGAGGCGGGGGGCGCCACGGTCTTCTACGACGACCTTCCCGCAGCCCTGGCGGCGCATCGCGCAGGCCGCCCAGCTGGCGAGTGGCGAGTCCACTTCCACGTTCCGCTCTTCCTCGCCAGCTACGGCAGGCTCGGCACCACGCAGGATGACATCCTCGCCTGTCTCGACAGCCTGGAGCCGGGACAGGATGTACGCCACTTCGAGATCGAAACCTACGCCTGGGGAGTCCTGCCGCCGGAGCTGCAGGGGCGGGATCTCGCCCAGGGCATTGCGCGGGAGATCCTCTGGCTCGCTGACTGCGCGCTGGCGCGACAGGCGAGGCTCAAGGAGCCCGCGAAAGGGGTGTCCTGATGGAACATGTCCGTACGCGAAGCGCCGGGGGGAGACTGAAGGCTTACGCCGAGTTGGCGCGGATCTCCAACCTCCCAACCTGTTTTACCAATGCCCTGGTGGGTTGTGCTCTAGGGGCGCTGTCCGGGGTGCTCTCCTGGCCGCTCGTCGGCGTGGCCGCCGCTGCGGTGGCGCTACTCTATGTCGGCGGCATGGCCCTCAACGACGCCGTGGATGTCGAGTTCGACCGCGAGAAACGGCCGGACCGGCCGATTCCCTCCGGTCGGGTCCCTCTCTTCGAGGCATACACCTTCGTCGCCGTCTGCTTCGCCCTTGCTCTGGCGATGCTCGGCGCACTTGGCCGGCCTGCCCTGCTCCTGGGGAGCGTCCTCACCGCGACGATCATCGCCTATGACCTGCTCCATAAGCGCCATGCCGCGACGGTGCTCCTCATGGGGGCTTGCCGCGGCCTCGTCTATCTGGTGACGGCGGCGGCGGTCGCCTGGCCTCTCGACATGCGGGTCGGCGGTTGGCTGAGCCTCACCCTGACCCTCTATACGATCGGCCTCACCCTGGTCGCGCGCTCCGAGACCGCCGCAGCGTTGGACCGCCGCAGGTGGATCGCCGTCGCACTGCCGCTGCTGGTCCTGCTGGCGGCTGTGCCGCTCCGGCCAGAGCAGCCATGGCCGGTCCTGCTGGTGGCCGTGCTGCTGGTCGGCTGGCTCACTCGGGCGGTGCGCGCGGTCTTCGCCAAGCCCCCCAAGACAATGGAGGCCGTGCTCACCTGGATCTCCGGGATGTGCTTGGTGGACGCCTACTTCCTGACACTCCTGAACCGTCTGGACTTCGCGCTGATCGCCCTGGCTTGCACGGCGCTCACTGCCTGGGGGCACCGCCGGATCCTCGGCACATGAAAGGCGCCTCGATGACCGAGTTGGACCTTCTCTTCACCGGTCTCCGCTTCTCCCGGGACC
Organism: Thermoanaerobaculia bacterium; assembly: GCA_036380715.1. Taxonomy (GTDB): domain Bacteria; phylum Acidobacteriota; class Thermoanaerobaculia; order Multivoradales; family UBA5704; genus UBA5704. Next base: position 68,403 of record DASVEF010000343.1, on the reverse strand, counting down.
GCCTGCAAGGAACGCTGGACGCGATTGGCAGAGAGCCGGGCTGGTCCCCGGAGCTACTGCGCATCCGTGGTCGGCCGAACGGACCGCATATCGGCTGGCACCTGGCCCACGTCGCCTCGATTGAGGATCTCTGGGCGCATGACTACTTTGGTATGGGGGAGCCACGGCGTCCAGACCTCATCCACAGATTCTTCCGCGGCAGCGTGGCCACGGAGGACGTGCCCCCGGCCGAGGAGCTCCTCGCCTACCTGACCACTGCGCGGCAGGACCTCCTCGAGGCCGCCCGCCGGCTCGACTCGCTAGACCGCCCCTGCCGGATGAGCGACGGCCGGATCCTGGCGGCACGGGAGATCCTGGTGCTCGCGCCGCTCCACGAGTCGATCCACCACGGCCGAATTGCGGCTCTCTACTTCGACCTGATCCGCGGCGGCTCGATGACGGGCATGACCAAGGAAACGAGGTGAAGACATGACACCCGAGCAGGTGCTGGCAGTCTACGATCAGGCATACGCCGACACCTACAACGACCAGTTCCTCCTGTGCGAAGCTTGGAAACCCAAGGCCGAGATGGAATATGAGTTCCTGGCTGGGCTCCTCCGGGAGGGAGACTCCTGGCTGGATGTGGCTTGTGGCACCGGCTACTTCCTCTCCCTGTTCCCGCAGCTCGAGCGGGCCGGCCTGGATCTCTCTCCCGCCATGCTCGAGGTCGCCCGGCGCTCCAACCCTGGAGTTCCCTTCTTCACGGGAGATTTCCGGGATCCCCGCCCAGAGTGGGAGGGCAAGTGGTCCCTGGTCACCTGCATGTGGTACGCCTACTGTCTGGTGGAGTCGGTGGCGGACGTCAAGAGGCTGGTGGCCAACCTGGCCGCCTGGACCTCCGAAGGCGGTCGCTGTTTCGTGCCGCTGTTCAACCCCGAGAAGGTCTGCAAGATCAAGATCCCTTACTGCAACCCCGACTACTTCGGCGGACCGTTCTACATCACCGGGGTGACCTGGACATGGATCGGTCCCGAGGGCAAAGTCCACGAGAATCTTGTGGCACCTCAGGTGGAGTTCATGCAAGAGATGTTCAGCGAATACTTCTCAAAAGTGGAGATCGTCTCATACGCCCGCAATCAGCCCTTTCCCTTCAAGGCGATCCTCGCCAGCCAGAAGAAGAGCTCGCCATAGCTCCTGCCGCCGGCCGGAGGGAGCCGTCACGGCCTGGAGGTATGGCGCTGCGGTTCCAGACCTCATCGTCCATCCCACCTGCGCTTTGCCCAGAGCGGAGCCGACCAGGGTGTGGCAGAGGTTGTCCATGGGCGGAGAGCTTAGTACTCTTGCGCAGCAGAGGAGGTCCGGATGAGGCTGATCACCGCCAGCGACGTGATGAATCCGCGCGTGCTCACGGTCCAGGAGGACATGACCGTGCACGAGCTCGCCAACTATCTGGTCGACCAGGAGATCTCCGGAGCCCCTGTGGTCGACGGATCGGGCAAGCTCGTCGGGGTCGTGTCGGTCACCGACATCGCCCGGGTCCTCGCCAAGGAGCCGGGGCTCGACGGCGACGGGTCCGACTTCTTCGCCTCCGAGTGGGAGGAAGGGGTGAGCCGCGAGGAATTCGAGGACCTGGCCCTGGATCAGACCGAGGTGACGGTCGCCGAGATCATGACTCCGAGCGTGTACACCGTCGGCGAGGAGACGCCGGTCTCGGAGATCGCCGAGACCATGATCGAGAGCCACGTCCACCGCCTCCTCGTCACGCGGGAGGACCGGGTGGTCGGCATCATCAGCACCTCGGACCTGCTGGGGCTGCTGGTCGAAGACAAGGAATGAGGAGGAGAGCCATGGAGAGAGTCTGGTTCGTCGGCGCGGCCATCGCCCTGGCGCTGTCCTGGTCCGCGTCCGCCGCGCAGCCGTTCGGAATCGCCAACGAATCGCAGCCCGAGAAGGGCCTGCTCGCTTCGGGACAGCCCACGCAGGCGCAGCTCCAGGAGGTGGCGAAGGCCGGATACAAGACCGTGATCGATCTGCGGACTCCGGCGGAGGACCGCGGTTTCGACGAGCCGGCCGCCGTGCGCGAGGCCGGGATGAGCTACGTGAGCATTCCGGTTACCCCTGTGCTCGACGCCGCGACCCTCGACCAGTTCATCGTGACGATGAAGAAGGCCGAGCGGCCGATCTATCTCCACTGCGCCACCTCCAACCGGGTCGGCGCGCTCTACTATGCCTGGCTGGTCGTGGAGAAGGGGATGACCAAGGAGGAGGCCCTGGAAAAGGCCAAGGCCACCGGCCTCCGCAGCCCCGAGCTGACGGAGAAGGTCAAGGCCCTCGTCGACGAGCGCCAGGCCAAGCCCGGGAGCTGATCCTCACTCGAAGTAGCCGACCACATCCAACACGAAGTGCGCCGGCCCGGAGGAGACGCAGGACACGGCGACATTCCCCACGGCCCCCAGGAACAGCACGGCGTTGTTGGTCCGGGTGCGCCCCGCCGGAAAGTTGATGGCGCTGGTCGCGGTGCCGGCCTCGTCGGCCGGATAGATCCGCAGGAACCCGGAAGTCCCCGGGTTGGCCACCGCGAAGTTGACGGCCACCGCCTTCGCCGTGGCCGGAACGCCGCAGGAGCCGGTGACGTTGAACAGGCGCGTCTGGCCCGCTGCCAGGGCAGGGCCGCCGAAGGGTCCCGCAGGCTGGCGCGTGTCGATCAGACGGCACGCCTGGACCGTGTGGAAGTCCAAAGGCTCGGTGGTGCGCGGCTCGATCGAGATCCGCCGCACCTGGCCGCCGCCAGCGCCGGCGTAGGTCGTGTAGTAGAGCGCCTGACCGCTGCCGTGGGGACCGAAGGCGAGGTGCACCGCGCTGCCTCCTCCCAGGTTGGTCGCGAAGTCGGACGCCGTCCAGGTCCCCCCCGAATTCGTGAGCTTGAAGATCCATCCGCAGATGAAGTCGCTGAACAGATAGCTGTTGTCGAAGCCCGGCCAGAGCCCGTTGGGCACAAAGGCCCCGCCGGTGATCGAATTGCAGTTGGTGGGGCTCGTCGTCCCCGGCACTCTCGTGTTGTGCAGGTATTCGAAAATCGGCTGGACCATGCCTGGCGGCGCGGACGAACAGGGAGCCGTCGAGCCCGGCGTGTGCGACCCCTCGCACAGGTTCCAGCCGTAATCGGCGCCTGCCTGGCCGAGGTCGATCTCCTCCCAGGAGCCCGCGCCGACATCGTTGATGAAGAAGCGGGTCCCGGCCGCGTTGGGATCGAACGCCATGCGGAACGGGTTGCGGAAACCCCAGGCGAACGTCTCCTGGCACTTGTTGCCGTCGGTTGTCGGCCCCGTGCGGCAGGATGCCGTACCCGGCCCCTGGAAGGGATTGTCGATCGGGATGCCGCCGTCGGCGGTAACGCGCAGGATCTTGCCCGTCAGCACGTGCTTGAGACGCGCGTTGCTGCTGGGGCCGCCGTCCCCGATGCTGATGTAGAGATTGCCGTCCTTGCCGAAGTGCAGGTCGCCGGCATTGTGGTTGCCGTTGGGCGAAGGCATGTTGTCGACCAGGACCAGCTCGCTCGCGGCGTTGATCACATTGTTGTCCGGCAGCATGAACCGGGAGACGCGGTTGACGCAGCCTACGTTGGGCTCGTTGGCCGTATAGAACAGATAGATGAAATGGTTCGACGCGAAGCTCGGGTGGACCGCCACGCCCAAGAGCCCGCGCTCGGATTCCGTACAGATACTGCCATCGGGAAACGTCAGGGCCGGCGTCGCGAGGAGCGCGCCGCCCTGGTAGACCCGGAGGGCTCCCGGCTGGGTCGTGATGAGGAGCCGGCCGTCGGGTGTGAAGGCGAGGGCCGTGGGCAATGACACGTTCGTCACCAGGGCGTCGGTGAAACCCGCAGGAACCGCGGCCGCCAGAGGCCCGGCCGCCAGGAGCGCCAGAATGAGACCGGTTCGCAGTAGACGCATGGCCAAATCCTCCTCAGCCGGCTCAGGCTAACAGCTTATGTCTGAATCGCAAAGTGTCTTGGAGATTCCGCTCCGCCGTGTCATCCTCCTGTCCGGGAACATCCGAACGACCGTTGCGCCTGGGGTTGAAACCCCAGGCTGGGGTGTTTCGCTCCAGGAGCGACTCCCCCTCCCGATTCGCCCGTAAGGGCGATACTGCCCAGCCTGGGGTTTCAACCCCAGGTGAGGATCGGAACGATGATTTCGTCCCGCCGCGCTCAAAGCGGCTTCACCCTGATCGAGAGCCTGGTCGCCCTGACGATCCTGGCGGTGGCTCTGTTGATGGGGGTGTCGCTCGTGCTCCAGCAGCCGCGCATCCTGCGGCGCCTGGACGCCCACCGCGCGGCTCTGCACAGCCTGGAAGCGACGCTGGAGTCCGTGCGCGCGGGAGCGGTCCCCCTCCAGTCGGCGCGCTTCGACGAATCCTCGCCCGAGGCGCCGCGGGGGCTGACGATCTGGCTCACCGTGGCTCCCGCCGGCCATCCTCCCGGGCTCTACGAGGTGTCCGCCCGCGCCAGCTATCTGGTCGAAGGGAGGATGTTCGAGCGGCAGGTGGAGACCCTGGTCTGGAGGCCGGAAACGTGACCGGGCGGAGGACGGAGGCGGGGTTCACTCTCGTCGAGGTGCTGATCTCGCTGCTGATCATCCTGGTGGCGTTCACCTTCGCGGCCCAGGTTCTCCAGGAGACCTCACAGATGCTGGCCGACACCGCGGCCGAGCAGCGGGACGCGGCCATGCCGCAGGTGGTGGCCCGCATCCGCACGGACATCCAGTCGTCGTGGACCTTCCAGGTCCTGCCGGGGACCACCTCGCCCCGGCTTCGCCTGATGGGCCATCCCGCGGGCGTGGTCGAGTACGACAAGGTCGGCTCCAGCCTGCGGCGGACCCTCCTGGACGGCGCCGGCGAGGTCCGCGGCCGGGGTATCGCGATGCGCGGGGTCGAAGAGTGGAGCTGCGCGCCGGTCACTCCCGACCTGGTGGCGGTGACGATCCGCTACCGCCGCCACGCCCTGCGGCGGAGCCCGCTGCCGACCGCGCCCGGCCACCGGGGGCCGCGGACGGAGGTGCGCACGGAGACCTTCCTGGTGATCCCGCGCGGCGCCGGGCTGGGGGACCACTGGTGAGCCGGCGGAAAGATCGATTGGATGGGGGCTACGCCCTGCTGGCCGCGGTGTTCACGATCTTCCTCCTCTCGATCGCGCTGGCGATCCTCGCCTCCTCTCTCCACCTCCACATGCGGCTGGTCCGGGAAGAGGAGCGCAACCTCCGCCTGCGCGCCCTCTCCGACGCGGCGCTCGCCGAGACCCTGTACAACCTCCGCTACGACTCCTATTTCGACGGAGTCGAGGAGCGCCCCTTCGGCGGCGGCGCGATCCGCAGCTACGTGACATTCGTCGCGCCGGGCCGCTTCCACGTCCTGGCCACCGCCACCTACGCGCGCCGGCAGCGCACCGTCGAGGCGGAGGTCTTCCGCACTCCCACCGAGATCAGCGTGGTGCGCTGGCGGCGGGTCGCCGGCTCGTAAAAATCCGTCCAAAAAGCCTTGACCCTCACGTCGCGTGAGGCTCTACGGTACTCTCGTGGCGACCTGCCACGGGTAGAAAGGAGCCGGCGCGATGAAACTCTGGAAGGTGGGCGAGCTGGCCCGGCATACGGGACTGACCATCCGCGCGCTGCACCACTACGACGAGATCGGGTTGCTCTCGCCGTCGCACCGCAGCGCCGCGGGGTACCGCCTGTACGATGCCGGCGACCTCGCCCGCCTCCTCCAGATCCTCTCGCTCCGGCAACTGGGCCTCTCGCTGGAGGAGATCCGGGACAGCCTGGCGCGTCCCGACTCCTCCCTGCGGCGGACGATCGAGCTTCACATCTCCCGTCTGAAGGAGCAGATCGATGCCCAGCAGAGGCTCCACGCCCGGCTGGAGGCGGTCGCCGGCCACCTGCGCTCGGCGGGGACGGTCTCCGTCGAGCAACTCCTTGAAACGATGGAGGCGATCACCATGTTCGAGAAGCACTTCACCCCCGAGCAGATGCGGGAGCTCCAGGAGCGCCGGCGCACCCTGGGCGAAGAGAGGATACGGCAGGTCGAGGCCGAATGGCCGGAGCTCATCGCGCAGGTCCGCGCCGAGATGGACAAGGGCATCGACCCGGCGAGTGAGACCGTGCAGGCCCTCGCCCGGCGCTGGATGGCCCTGGTCGAGGAGTTCACCGGCGGCAATCCCGAGATCGCGAGATCGGTGAGCAACGTCTACCGGGAGGAGCCGGAGGCGCGGAGGCGCACCGGGCTCGACGCGCAGATCTTCGAGTACGTCAACCGGGCGATGGCGGCGTCGAAAAGGCCGGATTGATCCGGAAAAGGGCCGTCCGCACACGCAGCCCGCGGACGGCCTTTCGCACCCGGTGTACCCCCATTCTTACTAGCCGCAAAACGTTTTTACCAGGCCTGAGTAGCACCGCACACCTAATGACGGGAGCTCGTATTTCCAAGTCGTACCTTCGCGGGGGAAAAGAACAAGGGTTCAAGGCTATGTAGCCTTATTCAACAATTGGCATATCTATTGCGTACATACGGCCCCGCCTTCTGCCCAATTCAGGAGCGAGAAGTAGATTTTTGAAAGGGGGGCCTCGTGAAAACCAGGCTGTTGTTGTCCATCTCTGTCGCCCTCTGTCTGACGATTCTCAGTGCCCGCCCGGGCTCGGCCCAGGCGCTGGCAACCTCCGAGCCGGAATGGTTGAGCCGGATGCTCCAGGACGGCTGGCGCAAAGTGCAGGAAGGGGTCCTGCAGAGAAATCCGGGAGAGGGCCGCGTCGAGACCTTCACCTATGGCGAGGCGGGGCAGCGCGTCAGGATCCAGAAGCTCGAGGCGCGCGTGAGATCTCTCGAGCACGAGTACGCCGGCTATCCCTCCGCGAAGCTCGCCCAGATCATCGAGAGCTTGAGGAACCAGCTCGCCGAGGCGGACGCGGGCTCCGGCGCCGTGCGCCTGCGCACTGAGAGCCTGAGCGCGGCCGAATCCGAGTCGTTCGCGGGCGAGGCCGTGACCGCGGGCTGTACGCCCACCCTGACGGCCACCGCCGCCGCCGATCCGCTGCCCGACGCCCCGGGCGTCACCGCGAACGCCAGCGCCTCGTACCACAGCCCCTGTGACGATCCGGGAGACACCTTCGCGTATGCCTACGCCCGGGCGATCGACGAGAGCACGCAGACGACCAAGATCCAGGAGGATCCGCGCTACGGCGGCACGTCGCTCGACAGTACCTCCACGGCGAGCGTGAACGGATCTCTCGATTGCTACTCCGAGGCCTACGCGAGCGCTTCGAGCCCCTCGCTGGGCCTGAGCTATCAAGCCTTGGACACCAACTCCGCCTGCCCGGCGCCGGTCCAGTGGCCCTTCCGCACGGCCTTCAAAGTGCCGGGGACGATCAAGGCCGCGGACTTCGACAACGGCGCTGACGGGGTCGCCTATCACGAGATGACGCCGGACATCGGCTCGAGCTACCGGGCCACCACGGTGGACCTCTACCGGGACAACGTCTACAGGCTCGAGGCTGGAGACTGGCTGGAGTACACGATCGACGTCGAAACCGCGGGCTCCTACGCCGTCGTCGCCCAGGTGGGCTCGGGAAGCTCGGGCGGCTCGTTCCACATCGACCTCGACGGCGTGAACGTGACCGGGCCGCTCTCCGTCCCGGACACGGGAAACTGGTCGCTCTGGGGCTCCGCCGTCAAGGCGCCCGTGAAATTCACGGCCGGCCGTCACGTGCTGCGGTTCGCCGTGGGCTCGTGGTTCGAAGCCTTCTACTCCCTGCGCATCGTCCCGGCGCAGGCGCCGTTCGGCGGCACGGTCCGGACCCTGCCGGGCACGATCCGCGTGGCGGACTTCGACGAAGGCGGCGAGCAGATCTCCTACCACGACAACACGGTCGGCTGCGACGGGAGCTGCGGTTATCGCACAGCGGACGTGGACCGCTATGACAAGGTCGTCATCCGCACCACCCCCGGGGAGTGGATGGAATACACGGTGGACATCACCTCCTCCCGCACCTACACCTTCTCCGTCCGGGTCGGAGCCGACGGAGGCGGAGGGACCTTCCACATCGAGATCAACGGCGTGAACGTGACCGGGCCGCTCACCTTTCCCAACACCGGCGCGTGGAACGTCTACCAGACCGTCACCAAGACGGGCGTTAGCCTCACGGCCGGACGCAAGATCATGCGGATCGTGGTGGACAGCACCGGAGGCCACTCCGAAGCCGGGACGTTCGACACCATTACCATTCAGTAACGGCGGACGCATCAAGAGCGGGGCCGGCCGACCGGCCCCGCTCTTTCTTCTGGATTCCCCCCTCTGGCCCGCTATTTGCTTTCCGCTATCTGCCGTAGTTCGGGTAGCGTTATTCCGCAGTCCAGAGTCCTTGGGAGGTTCAGCCATGTGCAGGCCCATCGCAGGACTGGCACTTCTCGTTCTCCTTTTCCCGATCCCCTCGGCGGCGCAGGGGATCGTCGACGTGGTCGTCGAAGGCAACGAGCTTCGCGCGGGGATCTCCCTGCCGGGCGGGCTCGGAGCAGATCTTACAATCTCCTTCGAGCAGGTCGTGGGCCTGAGCGCGGCCAACCTCGGGCTCTCCGCGGAGGTGTTGGAGCTCCTCGACCCGGACCTGCTGGCGCGGCTGACCCAGGCGCAGATCCCCGCGGGTTTCCCCGTGCTGCTCCGCATCGAGCCGCCCGCCGGCGGCGGGCTGTCGTTCAGCGGCGTGGCGTCGATCAGCCTGCACACGCACAACCTGGCCTTTCTTCCCAATACCCCTCTACGGATCTTCGCCGCTCACGACGGCGGCCGGTTCCAGGACATCACCGAGAGCATGGGGATGGGCAGCTACCGGGCGCGCGGACGCAAAGGGGACTTCTCGGAGTTCCTGATCCTGGCCGACCTGCGGCCCGTCAACGCCGTCATTGCGGAGAAGCTCGACCGCATCGACGGCATCCTCGACGAGAACGAGGAGCGGATCGCCCAGCCGGCGCTCGCTCAGCTCACCGCGCTCCTCTCCCAGATCCGCAACGCGCACGCGGCGGGCAATACGCGGAGGGCGATCGCCAAGACGGAGGAATTCCTGAGCGTCGTGAAGAGCAACAGCGGCGCCGCCATCCCGGACGTCTGGCGCTCGGCGCGGGACCTCGTCAACGTGGCCGGCCTGCTGCGCGCCGCCGGAGAGACGCTCCGCTTCAGCCTGAGCCTGAAGAGCAACCTGTCTCTGGGGCTCCTGTAGACCGAGGAAGCAGGTCAAAGAGATGGCCACTTTACGCCCGGACGCGGACGACGCTCCCACCCAGATGATCATGGCTCCACCGGCTCCGCCGGAAGCGCGGACGCTGGAGCCTGGAGACCGGCTCGCCGGCCGCTACCGCATCCAGGAGCGGATCGGCAAGGGCGGCATGGGCGTGGTCTACCGCGCCCTCGACATGCAGCTCGGCCTCTGCGTGGCCCTCAAGGTCCTGCGGTCCGACTTCTCCGGAGACGGCCAGCTCAAGGAGCGCTTCCGCCGGGAGCTGATCCTGGCCCGGCAGGTGACCCACCGCAACGCGGTGCGCATCCACGACATCGGCCAGGACGGCGACCTGCTCTTCCTCACCATGGACTATGTGGCGGGGCAGTCGCTGCGCGCCCTGCTCCGCAAGGAGGGGCCGCTCTCTGCCGAGCGCGCGGCCGCGATCCTCCGCCAGCTCGCCCTGGCGCTGGAGGTCGCCCATGAGGAGGGGGTGGTCCACCGCGACCTCAAGCCGGCCAACGTCCTGATCGACACCACGGAGCGGGCCTACGTCACCGACTTCGGCGTCGCCCGCTCGCTCAACAGCCCCGGGGTCACCCGCGCCGGAACGGTCATCGGCACTCTCGACTATCTCTCGCCCGAGCAGGCGGGGGGGGAGGAGGTGGACGCGCGCAGCGACCTCTACGCCCTCGGCATCCTGCTGTTCGAGATGTTGACCGGGGAGCTCCCCTTCGCCGGCTCCTCCGCGGCCGAAACGCTGGCGCAGCGGCTCACGGGCGCGACGCGGGACCTGCAGGCTCTGCGCAGAGACGTGCCGCCGCGCCTCGCCGCGATCGCGCGGCGGCTGCTCGAGCGCGATCCCGCCCGCCGCTTCCAGAGCGCGCGGGAGCTGATCGACGCCCTCGACGGCAACGGACGCAAGGCCTTCCGTCTCCCCGTCCACCGCCTTGCCGCGGCGGTGGCCGCGTCCGCGCTGCTGGCGGCCGGCTGGCTCCTGGCCCCCTGGGACCACACCGCCGCCTCTACGCCGCCTTCGGCCAGCACCGCGACCGGCCCCCGCCACGCCGTGGCCGTGCTGCCGCTCCTGGACGAGACCGGGCGCCCGGACCTGGCCTGGATCTCCGGCGGCGTCGCCGAGATGCTCGCGACCGCTCTCGGCGAGAGCCCGGAGCTGCGGGTGGTGAGCAGCGCGCGCGTCTTCCAGACGATCCGTGACATGGACTTGCCGGACGGCCCGCTCGGCCCCGGCGATCTGCGGCGCCTCGCCGAGATCCTCGGCGCCGACCGGCTGATCACCGGAAAGGTGCGCTCCGCCGGAGGGCGGCTGCGGGTAGACCTGAGCCTGGTGTCGAGTGACCTCGCGGGCCTTCCAGCCTCGGCCCTGCACTCCGAAGGAGCGAGCGCCGCCGAGATCTTCGCCGTCTCCGAGTCGCTCGGCCGGACCCTGCGCGAGCGTCTGAACGTGGAGCCCGCCGAGATTCCCCCGGCCTCCTCGTCGCCCGCGGCCCTGCGCGCCTATTCGCAGGGGATCGCGCGCCTCGCGCGCCACGACGACCTCGCCGCGGTCCCGGCGCTGGAACAGGCCGTGGCCGCCGACCCGAAGCTCACCAGCGCCTGGGTGAGCCTGGCCCGCGCCCGCGCCGCCCTCGGCCGCCATGAGGAGGCGCAGGAGGCCGCCCGCCGCGCCGTGGCCACCCTCGGCCCGCGCTCCGGACGCGCCGCCTACGAGGCGCAGGCCCTGGAGGCGCAGCTCCGGGGAGATTCGCGAAAAGCCCGCGAGATCCTCTCCTCTCTGGTGAAGAGCTATCCGCACGACGTCGAGGCCCGCGTCGAGCTGGCCGAAGTCTGCCGCGAGCAGGGCGACCTCGACACGGCGACGGCCACCCTGAAGCGGGTTGTCGAGATCGACCCCGATCATCCCCGGGCGTGGCTGCTGCTCGCCAAGAGCGCCATCCGGGCGGGGGACAGCCGGCGCGCCGTGAACGAGTACCTCGTCCATGCCCTGGTGGTCCAGAACCGGCTGGGGAGCGAAACCGGACAGGCCGAGGTCCTGAACGCCCAGGGCGTGGCCCATCACGAGCTCGGAGAGCTGGGCCAGGCGGTGGAGAGCTATGAGAAAGCCGCCGGGATCCGCCAGCGCATCGGCGACGAGCGGGGCCACGCCGCGACCCTGCGGAACCTCGCCGCGGTGCACACCGTGCGCGGCGAGCAGGAGAAAGCCGAGGAGCGGCTGGCCGAGGCCATGGAGATCCTGCGGCGGCTCGGCGATCCCGAGGGCCTCGCCGACCTCTACAACGACCTCGGCCTGCTCGCCGAAGAGCGCGGGCGCTATCAGGAGGCCATCGAGCACTACCGTCAGAGCCTCCAGCTCCGCCGCCGTCTCGGCCAGACGCTGGCTGTCGCGGAGACCCTGAGCAACGTGGGCTACGCCTGCTATCTGCTCGGCCGCTTCGACGACGCCACGGTCTACTGGCAGCAGGGGCTCGACCTCTACCGCCAGGGCGGCGACCGGGCCGGCGTCGTCCTGGGCACCCAGGGGATCGGCCTGCTTCAGACGGCCCAGGGGGACTGGGACGCCGCCACGAAGTCGTTCCTGGACGCGCTTCGCGCGAGCCGCGATCTCGGCCTCAAGGAGGCGACCGCCGCGTCGCTGGGCCATCTCGGCCGCGTCGAGCTGCTCCAGGGACGGTTCCGCGCCGCTCTCGCCTCCTTCGCGGAAGCGCTCGTCCTCCTGCGCGAGCTCGGAGATGTGCGCGGCCAGACCGAATTCACCCTCGCCGAGGCCGAGGCCTGGCTGCGGATCGGCGAGCTCGACGCCGCCCGGAAACGGATGGACACCGCCGAGCGGCTGCTCGCGGAAAGCCGCAATGGCGAGCAGCAGGCGGACCTGCTGCGGCTGCGCGGCGAATGGCACCTGGTGCGCAATGAGCGCGGCCCCGCGCGGGAGGCGTTGCTGCGGGCCGTCGCCGAAGCTGAAGCGAGCCATGGCCTGGTGGCCCTGCTGCAAGCGCGCATCGTCCAGGCCCGCCTCGCGGGAGACCTGAACAATCTGCGGTCCCTGCAAGCCGAAGCCAACGATCTCGGCCATCGCCTCCTCCAATTGCAAACTGCGGAAGCGCTCGCCGAGACCGCGCTCTCCCGCGGCGACCTCGAGACGGCCGAAGACGCGGCCCGTCATGGCCTCGACGAGGCGCGAAACAGCGGCTCCTACGCCAACGCCTACCGCCTCCATCTCCTGCTCGCCCGCACCCTGGAGAGCCGCGGTCAGGGCTCCGAAGCCGCCGACCACCGCGCAAGCGCCGCCGCCGAGATCCGCCGCCTGCGCAACGACCTCACCCCCGCCCAGCGGAAGCCCTTCGACACCCTGGCGGAAATCCGCGGCGGCCTAGACGTCCTGGCCAGCCGGTAGCCTGGCCCGGCTCTCCCATCCGAAAAGACCTCTCCCCGGCCGTTCTGCCGCGCAAAACGCCGGGTACACCCCCGTACCCATCAAAAAAATGCAGGGAAAGTCGGGTACCCCCCCGTACCTTTCGGGTACCCCCCTGTACCTTTGAGGTAGGCCCCCGTACCCGTTAAATTTTTGCGAGGGACGTCAGGTACCCCCCGTACTTTAGAGGTACACCCCTGTACCTTTCGGGTACACCCCCGTACCCGAAGAAAAACGCCGCAAAAACTCGGGTACACCCCCCTACCCGCCTTTTTTTCGCGCAGATTTTCGGGTAGGCCCCCGTACCCGGGCAAAAAGAGCGCTGGAGTCTTTCCGGGGTCTCGCCCGGAGCCCACATAGGCGCCCCCACTGTAGAGACGCCCCGTGGGGCGTCTCCTCCGGATCCGAAAGGCAGCCCGATGGGGAAGGGCACGGATCGGTGAACGGGCCAACAGCCCGTTGGTTGCAGAAGGCATCGGATGAACCGCGGCCCCGCTGGGATTCTGGAAGGGTTCCGCCGCTGCGGAGACGCCCCACGGGGCGTCTCTACAGTGGGGGGATCTGGCAGCAGAAGCCGCGGGCCCCCTCATCCAAAGACCGGAGCATCGCCGTAGAACCGTCGGAGGGAATCTCATGGGCAACAAGGAGACGGCGCAGGAGATCTACGAGGCATTCGGCCGCGGCGACGTCGCGGCCATCCTGGAACGGCTGGATGAAGACGTCGAATGGGAGTACGGCGTTGCCAGCGAGGTGCCTTGGCTCCAGCCACGGCGAGGACGGACCGGCGCCGCCGAATTCTTCGCGAGCCTGGGCGAGCTCGAGATCCACACCTTCATCCTGAAAGCGATTCTCGAGGGTGACGGCCTGGTCGTGGCGCTGATCGATGTCGAGGCCACCGTAAAGGCTACGGGAAAACGGTACGTCGAGGAGGACGAGGTCCACATCTGGTACTTCAATGAGGATGGCAAGGTCGTCCGCTTCCGGCACCGCGTGGACACGCAACAGCATTACCAGGCTTGGCGCGGTTGAGGCGCTCCATTGGGGGATGCCACCACCGAACTGGACGCCGTTCCGTGGCGCCTATTCGTTGCGGCGTTCACAGCTCAATTTATCTGCTCCACAATACATTTGCCTCCAACTTTCCTGAGGTTTACGATCTCCCATGGGAGATCAGGGGCGAGCATCAGACCGCCATCGCTTATCATTGACGAGTAGCCTGCTAATCCCTCCCTCCTCTACAAAACGTGGATTATCGAATGCGTGCTCGACGGCGCGCGCGGCTCGCCTATCTCGCCCCGGATCCGCCGTCGGCGGAGAAAGAGCGGCGGCGAGAGGAGAAGTCGTTTGTGATCGAGGTGGTCGGCAGGACCGGCCGCCGCGCGTGTGGGTGCAGGACCTCGCCAGCGGCGGGGCTCGGGCTTTGAGCCCGCCGGATCACTTCGTATCCGCCCTCGAGGAGATCATGCGCCGCAATCTCGAATGGTTCCGGCGGTGGCTTCAGCCGTGAGCTCCAAGGCCTGCGACATCATTTATCGGCACTGACGAGATCCACGACCCGAACTTCCTTCGCGGCATGATCGACCCAATAGAAAAGGGCGAGATTCCCAAGCATCTTGACCTGAATGGCACGCCCATGCTCATCCAGCGTCGTTGCGTCCCCTTCGCGGAATGGATCATCGCTAAGCGATTCAAAGAAATCGCAGGTCCGATCCTGATCGCGAGCACTGACACCCTGAAGAATTTTGTAGACTTCGTGGCGGACAAAAATCTCGTACGCGAGCTTCATTCATGGCTCTCACGAAGAGCCTTGACCTCGGCAAGGCTCACCCAATTCGCGGGATCCCGATCGTCCAGACGACGGGTCAGCTCTTGGGTATGATTCGGAGATCTCTTCAGGCGTAGAACCGTAAGGTATGCTGCAAGACGATCCTGATCTTCCGGCGACCAGCTCGCGACTTCTCTTTCAACAACTCTGAGATCCATAGTGCCTCCGACGTAGCGCTCCCAAGGAAAGATTCTAACATACACAGATTTCCCCCTCTCCAGCTAGAGAAGAAACCGCGAGGCCCGCGCCGACCGTTTCTCGCTCCGCCGCCAGACCGACCCGAAGAAATCGCGGACGTCCGCGGCGAGGAGCTCCGGCTCCTCCATCACCGCGAAGTGGCCGCCGCGGGGCATTTCAGTCCAGCGCACGAGGTCGTAACAGCGCTCCACCCACTCGCGCGGTGGAAACGGGCTCTCCAGCGGGAAGCGCGCCACCGCGCAGGGGACCCGGACGCGGTCGTCCGGCCCCAGCGACAGCGGCGCCTTGCGGGTCTCAAAATAGAGGCGGGCCGCGGAGCCGGCCGTCTCCGTCACCCAGTAGAGCGTGACGTTGGCGAGCAGCCGGTCGCGGCCGAAGCACTCCAGCACGTCGCCGCCGCAATCCCCCCAGTCGCGAAATTTCTCGACGATCCATGCGGCGAGGCCCGCCGGCGAGTCGTTCAGCGCGTAGGCGATCGTCTGCGGCTCGTATCGCTGCACGTGGGCGTAGGCCCCTTCGATCTCGTACCACCGGTCGGCGTCGGCGAGGAACCGGCGCTCGGCCTCCGACAGCTCCCGCGATCCTTCTCCCAGCCAGGGGCGCAGCGAGCCGGGGATGTAGTTGAGGTGGAGCCCGTCGACTCTGTCCGGAGCGGCCAGGGCCATGGCCGTGCCCACGCTCGCCCCCCAGTCGCCGCCCTGGACGCCGAACCGCTCGTAGCCGAGCGCCTCCATCAGCCGCAGCCAGAGCCCGGCGATGCGGAAGACGCTCATCCCCGGCGCCGCCGGCCGGTCCGAAAAGCCGTAGCCGGGGAGCGACGGGACCATCACGTCGAACGAGACCTCCGGATCGCCGCCGTGCGCGCCGGGATCGGTCAGGAGCGGGATCAGGTCGAGGAATTCGAGAAACGAGCCGGGCCAGCCGTGGGTGAGGATCAGCGGGCGCGGGTCCGGTCCCCGGCCGCGCTCGTGGATGAAATGGACGCCGAAGCCGTCGAGATCGGCGCGGAAGTGGTGGAATCGGTTGAGCGCCGCCTCCTGCGCCCGCCAGTCGAAGCCGTCGCGCCAATAGCCGATCAGATCCTTCATAAACGAGAGGTCGGCGCCGTACTCCCAACCCGTGCCGGGGACCTCGTCCGGCCACCGCGTACGCGCCAGACGGTCCCGGAGATCCTCCAGGACCTTCTGGGACACCTGGATCTCGAAAGGTTCGATTCCGCTCATTCGCACCCCCACCCCTGGGCTCAGGACGCTGTTGCGCTCCATCTTATCCCGATGCCACTCCGGCGTGAGAGAATGATGGGACTGGCCGCCATCCCATGGGAGGGCTGAAGATGAGCTACCTGATCATTCTCGTCCTGCTGAGCCTGCTGATCACGCTGCATGAGCTCGGCCACCTGGTCGCCGCCAGGCTGGTGGGCATACCCGTGGCTGGCTTTGCCGTAGGTTTCGGGCCCAAGGTGTGGAGCCGCCGGTGGGGGCAGACGGAGTACTCCCTCCGAGCGTTTCCTCTCGGCGGCTTCGTGGCGCCGGCGGTAGCCGATGACTCCGAATTCCGGGAGATCGCGCTGAGGAAGCGCCTGGTCTTCTTCCTCGGGGGGCCGCTGGCGAATCTCCTGGTCACGCTTCCGCTGTTCGCGGTCCTGAACGGGCTGCGAGGAGGCCTGCCGTTCTACGGGTTGCTGGTCGCTCCTCTGGAGCAGATGGCAAAGGCCTGCTGGCACGTCCTCGGCCTCGTTCCCGCCCTGGTCTCAGCGCCCGAATCGCTGCGGGGCATCGTCGGCATCGTGGTCGAGGGCGGCCAGATCGCGCAGACCGGAATGGTCCTCGAGCTCGTGATCTCTCTGAGCATCTCCCTGGCGGTCCTCAACCTGCTGCCGATCCCCGTCCTCGACGGCGGCCAGATCGCCGTGAGCTGCGTGGAGGAGGCGTTTCCCCGCCTGGTCGTGCTGCGGGCGCCTCTCACGATCCTGGGCTTTTTCGTATTGGCAGCCCTCATGGTCTATACCAACGTGCAGGACGTGATCCGCTACTGGGGATAGGAGAGCCCTCACCCCCGGCCCCTCTCCCGGAGGGAGAGGGGTGAAATCTCTGAGAAAACCTCAAAAAGCAGGGCTTTTCAACGCTTTTCCCCCTCTCCCACCGGGAGAGGGGGTCAGGGGGTGAGGGTCCGGGAGGGTGGGTCAGCCCAGGCAGGCGCAGCAGCCGTTCGAGCACGCGCCCCAGCCGGGAGTACCGCAATAGTTGTCGCAGTCGCGGTCGCGCCGGCAGTAGATCGTGTACCACGGGCAGGAGTACCCCTGCTGGATCACCAGCCCGTCCGCGCTGACCGGCCCGGACACGGCCGCGCCCACGCCGAGCAGAGAGAGCACCAGAAGGCCCAGAACCATGAGTCGCTTCATATTCCTACTCCTTTCTCACGAGTGAGGCCGTCCTCCGGCCTCCCAGAGTAGAGTGCGCGGCCGGGGTCAAACCGTGCCCGGACGGCTCGACGGCTCGGCGGCTCACTCGGACGGCTCGATCTGCCAGAGGTTCGGATAGCGGGTGACGAAGCCCGCGGCATCGACCCGGAGATCGGCGACGAACTTCCCTCCCGCGCTCTCGTACCGGTAGACCGCGGGTTCGACGCGCCGGTAGATCTGGTCGAGCGGCTCCAGGACGAAGCTCGGGAAGCGCAGCCACGCCGCCCGCACCGGCGCCTCCTGCCCCACGGCCAGGCCCAGGCGGCGGATCGGCAGCAGGTTCGTGGACGGGCTGAAGTTGAGGTCGATGTCTGTGCAGCCCTCCACCTGGGGGCACTCCGCTCCGTTGAGCCGCCAACGGTGGCCGGACTCGACGGCGCACTCGACATCGACCGCCGCGTTTCCGACGAAACCGGTCACTTTTCCCGATACGGTCCGCCATTCCGCGTCGCAAATGATCAGATAATCGAGCCGGCACGGCTGGCGGTCGTGCAGGAACACCGCGGCTCCGCTCAGATGCCAGGAGGAGCCGTGCGCGGCCAGACGGGCGAATTCGTGGCCCGGCCTGTCCAATCTGCGCCAGAGGATCGACGAATCTGTCACGTTTCTCCTTTCATCACCCGGACCACACGGCGGTCGCCCTCCATGGGCTCGATCTGGATGGAGACGTCAAGGAACTGTGGAATCACATCGATCTGCGTGGTCGCGTGGCCGCTCAGGGGGAGGGTCGTGAACGCTCCGGAGCCGGCGAGGGCCAGGAGCAGGAGGAGCTGGTCGGCGAGGTGCTCCCCCACCGGCACATCCGCGGCGAGATATTGCTGCATCTCCCCCACCACCCGGCCCGCCACGTCCTCGGCCTTTACCCCCTTCTCGCCGAAGCCGGCGAAGACTTCGGTCGACGACTCGCTTTCGACCTCCAGGAGCAGGACGTTGCCCGGCCCGGGCGAGTCGACCTCCCGGATTTCCAGCTCGGAGGGCTCCCAGCCGGTCAGGCGGGCGACCTCCCCGAGCTCGCGATCGGCGATGTGACGGGGAAGGCGCGAAAGGATCACGGTGGCGCGACGCCGGCGGACCTCGCCGCGCTCCAGCAACTCGAAACCCGCGAGGTGCGGGCTCGGCTCGACGGTCACCACAATCCGTCCGCCGCCAGCAGGATAGAAGCCCGGCCGCTCCAGCTCCGCCTGGATTTCCGGCCCCATCCTCCGCACGAGCGGCAGATAGGCCCGATCGAGGAAATCGAAGGGCGGGGCGAGCGGATTGTGCGTCCCCCCTTCCAGAGTCAGCAGAGAGGGGCCGGAGGCGCAGAGGAGCGCCGGCAGCACGGTCTGCAGCACGAGCGTGGTGCTCCCGGCCGTGCCCACGGCGAGGTCGTGCTCTCCGGGCTTCACCTCTCCCGGAACGAACGTCAGCTCGGCCGAGCCGATCTCGGCTCCTTCAACCCGCGCGCCGCTGATCCGGGCCGCCGCCTGGACGGCCACCAAGTGCTGGCGCATGAGCCCCGGCCTGGCGCGGCGGGCGCGGATGTTCCGGATGCGGACCGCGGCCCCGGTCACCATCGAGAGCGCGAGAGAGGTGCGGAGGATCTGCCCTCCCCCTTCGCCATGCGATCCGTCCAGCTCCAGCATGGGACAAAGACTATCGGATCGAAACGGTCCCGCGCCACAAGCACTCACGCGTCATAGCCTTGGCGTCTCTTTCACAGAGGCTGATACAATCTGCGCCTGTTCTCGGCTCGTCGTAAACCAAACAGCTTCTTCACTTTCGGGGGACCTTGCTGATGCCGAACCGGCAGCTCCATCTCCTTGCGTTGGTGTTCGCGAGCTTTCTCTTCACCCTTCCCGTCGTGGCGCAGTCGCCCTATGTGCACAGAGTCGCACTGTCAGCTCTCCCGGGACAGGGTCTCGGCCTGACCTTCGTCCAGATTGACGGCAATCCTTATCTGGTGCTGGCGAGCTACGAAGCCCGCGCGGAAAACAACCGGTGGATCTACCGGGTTTCGACGAACCTGGCAACCAGGGATCTGGGTTTCGGGCTTCCACGTGAAGCGGACGGCGTGGGATGGGAGGCGCAGGGGGCGGGGGTTGCGGCAACGAACCTCGATTCGAACCCGAGGCCGGAGCTCGTGCTGATGGCGTACGACAACCCCGAAGGGGACAATACCTTCCGATACAGGATCGGTTGGAACATGGACTTCACTGGAAGGGTGGAACGTTGGAGCGACGCGATCACGGCTCCCGGTGTGGGCTACGAGGCACAGGGCGCAGGGATCGACATCGATCAGATCGACGACGACCCTCGACCAGACATGGTGGTCGGCGCCTACGATTCGACGCCTGAGGACGACGACTTCTTCTACCGGATCGGCTTCAATCTTGGCCCTGACGGCGTTGCCAGCTCGTGGAGCGACCGCAAGCAGGCCCCTGGTCTCGGTTGGGAGGCGGACGGGATGGACCTCGACGTCGTGCGCGATAATTCGGGCAAGCCGCACCTGCTCCTGATGGTCTACGACGATGCCGCCTCGGTGAACGAGTTCCGCTACCGTTTCGGATGGGATCTGAACGCCAGCGGAAACGTAACCGGCTGGAGCCGGCCGAGCCGCCTCCTTGGCCTCGGCGACGTCGGCGAGGGCGCGGGCCTCGCCGTCTTCGACAGGCCGGCCCAGGGAAACCTGTCTCGATACTCGGCGGTCGTCGCCGCTCTCGATCCCAACCCTGGCGGGAAATATCGCGAGGCGCGCCTCTATCAGTGGCAGCTCGAAGGAGACGAAGGGGGGCCGGAGTCGGTCCTGGCCTTCCGTGACTTCCTCCCGACGTGCAGCGGCTCGACCTTGAACGACCACAGCTTCATCGAGAAGGAGACGTTGGGCGTGAGCTACAGCGACGGGCTGGGTTCCTTCATTGGGTCGTACGCGGCGAAAAAACCAACCACGGTGTGGACCTTCCTAATACCTATTCCGATTTACCACGGCAGTAACTGGTACCCGGTCGATCAACATCGCCACACGCTTTGCGGCAAGCTTCGGAGGTACAGCTTCTATCTGCCGACAGAAGAAGGAGTCGTCGACGCGGGGCTCTACTATCCCGGCGACATGGACGAGGCCGACTTCAACCACTACATCACTCCCAGCGACACCTTCGCCTTTATCGGGATCGACCGAGACGATGTGGTCGGAGAGGTCACGCCTTCCTGGGCGTTCGCAACCAACCCTTGGTTCCCGATGGAGGCGAGCGCCGAGAGTTCGGCGCGCGATTCTCAGGACCTCTGCATCCATGGTCCCTGGGTCACCGAAGAGGCGCACGACGACAAACCGGAAATTCATCCCTCCGAAGCGTACTGGTGGCGCGAAGGAGACGACCGTTGGACGATGCTCCTCCTCCGCGACGGCTCCCGCCGGTTCTCGCGGCCTGGATACTTCGAAGACTCTGCCGCCGAGGATTCGTCGTGGCAGCCATGGGCTCGCCGGCCTCTGTGGGGGACCTTCCGTGTGCCCTTTTCCACGCCCCTGGACGGGGACGGTATCTACAATCTCTCCTTCTATCCCGAGCTCGAGCCTGCGCTCACCGGCGGCGTCGTCACCGCCACACTCGACGCGGGGCAGGATGCCACCGGCGACGCCGCTCATGCGCTGAAAGTGGATGGACAGCCGGTCGTTTCCGTTCATGAGATCCAGGTGCAGGATGTCAAGGACTGGGACCTGGGCGTGAATTTTTCGGGCCTCTGCCTCGCCGAAGGGCGTACGCAGCTCCGCGGCTATCTCGACCTGACGCTTGGAATCCTGGAGGACGAGGAAGGCGCGGGACGCGCCGTGCTGCGGTTGTCCCGGCACAAGGCCGCAGAGGCGCCTGCGCCCGGAACCACTCCCCCTCCGAGCGGCTTCGTTCCCGCGCCGCCGCCCACGGAGATGGATCTCCCAGGCGCACGCTCCTCTGGCCTGTCGATCGATCAGGGCCCGTTGCGCCTCGCTCTCGTCCGTGGCAGCTTGCGCCGCGAAGAGATGGAGGACCGGCGCGGTGTCGCAGGCGACTTCCTGATCGCGGGAGCCGAAGCAGCAGACGTAAAGCGTGCAATCCTGATCACGGAAGGCGGCCGGCAACCGCTCGAGCTCAGCGAGGCGGGCACCGTCGTCAAGAACGCTCCCGTGATCCGATCCGTTCCCGCGAGCGCCGCGCGGATCGAGGCCGAGCTGGCGGAGGGCACGACCCGGATCGTCGAGCTGCCCGGTCTCCACATCAATCCCGCTATGACATCGCAACGCTTCGACAGGTATGAGGCCCGAGAGCGAAAGCTCCCGTTCGGCGAGCGCCTGGGACTTGCCTCCAGCGCCTTACCACCTGAGTTGTGGCTCACGCCCCTGCGCTCGGTCGAGCTCGGGCTGCAGCCTCTGTACGTCCCGGAGCGGAACGGCAAGGCGGCGTCCGAGGACGGGTCCGGGATTGGAGCGGAGTTGACCCGAGCCCTCGTACAGGACTCGGACCGGCGCAAAGAAGTCTTCGGCGCCGACGATCCCATCTCCGCGTCCTGGACCGTCACGATCGAGGACCTGCAGACCGGCTCACGCAAGATCGTATTGGCGGCCGAGGCGCGCGAGCACGGAGTCGCTCTCGACCTTCCCGCCACCCTCGGCAAAGGACGCGTCGCCGCAAGCTTCGCGCCGGACGTGCCCCCCATGCGGGTGACTCTGGAGGCCCGCCTTACTGATACCCTCGGCCACGAGAGCGCCTACCGCCAGGATCTCTGGAGCCACCTGGTCGAAGGGCCCGCCGACCTCGAAGAGCTCGCGCGGGCGTCTCTGATGCTCGTGCAACCGAAAGCGGGAGACGAGGTCATCCGCGAGGCGATGAATCCGTCGCGGACCATTCCTCTCGATCCACGCCGCGATTCGCTACGGCCGGTGCGTATCCTTGGCACTTACGTCAGACACGCCGTGGCCGATGGCGCACTGGATCCAGGCGAGATCGAGCGCCTCGTCAAGATAGCCTCTCCAGCTCCAGCCGAGCCGTCTGGTCAGTAGGCGTCGGATCGATGTGTTCCCCCTCTCCCGGTGACGGGAGAGGGGGTGGGTGAGGGCCGAAAGGCCTACGGCGCCGGCCGCGCGTAGAGATCGATCACTTTTTCGATCGCGCGCTGGCAGACCTGGCAGAAGGGGACCTCGTTGCGGGTGAACATGACGCAGTCGGCCTGCGGACGGTAATAGCCGCGGGCTTCGTAGTTCGCCCCTTCGAAGGCCCCGACCTTGCCGGCGTAGCGCTCGGAGCTCAGGAGCTTCGTCTCCAGCTTCCGCTGCTCGAGGAAAAGGGCGTCCATCTCCTCCTCGGGACGGTTCGCCGCGCGGATCGCCCGCCGCCGCTTCTGGATCTCCGCAGCCTGCTTCTCGTACTCCTCCTTCGACCAGGGGGTGGGGATCGGCGTTCCCGGCTCGACCAGGTCTTTCCACTTGAGGGTCTCGCGGTCGGCGTGCGCCGTCACGTTGGGCTCCCAGGGCTCCACCCGCTCGGCCGCGGCGGGCTCGTAGGCGACTTCGGAGGTGTAGTACTCGTCGGCCAGGGCCGCGAAGTGGTGGCCGAGCTCGTGGATGAAAACGTAGGGCGACCAGAGGCTGTCCGCCGACACGGTCGAGTAGAGGCCAAAGATGCCTCCGCCACCATAGGTGCGGCTGTTGGTCAGGATCTCGATGAAGTCATACGGAGCGAAGGCCGCGACGTCGCGCAAAGCCCGGTTCTCGAAGGTCAGGACGTAGCGCTCGGAGCCGAACGCGTCATAGGTGGCTCCGATCGGCGACCGGCGGTGGATGCCGGTCGACGGGCGCGAAATGCCAGACTCCGCCGCGGGAGGGCAGAGGCCCCAGACGTTGAAGTCGCGGCGCCGTTCCTTGAAAGGCGACGTGGCGAAGAGAACCTCCACCAGCCGCCGCGCGTCCTTTTCGAACTTGCTCCGCTCCGCCGCGGTGTAGCCGTCGCCGAGGATCAGGAGGTCGACTTTGTCGGAAGGAGGCCCGTTGACCTCAAGCTCGACGAGCGGTCCCGGCGCGGGCGGCGCGGAGGTGTCGACGAATTGATCCACGGGATCGATCAGCGCCGACCAGACCTCGCGGAAGGCGTTGCGCGCGTCCCGCTTCTTGAGCACCACCTGGACGGGGGCCGCGGGCGCGGGAAAGCGGAGCGATTCGTGGAAGGTCCGCCAGATCTCCTTGGCCTCGCCGGTGGTCTCCCATTCACCATAGATCGAGGCGAAGCCACGCGAGTAGACGACGCGGTTGGTCTTGGGGTCGATCACCTCGAACAGGTACTTGCCGAGGTTGGTGTCGTCGACCGGCCGGGCGGGGTTGCCCGGCCAGGCACCGGGCTCGAGCACGACCCGGTCGAGGCTGAAGTGCTCCTCCGAGGCGTCCCCGGAGTGGTAGTAGTCGACCCGCAAGGTGCGCAGGGCGGCGGCGGACGCCGGACCCGCCGCGGCGGCGAGGAGCGAAACGGCGAGTAAGAGGGCTCTCATGAGGCCGGATGCTAGCAGAGCCGGCGGCGAGCCCCTCCGGTCAAGCGGCGCGCGCGAACGGACACGACGTGAAGCTGCCGAGAACGAGGCCGGAGACGACGACCAGCGCGATGAAGCCCGCGGGAGTCGCGAGACCGGGCAGGAGCGTGTCGGCCAGCAGCGATCCCGTCGGGAAACCAATGCCGAGGCCGCAGGCGCTCAGGAGAGGCCAGTTGCGCGGCAGGCGCGGAGCCTTCCGCAGCAGGAGCCGTTGCGCGAGGCCTAGAAACAGCCCGCTGATCACGCCCAGGATGAGGAAGGTGAGCGCCCGCCCTGCGGGCTCGAGCTGCATCAGTCTCATGGGATGGCCCAGCAGGGCCTGGCCGACGACCTCGATCGCGACGACTCCCACCGCCAGGCCGATGCCGAGGCCCAGCGCTGTGCTGAGCAGCCACCGGCCGGCGAGATCCAGGTGCCGCCGCAGCTCGATCCACTGGAAGACGCCCAGGATGGCCCCGGCCAGGAGAGTCACCGCCGGCGTCACCAGGATCATCCCGACGAGGGCCTCGATGGGATCTTGCAGCACGAAAGCGGTGCCGACGCCCGCCGAGAGGCCGAGGGTTGTCAGAGCGATCCAGCGCAGGGAACCGGTTGTCATAGGCCCTCCTTAGGAAACCGTATGCGGCTCCGGCCGCCACGGCGCGCGCTCAACGGCGCGGCTTGAGCCGGAGCACGGTGCTGACCGAGCCGCGTCCGTCGGTCGCCTGCACGAAGTAGGACTCCCAGGCGGCGCGGAAGCGGTCGACCTTGGTGATCGACTCCGCGGACGGGAACTGGCCGCCCTCGGCGACCAGGATGAAAGCCATGTTGAAGCTGCGGGGCGCTCTCCTGGAGTCGGGCACTCGCGGCCCCTCGGCGGCGACGATCTGGCCGATCGTCACGTCGACGCGGCGCCCCTGGACGGTAACGCCGATCTCGGGAGACGCCGACCGCTCGACGGAGCAGCCGTCCACGTAATAGAAGGGCGGCACCTGGGCGGCAGGGATCAGCCCCATGGCGTACTGGTCGAGCGGGCTGAAGCGGTCGGTGGCTGCAATGGTGGTGAAACGGTCGCCGCCGTCTTCCTGGTACTCGTTCCCCTCCATGTCCGAAGCCAGGCTGTTGTGGCAGAAGCTCCAGTGGGCGAGATCGCGGCCGAGCAGGGCGTCGCTCACTGCGCCGTTCTCGTCGACGAAGTGGAGGAACGAAAGCCAGCGATGGCCGGCCTCCTGGCCCAGGACGTCGAGAGTGCTGTTGGTACCGAGGAACTCGGCGTGCGGGTCGTCGGGATAGCGCGCGAGCGTCCCCATCTGCACGAACGAGCGCAGCCGTCCGCGGCTGCCGACCAGCGCGGCGTGGTCGAAGAGACCGAGGCCGATGCCGCGGATGTCGTTCTTGACCGTGAGCTCGAAGGCGAAGCCGCCGCCCAGGCTCTGCGGGAAATCCAGGAAGACAATGAGGTGATCGTAGATGTCGGCGAACTCGCGGAAGAACGCTCTGGCGACGGCGAGGTGGTCGAAAGAGCGCGTCCTCGCGAAGCGCTCGGCGATCCCGGCCCGGATGACGCCGGTCGGCAGGTTCGCCCGGTAGTCGAGCAGCTGCACCTGGCCGCCGCCACCCGGCGCGACACCCACCACCGCCTCGCGGGCGGATAGCTCGCCGAAAGCGAACGTGATCCGGCCGTTCGGGTAGAGCACGGCCTGGAACGTGTTGCGGTTGAGCTGCCCGAATTCCGGCAGATCCAGCCAGGTCACAACGACCCTGGCCGGACTGGCCAGGACGTAGACACCGCCGTTGCCGGCCGCCGCCTCCGGGTTGAGGTCGGCGAACAGCGGCGCGATGCGCGGCGGCCCCCCAATCAGGCGATCCAGGCTCCGCTCGCTGGATCCGGCGTCGGGCG
The DNA here is from genome assembly GCA_036380715.1 of Thermoanaerobaculia bacterium. Lineage (GTDB taxonomy): Bacteria > Acidobacteriota > Thermoanaerobaculia > Multivoradales > UBA5704 > UBA5704. The sequence continues at coordinate 42,846 of DASVEF010000343.1, read as the reverse complement.
CGACGAAGGTCAGGTTGCCGTCGGAGTGGACGAACATGCGGGTGTGCACCCTGCCGAAGAACGGGAAGCGGAACCCCCGCGGGAACGCGACCTCGCGGCTGTCATCGTCGCCCAGGTCGATCCGCTGGCCGACCTCCTCCGCGACCGGATCGCCCGAGGGCGCCGCCACCAAGCCTCCCCTTCTCTGCGGCACGTACTGGACACCGAAGTCGCTGAGGTCGAGCGGATTCGGCTGCACGACCATGCTGCCGTCGTCGACCAGCACGGCCACGTCGCCGGCGCGGGCGGCCTCGGGGAAGGTGCGTACCGCCTTCCCTCTCTCGCCTTCGCGGCGGCGCTGGTGATCCTCGTGGATCGCCGCGTGCGCCGCGAGGCCCGAACGGCTGGTGCCGCACCAGGGGTGATCCGGGAGGGTCGCCCCGTCGAGAGATCCGCCGCCGAGCAACGAACCAAGGACCAGCAGCGACAGCGAACGACCGTACATCGACGACATGGGATTCCTCCGTCTCGCCTGATGAAGGATGGGCATAAGTCTCTCTATATCAACGACATCATCACCATTCTAGCGCCGCGGGACCGGGCTTGTCCACGCGCCTTGTCCAGGAGAACCCACTTGCCGAAAACTTGGTACGTTGATGGCCCGGGGAGAGGGTTGTTAGTATTCGGCCATCCAGCTCGACAGCGAGCCGGCTGGTTGAGGAGGTATTCCATGACCCGATCCGGCCTTGCCATCCTGCTCTGCCTGGCCCTCTTCCCTCTGCCGGCCGCGGCCGACACCGAGAGCGACTTGAAGAAGATCGCCCAGGAGCTGCTCAATGCCGTCACCGCCGGCGACCGGACCGTCTGGGAACGCCATCTCGCCGACACCTGCCTGATCGGCACGGAGGATGGACGGACTCTCGACAAGAGGCAGATGCTGGAGGAGATCCGTCCCCTCCCCGCCGGCTACAAGGGCAGCCTCACGATGGCCAACGTCCGGGTGCGCGAGCATGGCGACGTGGCGGTCATCAGCTACGACATCCCAGAGAAGCTCGAGCTGTACGGCCAGACGCTCCACACCCGTTTCCATTCCACCAGAAGCCGGTGGACAGCGTCACTGCGGCTTCCAATAAGACGAATAGCTCCCCTGCGCCCACCTCAGGACGGCGGGAGTCTTGGCATTGGCCTCGGTGACGATGACGTCGTCGACCGAGCCGATGTCCTGGTCCTTGTAGAGCTGCTTACGGTGCTCGTACTGCCTGCTCTGCTCCGCTCGGTAGTCGAAGCCGATGTTCTCCCAGTAGTTGCGCAGGGTGGGATCCGGGTGCCCCACGCAAATGACCATGATGTTGCGGTGCAGGGCCTTCAGCGCCAGCAGGCAGATGAGGAGAGAGCTCAGCTTCTTGTTCCGGTGCGCCGAATTCGTAACATGGATGTAGCCAAACCGCATCCGCCGCGTCCCCTCTTCGGTCTCTTCGTTGTAGGAGATATAGGCAACGGAACCGCCTCCGATGAAAGCCTCGAACTTCGCGCCGGTGTCGACCACGGTGAGGGCTTCCCCCCCTTGGCCGAGGAACGTCAAGGTGTCGTTGCTGGTACCGGAGGTCGAGCCCTTGGGGACCGACGACGCGGTGTACTCCTGCTTCGCTCTCTGAATGATCGAAGAAGGGGCGGGCCTGGGGGACGGCCGTTGCTGGACCACACGGGTCCCGGCCGGCCAGGAGATTGACGGGGGCGGTATTGCAGTGCGCACGGGAGGGGCCGGGGCCGCGGGTCCTCCGCCTCGGGCGGGCTCCGGCTTCGCCTGCACGGCATGCCTCAGCGCCGCCTGAACGTGCGCCGGCGGCGTGCCCTTCCCGGGAGCGGAGGGAGAGGACCCGCGCATCTTCGGCTGGGCGGCGGCGGTTACGGCAGCCTGGACGTGAGGAGCCAGCGTACGGCCGCCCGCGGCCGGCTGGCCCTGCGCTCTCGCCGGAGCGGCGGGGCGACGGTTCTGCGTTCGCTCCTTCATGCTGAGGGCATTCTAACGCTCCGGCGACTCGCCGGGACGGGGGCGACACCTCCTGCCTCTGCTAGTCGCCGGGATCGCGATCCGCCTGGGGGGATGCCGCCATCGTTGCGCCGCAGTTGCCGGCGCAACCGCCGCGTCAGGTAGCGTGCACGATATAATTGTGGCTATGCCACGCCGGATCATCCCGACTGCCCTGACTCTCTCCCTGCTCTTCGCCGCATCGTTATCGGCTGATGTGCTGTTGACCAAAAGGCGCGATGCCGACGAGTTCATGTTCCGGGGACCGGGCACGCCGGGTGCCAAGAACCAGAAGGTGGAAATCTGGATCGGCTCCGACCGGGTCCGGCGGGATGATGGCCGGACCGCTCTGATCCTCCGCTTGGACCAGAAGAGGCTCTACTTCATCAATCACGGAGATCGAACCTGGTCGGCGACCGATCTGCGGCAGAAAGGAGATCGGTGGAGGGCGACGGCGACGTATGTCGCCGGACCAACCGAAAACGTCTGGCGATGGCATGCCAAAACCGAGCCGGTGGGTGAGACCCGCCAGGTAGGCTCATGGCAGGCGACCCGGCACCGCGTTGCCTTGAGCAGCGAGACTGGCACGGCAGAGCGGATCCGGCTCGATTGGTGGGTCGCTCCAGACCTGAAGGTCGACGATGCTCCCCTGCGGACGCTCATGCTCCTGCTGGCCTCGTTCAGCTCGGCGGGTGAGGAGTGGCTGGCCACGGTATTGGCCCTGCCAGGAGCTCCGGTTCTCTACGAGCGGGTGGAGAAGCAGCCGGAGGTGGACGTCAAGGTTCGCGAGGAGCTCGTCTCTGTCAGGGAGGGAGAGGCTCCCGCGGGCACCTACGAGCTACCGGCCGGCTACCGGGGCATCGATCTCGGCGAATACCGCGAGACGTATGGCTGGCCCGCCCCCTTGTGATCCGCACGGAAAGCGCGGCGCGGGTGCTCCGACTAAAAGATCGGCAGCTCCCCCGTGGATACCGGGGTCTCGAACGTTCCGTCCGGCCAGCAAGGCACCAGCCATCCCGGCGTCCAGACCTGGATCCGAGGACGGAGCTCGTTGGCGAGCTCCTCGCGCGGGATCTGATCCAGAAATGCGCGGAGCGCGGTCTTGTGTGCCCTGCACCGGGCCTTAAGCCGGGCCTCGGGTTCCGGGGTGAACGCGATCACCGGATGGACCCGCTTCCGTGCGTATCCCAGGACCGAGTAGTGGATCACCTCCCATCCTAGAAAATCCTTGTAGGTCCTGGGCTTCATCTCCTGATCCACGGCCAGGATCTCTCCTCGTGCCTTGGGGTGCTTCTTGAGGATCCGCTCCAGCGACTGGTCCCAGAACCCCTTGAGGAGACGCACCTTCGTCAGGCCGGAGACCTGCATCTCATTGTCGAGCAGGACGGAGTTAAAGAGATGGACCATCTTCTCGCGACTGTCTTCCGGAAAGCGGAACCTGAAGAGGGCATCGAAGGCGAGCGGGGACAGGATGTCCTCTTCGAACTTGTCACGGGAGACGAAGCGGGTCAGACACACGTCGAACAGTTCATGAGCCGCCGGGTTCGTCGCCTCCCGGAGCTCGTCGACGCGCCGCCTTAGATTCGATGGCTCGAGCTCCGGTGTCTTCTCGAATTCCTTCTTGATCATCTGTACGAGCAGGATGCCGATCTCGACGGCCGGCAGAGCGGCCACGCTCTTGGGGAGGGGAAGCGCCGGGAACTGAGGAGGCTCGACGCCGATCGCGTCGAGGATCGCGAGCGGCGTCATCTCCAGATCGGGGAGGCCGCCCTCCGGCGCGAGGCGGTGGCTCGCCAGCGACGCATGAAAGCTGTCGAGAGCGGCCGCCTGTCCCGGATCGCATAGAAGGCCGAAGAGCCGGCTGTCGAGCAGGAAGCGGAAGGGTTTCTGCCGGCGGCCCGATCGTCCGTAGCGGCTCTTGCGGCTGACCACGTCGGCCAACTCGGACGGAGTGAAAGGGGAAGCGTCCACCAGGAGCGCATGATACCCGGCCGCCCACGAAAAAAGCGGGGTCGGCCGAAGCCTCCCCCGCCCTGGGTTCTACAGCCGATCCCCGCTATTTGCAGGTCTTCTGGCCGGGCTTGCCCTTGCAGCTCCCCGAGCAGCACTGTCCGTTCGTGGTGCAGGTCGCGCCGGACGGCAGGCAGACGGCCGTCACGGTGAGCGACAGGTTGGCGCCGCGGATCAGCGAGCCGCTCACGCCCTGGATCTGGAAGCTGGAGCTCCCGGCCGGAGTCGAGCCGGAGACGGTGAGCGTCAAGGCGCTGGCGGCGCTGCCGTCCGCCGGCGGCGTCACCGGGTTCGGCGAGAAGGAGCAGCTCACGCCGGCCGGCTGGCCGATACAGGAGAGATTGACCGCGCCGTTGAAGCCGCCGGTCGAAGTCACAGTGCAGGTGCTCGCGCCGCTGCCGCCCTGCGGGATGGACAGGCTCGATGGAACGCACGAGACGCTGAAGTCCGGCGGCGGCGGACCGGCCGCCGGGGTTACGGTGGCGCAGTTGCTCACCGGGCTGAAGCAGGCGGAGGACGACCCGGCCGCCACCACGTTGTAGCTGTAGGCGCGGCCGTTGGCCACCTGAGTGTCGGTGTAGGAAGTGCCGGTCGTCTCCGCGATCAGCGTCTTGCCGAAGTCGCAGCCGGCGTGGCCTTCGCTGCGCAGCACCCAGTAGCGGGTCGCGCCCGGCACCGAGCCCCAGGACAAAGAGGCCTGGAAGCTGCCCGGGGTGGCGGTGAGCGACGGGGCCGTCGCGGGGCCACCCGCGCAGCCACTGTTCTGCGGCGTTGGCGTGGCGCAGGCGATGCCGTGGCGGTCGAAGGCGTTGAAGATGGCCGTCATGTGCGGCGTGCCGTCGCTGAGGTTGCCGTTGTCGTCGTCCGCCGCCAGCCACTGCATGTAGGCGTTGGTGGTGCCGCAGCCGCTCGACGACGAGCCGCACGTACAGGCGTGCCAGGTGCCGATGTTGCCGCTCCCCTGGTAGAAGATCTTGTTGCCGATCAGGAAGGCGGTCTGGCTGTCGAGGTTGAAGGGGGCGCCTCGCAGATCGCGCGCCACCAGGTCCCAGGCCGCCTGCCGCGACGGCGCCGCGGCGCAGTGCACTTGGCGCCCGCAGGGGCCGCTGCTCGCCAGGCAAGAGGTGCAGACGAAGCCCAGGGCCGTGTCCGGCGTGTGGTCCGCGTGCTTGTCCCAGTCGGCGTCGCGCACGCCCGAGCAGTCGAGGTCGCAGTGGGCGGCTCCCTGCTGCGCCTCGTTCTGATTGAAGCCGGTGCCGTCGGCCGTGGTGCCGCACCCCTTGTTGCTCGTCCAGAAGAAGCCGTGGCCGACGCAGGAGGTCTGCAGACGGTAGATCGCCGCGATGTCCGCGTAGGCCTCGCTGGAGTTGGAGAGGGCGCCGCCGGCGTCGTTGTCGTCGAGGCCGTGGCCCCATTCGTGGTCGAACACGCCGGCGATCTCGCCCGTGTTGCGGCAGCCGCCGCCCGAGCGGTAGAAGTTGATCGTTCCGGCGAAGCTGCTCCAGAAGGCGTTGCAGGTCTGGTTGATGTTGACGTTGGTGGTCAGCCGGTTGCGCAGCCAGGTGTTGCCCGGCAGCCAGCCGCGGGCCATCTCGGCCAGCTTGTTGACCTCATAGAAGGCTGAGCGCGACGAGGCCGTGTTGCCGAGGGAGCCCACGGACGTGCAGTCGTGCTGTCCGTTGGCGCCGCCCAGGTTGAGCGCGCCCGTGGCCGAGCTCTCGCTGACCGCGCCGCAGTTGTCCACGATGTCCACGTAGCGGCCGGTCAGGGTCGTGGTGACGGTTCCGCTCAGGTAGTTGAAGAGGCCCGCGCTGTTGGTGAAGTCGTTCGGCGCCGCCAGTCCGGTGTCCGCGAACGGCAGGGGCCACCCGGTCTGCATGGTGCCGCACTGCTGGGGGTTCGAGCAGATCTCCGTATTGGTGAGCGGATAGACGCCGCCGGTGATCTGCTCGCTGGCGTAGTGATTGGTGTCCTGGAAGGCGATCACCTCGCCGCTGTGGGCGTCGACCATGACCTCCCAGAGCGACTCGTCGGGCGGCCGGCGGAACACGAAGGTCCATGCCAGGCGGTGGCGGTAGCCCGCGCCCACGGGTCCGCCGAACCCTTCGCCGCGCTGGTGCTCTGGCGGCGCCACGGGGACCACTTCGAGGGCCGTCCCGCGCACGATCTCGTCCATGGCGGAGCGCCCTTCGGCGTAGGCGAACCCGGCTTCCATCGCCGCCGCGCCGTCGATCCTCGGCACCGGGCTCAGACCCCGGACGTTGCCCCAGGTCTCGGTGCCGATCAGGACCAGGTTGCCGTGGCTGATCGAGGCCGCGAGGCGCCCGTGGCGCACCGGGATGCCGTGGTAGAGCTGCGGGATGCTCACCTGCCACAGCTCCGGCGTCACCTGCGCCGCGCGCACGTTGCCGAACTGCGCTTCGTCGACCGCCAGCAGGGCCTTGTGGCCGCGCGCGAAGCCCAGCACGGCCTCGGCCACGGTCCCCGCGTCGACGAGCTGCACGGGCCGGCCGAGCTGTGTGGCCACGTCGTCCAGCGTCACCTGGTTTCCGACACCCCGTCCAGGGAGGAGCGGAAACGCACCCATCAGGCTGGTCGCCGTTCCGGAGCGCGGATCGATGAAGGCGCGCACCGGGCCGCCCGGGCCGGCGCTCTCGCCGGCGGCGAGGAAGCCCTGCCAGGCCGCCTGGTTGGGGAGGTCCGCCAGGACTTCGTCCAGCGGGGCGTGGGCGCTGCTGATGTACAGCTCCGGCTTGAAGAACTCCTTGTGATCGAGAAGCGCGCTCGGCTCCTTGGGCTCCACGGCCCATGCGGCGCCGCCGGCCAGTCCCCACAGGAGGACGGCGAGCAGGCACCACCGGCCCGCTCGTCGAGACTCAATTCCCGTCCTGGGCTCCATGTGTATCCCTCCCCTCATCGGTCCTCCGGCTCCGCTGCCGGAGGCTTGGTGCGCAGACTTGTCCAATAAAGACGGTGCGCTCCGGCCGTCCCAGCGGGACGCAGGCCCTCCCCCGGCCCGCCGCGGCGACCGGTACGATGGCTTCTGAGACGCCGTCTGAGAGAATCGGCGCCGCGAGAGGAGGAGGCTTTCCCATGACCGACCGCACTTCCTGTGTCGAGCGCTTCTTGCGCTACGTGACGTTCGACACCCAGTCGACCGAGACTTCGGACACTTATCCCAGCACGGCCAAGCAGCTCGACCTGCTGCGCCACCTGGTCGACGAGCTCAAGGCCCTCGGCCTCTCCGACGCCGGGATGGACGAGCACGGCTACGTGATGGCCACGATCCCGGCGACCAGCCGGAAGCCCGGCGTGCCGGTGATCGGCTTCATCGCCCACGTCGACACGTCGCCCGAGATGAGCGGCGCGGGCGTCAAGCCGATCGTCCACCGCAACTACCAGGGGCAGGACATCGTGCTGCCGGACGACCCCACGGCGGTCCTCCGCCCGGCCGACTATCCCTATCTGAGGGAACGGATCGGCGACGACATCATCACCGCCTCGGGCACCACCCTGCTCGGCGCCGACAACAAGTCCGGCGTGGCCGAGATCATGGCCACGGCCGAGTACCTGCTGGCGCATCCGGAGATCCCGCACGGGACGATCCGCATCGGCTTCACCCCCGACGAGGAGGTGGGCGCCGGCACCGAGTATTTCGACGTAGCGAAGTTCGGCGCCAAGTATGCCTACACCATGGACGGCGGCCAGCGCGGCGAGATGGAGTACGAGAGCTTTTCGGCCGACGCCATGACCATCACCTTCCAGGGGTTCAACACCCATCCGGGCTTCGGCAAGGGAATCCTGATCAATTCGATCAAGATCGCCGCCGACTTCATCAATCGCCTTCCGCGCAACGAGCTCTCGCCGGAGACGACCGAGGAGTACGAGGGGTACGTCCATCCGTACGTGGTCAACGCCAGCGTCGAGAAGACCTCGGTGAAGCTGCTGATCCGCGACTTCTCGACGCCAGGGCTGAAGGAAAAGGAAGATTTTCTCGAGCGTCTCGCCCGCGAGACCGTGGCCGACTGGCCGGGATCGTCTTTCGAGGTCAAGATCGAGGAGAGCTACCGCAACATGCGCGAGGTGCTCGACCATCATCCCGACGTGGTGGAGAACGCCCGCGAGGCGATCCGCCGCGCCGGCATCGAGCCACGCTCGAAGGCCATCCGCGGCGGCACCGACGGCTCCAAGCTCAGCTTCATGGGCCTGCCCACACCCAACGTCTTCGCCGGCGAGCAGAACTTCCACTCGCGGCTGGAGTGGGTGTCGGCGCAAGACATGGAGAAGGCGGTGGAGGTGATTGTGGAGCTGGCGAAGGTGTGGGAGGAGCGATCCCCCTCTCCGGGGTGGGAGGAGAGGGGGATTGAGGGGTGAGGACGCTCAGTCGACGGGCTGGGCGGGATCGATGGGATCGGCGGCCACGGCGCACCTCACGGCCTGAGCGCCGACGCCGCCCGAGGTCGAGCTCACGCAGACCCACACGCAGTGGAGGTGATCGTCGGAGCAGCCGTCCCCGTTGAGGTCCGGGTTCCACGCGCTCTCGTCGGGATTGCAGTGGCAGGACTGCTTCGGGCAGGTCCCCGGCGGGCAGGACGGCACGCTGGAGGACACGTCTCCCGTCCAGGAGGCGAGCCGCGTCTCGGGCATCGGCGAGACGCCGGCGAGGAAGTTGGAGTCGCCGCGGACCTGCAGGTCCGGAGCGCCGTCGCCGTCGGAGTCGATGAAGATCGGCCCCTCGTAGCGCGGCTTGCCGGCATAGGTCCACACCGACGAGGTGCCCGGGCCGAGCTCGATGCGGCGGACCAGCTCGCGCGGAGCGTTCGCGTTGCCCTCGACCGGCGTGAACGCGACCTTGACGTTGAGGGCCAGCGGCGCCTCGTAACGGCCACCGCGGGCCTCGGTGCGCACGATGCGCATGGTCGTCTTCGGCTGCTCACCGTAGAGCGAGACTTTGGCGTCATAGGCGCCGCACTCGGTCTGGACCGGCTTGACGCTCGCCAGCGAGAGAGCCGAAAGCTGGATGCGGGTGGTCGCCACCCCCTGGGCGTCGAATACCGCGTCGTCGAGGCGGCTGACCACGGTGTCGACCGTGCCCAGGCTCTTCGCCGGCTTCGTCGCCAGCGGCACGCCCTTCAGGGAGAGCGTCCCGGTGAACGGCTTCGACTCCGGGCAGAAGAAGCCCGCCGGGATCGGATCCTCCTTGAAGCTCGTGTGGGTCATCCCCTCCACGGTCGACCAGGCGTCGATCCCCTTCTGGATGGAGCCCTCCTCCGCGAAGACGGGAGCGCCCGTGGTCAGGGCGAGGACCACGGCTCCCCAGGCGAGACAACGAATCGAGACTCTGGACATCGCTGCATCCTCCTCTCCGGTCGTGCGGAGCCGACACGGCTCTCCGCACGGAGCTGACAGCTCCTATAGAACAGGGTGCCCGCGGTCGGTCTTTACGAGACGGAATCGTAGATTTCTCCTCTTGCCGCGGACGCGGCGATCCGTGTACAGTTCGCGGCCGGAGATCCTCCTCTACAGTATGAGTGAGCTGTCGTACGTAGTTTCTGTGTCTTCGTCCCTGCCCGGCGCGGACGAGCGAGGGCTCCTGCCCCCTTCCTGGGTCGGGAGTCTGCTCGGCCGCTCCGCACGGCAGGGCTTCAGCTTCGCCAGCGTCCGGATCCGGGATGCCCGTGGGCTCGACCGCGCGGCGCTCCGCGAAGCGACCGCCGACGCCTACCGTCGCATCCGGGATGAGCTCCACGGCCGTGCTCCCCACCCCGTCCGCCTGTGGAACCACATCCCGGGCATCCACGAGCCCATGGGAGACGGACAGGACCGCTACAGGGTCTTCAACGCCGGACGTTTCGAGGCGCTATCGGAGTGGCTCGGCGGCCAGGAGAGCTTCGACACGCGCGTCGCTTCGGCTTCCGGCATCGGGCACGACGGGCGGGACCTGGTCATCCACTGTCTGGCTGCGGACCGGCCCGGCCAAGCGGTCGCCAACCCGCGGCAGACCGCGCCGTACCGCTATTCGCACAAATACGGCCCCCTGCCGCCCTGCTTCGCCCGCGCGACGGTCATCCGCCCGCCGGACGACCAGCCCCTCGCGCTGGTCGGCGGCACCGCCAGCATCGTGGGCGAGGAGTCGGTCCACCTGGGCGACCTGGCGCGGCAGACCGACGAGACGCTGGCCAACTTGGCCGTCCTGCTTCTCGCGGCGGCCGGGGAGCCGGCGATGGAGGCCACGGACCGCGCGGCGGTCCTCGCCCGGTATCGTGATGTGCGGGTGTACTACCCGGACCCCGAGCGGCTGGACGAGCTCCGTCTTCTTTTGAAGGATGCGTTCCCGCGCGCCGGGCAGGTCGAGTGGGTCCCCGCCGGCCTCTGCCGGCCGGAGCTACTGATCGAGATCGAGGGCGTGGCGGAGCTGAGAAGATAGCTCGGACGGCAGCCCGGGAAGGCTGCCGTCCGGCAGATGGAAGGGCTACGGCTTGACGGGCTCTTTCACCCGTATGTAGTCGCCCTCGAGCGGCTTGACCTCGGAGCCGTCGGCGAACCTGTAGTACTGCTCGTAGTGGAACTTGTCCTTGTCCGGGCCGAAGGTGAAGACGTCCCGCTTCACGAAGGTGTCGCCCGTGATCGGGTCGTGCTCCTTGCCCTCGAAGACCAGAGCGTTCTTCGACCGGATGAAGACACCGTCGGAGAAGGTCCCCCGCGAGTCCCAGTCGATGAAGAAGTGCCGGAAGAACTGCTTGGTGGCGCCGTTGTACCCCATGATGACCTTACCCTTGGAAACCCCGCCCTCCACCCCCAGGTCGTAGGTGTACTCGAGCTCGATGAAGCGCTCATCCAGGATCCACTTGGCCACGAAGGTGTCCTTCATGGTGGTTTCGCGCAGCGGGACGCCGTACACCAGAGCCTTGAGAGTGGTGTTCCAGGTCCCCACGAACCGGCCGAGGATCTCATGCATGTCGGCCGGCTTGAGGATCTTGTCGTAGTCCATCGGGTTTCCCGCATGGCGCTCCGCCTCCTTGGCGGTCTGCTGCGCCGCCAGGGGCAGCGCCACGAGGAGCGCAGCCACTCCAAACCAGACCTTCAAAAACTTCCTCATCGCGATCTCCCTTCGCTGCGGTAAAGGTTGCCGAGCGCCGTAATTATGCACAGATCAGTGGGACTCGTCGAAGGCGCGGAGCGCGCTCGCCTCCAGCCGGTCCGCCTGCTCATGGGTCAGCAGGTTCGCCTGCGGATGGCGCAGGTCCTTGAGCGACTCCTTGACGCACTTCTCGTAGTCGGCGCGGCTCACCGCGGCGTCGAAGCTGCACGGGATCTCGGGGAGCACCAGCCTCTCGGAAGCGGCCACGTCGTAGAGCCGGTTCTTGACGCCGCCCGGCCAGAGCACCTCGACCGTGCCGCGGTTGGCAGCCCCCAGCCCGGCATGGACCGTCAGGCTGTTCTGCGAGGCGTAGCTCGAGCCGCCCAGGACCGCGGCGACGGTGGGCTGGCCGCCCTCGGGAGTGAAGTGGACGACCGCGCCGATGCCGGACCGGTTGACCTGGCCGGTCGAGACCTGATTGTCGACCAGGCCGCGGGTGCCCACGAGGTCGAAGGCCGCCCAGCCGTTGGTGTTGCCGCTGTTGATCTCCACCGCCAGTGTCCCGGGGTTGCGCTCGAAGCCCTGCCAGACCCAGATCAGGAAGTCTTCCGTGGGCAGCGCGGTGAAGTAGAAGGTTGCGATCGAATCGAAGGGAGAGCCGGCCGGTGCGGAGAAGAGCGGGGTGCGCGGGGTGCCGGGCGCCACGACGAAGCTCGCGACAGTCACGATATCGACGAAACCGTCGTTGTTGAAGTCGCCGGTGGCCAGGCCCTCGACGTGGCGGTCCATGTGGTCGGTCGAGCCGGCGAGCGCCGCGCTGTCCCAAGTGAAGCTCGCCGAGCACCCCTGATTGTTGAGGAGCACCCCGGGATTGCTCTCATCCCAGAAGACCGTGAACTCCCAACCGCCATGGTAGATGATGTCGGAATCCCCATCGTTGTCGTAGTCGGCCATGGCCGAGCCCCAGCCGGTCGGCGTGGTCACCAGGGCGCCGACGCCGGGATCGGTGAAGGTGCCGTCGCTCTGGCCCAGGAACCAGCGCGAGGCGAAGGCGCCGATCGGGAAGAACCCGGGGGTGAGGATGTAGTCGCCGATGTTCGAGCCGAAGATGTCGAACCGCCCATCGCAGTTGACGTCGCCGAAAGCGAGGCCGTGCCATTCGCCCATCCGGTTCATCTGAGCCGCGAACGTGAGGTCGGTGAACTGGCCCGTCCCGTCGTTCTTGAAGATGCGGATGAACCCCGCGTCCTCCCAGTTGCCATGCTGGTCCGTCGCGACGACGGCGTCCAGGTCGCCGTCGAGGTCGATATCGATCAGGGAGGCCGTCCAGGAGACGAGCGCCGCGCCCGGTTCGGAGAGGCCCGCCAGGTTCCTGATGCCGGACGTCGCGCTCGTGTCGGCGAAAACGTTGCCCCCCTGGTTGACGAGGAGCTGGTTGTGCTGGTTGTGGATGAACGGAAGGCCGCCGTAGGCGAGGTTGGACGAGTAGTCGAAGGCGTTGGCGACCAGGATGTCCAGCAGGCCGTCGCCGTTGACGTCTCCCATAGCGCAGGAGACCGACACCTTGCCCTCGCCGCCCGTTCCGGAGGCGGCGGTGATGTCGCTGAAGGTGCCGTCCCCCTGATTGCGGAGCAGCCGGTTGTCCTTGTAGCCGGTGACGAAGAGATCGAGGTCCCCGTCGTTCTCGATGTCGCCGAAGCAGACCCCCTGGCTGTCTTGGGCGGCCAAGGAGGCGCCGGACGTCTGGCCGACGTCCTGGAAGGTGAGCTGACCCGTCTCCCGCAGCCGGTTCTGGAACAGGCTGTTGGGCGTGCCCGGGCCATTTGTCACATAAATGTCAAGGTCCCCGTCATTGTCGAAGTCCAGGACGGCCACCCCGGGCGCGCCATAGGTCTTGTGGGGCGTGAGGTCATACTCGTAGTCGAGCTGGAACAGGCCGTCCGCCTGATGGCCCTCGAGGATGGCCAGACGCGCCGACGGAGTGCGGCCGTAGGACAGCCCGGCGCCGCCCCCGGCGGCGATGTCCTGGAAAGTCACGGGCGGAGACGCGGCTGCGGGCAGGGCTCCGCAGATAAGGATGGCTGGAACAATGTTCCGGACAAAACAATTCCTCAATTTCATTTTTTCCCCTTTCCTTCTTTTTTGCGGGCTTGTTTCGCGAAGGCCGGCTCTGTTAAGGTGCCCGATCTCCGACAGAAGGGGACGATTATCCACAGTCGGATGTTATCTTTCCAATTCCATCGGTTAACCTACCTTACAGAGGTGCCGCGAAAATGACTGTGAAACGCCGCCTTCGGGCGGTTGGCAAAGCCATCCTGATCGGAACCGCCGTCCTCCTCTTGGCCGTGGCGCTGTTCGCGGTCTGGACCGTGCGCCGCGCATGGCCGCAGGAAGACGGGGAGAGCGTTGCGCAGGGCCTCTCCGCGCCGGTCGAGGTGATCCGCGACCGCTGGGGTGTGCCGCATCTCTATGCCGCTAACGAGCGGGACCTCTTCTTCGCTCAAGGTTATGTGCACGCCCAGGACCGGCTCTGGCAGATGCTCTTCAACCGGATCGTCGGCAGCGGCCGGCTCTCCTCGTTCTTCGGCCCCGGCACCCTGCCGACCGACCGCTATCTGCGGACGCTCGGCCTGCGCCGCCTGGCGGAGCGCGACCTGGCCCTCCTGACGCCCGAGACCCGCGCCTTCCTCGACGCCTACTCCGCCGGGGTCAACGCCTTCCTCGCCGCCAACGAGGGGCGCCTCCCGGTCGAGCTGCGCATCCTCGGCGTCGAGCCCGAGCCCTGGACGCCGCTGGACAGCCTGACCTGGACGCGCACCATGGGCCTCCAGCTCAGCCAGAACTCCGGGTTCGAGCTGACGCGGTCCCGCCTCGTCCCGAAGCTGGGGGCGAACGTCGTACGGCGGCTGCTCCCTCCCTATCCCGCGGACGGGCCGGTGATCGTCCCGCCCATGACCGGCGCCCCCCAGCCGCTCGCGCCGCTCGCCGGGCTCCTGCCGCGCACCGCGGGCGAGAGATGGGCGAGCAACGGCTGGGTGGTCCACGGCAGCCGCACCTCGACCGGCAAGCCGCTGCTCGCCAACGACACCCACCTGGGGCTCGGCATGCCGTCGGTCTGGTACGAGGTCGGCCTGCACGGTGGCCGTTTCGACAGCGTGGGCTTCTCCTTCCCCGGCATGCCGTTCGTGATCATCGGCCAGAACCGCCGGATCGCCTGGGGCATCACCAACCTGAACGCCGACGTCCAGGACGTCTATCTGGAGAAGCTCGACCACCCCGAGCGCCCGACGGCGGCCCTCTTCCAGGGGCGCTGGGAGAAGCTCACCCGGACCGCCGAGAGCATCCCGGTCAAGGGGGACAAGCCGGAGGCCTTCGAGGTGCTGGCGACCCGGCACGGGCCGCTGATCCACAAGGTGCAGCCGGACTGGCAGGGCGCGCCGCCCATGGCTCTCGCCTGGGAGGCGTCGGACGGCAGCCGCATGATGGAGGCCCTGGCCCGGCTCGGCCGCGCCGGTTCGTGGCCGGAGTTCCGCAACGCCCTGTCGTTCTGGGACACGCCAAGCCTCAACTTCGTCTACGCGGACGTGGACGGCCACATCGGCTACCAGTCGACGGCGCGCGTCCCCCGGCGCGCTCCCGGGCACGACGGCAGCACTCCGGTGCCGGGCTGGGACGGCCGTTTCGAGTGGCAGGGGGTGATCCCGTTCGCGGAGATGCCGAGCGTCCTCGACCCGCCCTCCGGGTTCATCGTCACCGCCAACCACCGGGTCGTGGGCGACGAATACCCCTACACCCTCGCCCTGGATTGGGCGCCGCCCGACCGCGCCCGGCGGCTCACCGAGCTCCTCGGGGCCGAGCCGCGGCTCACGCCGGAGCGGGCGCGGGCGATCCAGACCGACACCTTCTCGGCGCAGGCGCGGGACCTGCGTCCCGCCCTCCTCGCGGTGCGGCCGCAGGGGGATCTCGAGGCCGCGGCCCTCGAACGGTTCAAGACCTGGGACCTGCGCTTCGATCCGGGAGCGGTGGGCGCCTCGGTCTTCGCGGCCTGGATGCGCTACCTGCGCCCCGCCATCTTCGAGGACGAGCTCGGCCCCGACCTCGTCCCTGTGGCCGCGCCGCTGATCTACGGCCAGCCCGATATGCTGACTGCCCTGATGGCGCGGCCGCGCGACCCCTGGTTCGACGACAAGCGGACCCCGGCGGCGGAGACGCGCGACGACCTCGTGCGCAAGAGCTTCTCCCAGGCGGTGGCCTGGCTCGCCGAGCAGCACGGCGACGACCCTGACGGCTGGACCTGGGGGAGCGTCCAGACCGCCTCTTTCGCCCACCAGCCGCTCGGGATGTCCGGAGTGGCGCCGCTCGACAAGATCTTCAACAGCGACCCGGTTCCCGCCCCCGGCTGGGAGGGCACAGTCAACCTCGCGGGCGCCAATCCGGAAGGGCCGTTCCGGGTCGGTTTCGGCGTCTCGCAACGGTTCATGGCCGACCTCGCGGACCTCTCCCGATCGCTGGCGGTCAACAGCACCGGCCAGTCGTCGCTGGTCTTCCACCGACACCGCGAGGACCAGGCGCCGCTGTGGAGCGCCGGCCGCTTCCATCCGGTGCTCGCCGGCCGCGAGGCCGTGGAGCGGGAGGCCGAGTCCAGGCTGGTCCTCACGCCGGGGGG
Organism: Thermoanaerobaculia bacterium; assembly: GCA_036380715.1. Taxonomy (GTDB): domain Bacteria; phylum Acidobacteriota; class Thermoanaerobaculia; order Multivoradales; family UBA5704; genus UBA5704. Next base: position 27,081 of record DASVEF010000343.1, on the reverse strand, counting down.
AGGGGGAGCCGAGGAGTGAAGAACGACTTCGAGACGCTGGTCGACCTCCTGCGCTTCCGCGCCGAGCGCCAGCCGGATCAGCTCGCCTATGTCTTCCAGCCGGACGGGGAAGAGGCCGAGGAGCGGCTGACCTACGCCGAGCTGCACATGCGGGCCAGCTCGCTCGCCGCCATGCTCCAGGGGATGAGAGTGAAAGGAGGGCGCGCCCTCCTCCTCTACCCCACCGGCCTCGACTACGTCACGGCCTTCTTCGGCTGCCTCTGCGCGGGCACGGTCGCCGTGCCCGCCTATCCGCCGCGGCCCAACCGGCCCATGCCGCGCATCCACGCCATCGTCGCCGACGCCGGAGCGACCGTGGCGCTGACCACCTCGCAGATCCTGGCCGGGCTCGAACGCCGGATCGCCGACCTGCCGGACCTGAAGGCGCTGGCCTGGCGGGCAACCGACGAGGCGAGCACGGCCGGAGCGCCTGATCCGGAGGGGACCTGGCAGGATCCCGGCGTCGGCCGCGGCGACATCGCCTTCCTCCAGTACACCTCGGGCTCGACCGCCTCGCCCAAAGGAGTCATGGTCAGCCATGGCAACCTGATGCACAACGAGGAGCTGATCCGGCGGGCCTGCGGGCACTCCGCGGAGACCCCGTTCGTGAGCTGGCTGCCTCTCTACCACGACCTGGGACTGATCGGGAACCTCCTCCAAGCGCTGTACGTCGGGGCGCCCTGCACCCTGATGACGCCGGTCTCGTTCTTGAAGAGCCCGATCCGCTGGCTCGACGCGGTCTCGCGCCGCCGCGCCTATTGCAGCGGCGGCCCCAACTTCGCCTACGAGCTCGCCGTTCGCAAGACGACGCCGGAGCAGCGCCAGGGGCTCGACCTCTCCTCGTGGCGGGTCGCCTTCAACGGCGCCGAGCCGGTGCGGAGGGAGACGCTGGAGCGCTTCGCCCGCACGTTCGCTCCGCACGGCTTCCGGAGCGACGCGCTGTTCCCCTGCTACGGCCTGGCGGAGACGACGCTGATCGTCTCGGGCGGTGCCGCGGGCTCGGGCCCTGTCTACCGCCAATTCGACCCCCGGGAGCTCGGCCGGGACCGCGCGGTCGAGGCCGTGGACGGAGCGGCCAGCCGCGACTTGGTGGGCTGCGGCCGGCCGCTCGGCGACCTGGACGTGGCGATCGTCCATCCGGACACGCTGGAGCGCCTTCCCGCCCAGACGGTCGGCGAGATCTGGGTCGCGGGCGGCAGCGTCGCCCAGGGCTACTGGAACCGTCCCGACGTCACGGCCGAGACCTTCGGCGCGCGCACGGCGGACGGCTCCGGCCCCTATCTGCGGACGGGCGACCTGGGGTTCCTTGCCGCGGACGGCGAGCTGTTCATCACCGGCCGGCGGAAGGACCTGCTGATCCTCCGCGGCGGCAACCACTACCCGCAGGACATCGAGCGGACGGTCGAGGGGAGCCATGCCGCGCTGGCGCCCGGCGCTGCGGCGGCCTTCGCGGTCGAGGCCGGGGGCGAGGAGCGGCTCGTCGTCGTCCAGGAGGTCCAGCGCACCGAGCGGCGGGCCGACGTCCGGGAGATCGCCGCCGCGGTGCGCGCCGCGGTCGCCGCAGAGCACGAGCTGCCGCTCTACGCGCTGGTGCTGATCCGTCCCGGGACCATCCCCAAGACGACCAGCGGCAAGATCCAGCGGAGCCGGTGCCGGGAAGAGCTGATGGCCGGGAGGCTCGCCGTGGTGTCGGAGTGGTGGGAGGCGCCGCCGGAGACCCCCTCGACGTCTCCTGCTCCCTCCCAGGAATCCGGCGTGGAGCGCTGGGTCAGCGCCCTGGTCGCGGCGGCCACAGGGGCGCGGCCGGAGGAGATCGATGCCCAACTGCCGATCGCTCATTACGGATTGGATTCGCTGCGGGCGGTCGAGCTGCTCCATGCGGTCGAGACGGGGACCGGCTCGGCGCCGTCTCTGGAGAGCCTCTGGAGCGGCCTGACCGTCGCCGAGCTGGCCGCCCAGGCCGCGGCGGCCCTGGGATCGCGGGAGGAGACGGTAGCGCAGGCTCCGGAAGTCGGAGCCGGGGATCACCCGCTCTCTCCGGGGCAGAGCGCCCTCTGGTTCCTGGACCGCCTGGAGCCCGGCAACGCGGCCTACAACATCGCGAGCGCCGCGGAAATCGTGGGCGACGCCGACACCGCCGTTCTCCGCGCCGCCTTCCAAGGGCTGGTCGACCGCCACCCGGCGCTCCGCACGACGTTCCCGGCGGTCGGGGGGACGCCGGTGCAGCGGGTCCATCCGAGGGCTGAAGTCGACTTCGCGGAGATCGAGGCCGGCGCGGTGAACAACGAGGAGCTGCGGGCACGGCTCACCGCGGAGGCCGCGCGACCATTCGACCTGGAGCATGGGCCTCTCTTCTCCGTGCGGCTCTTCCGGCGGGCGGGACGGGCTCCGGTCCTCCTGCTGGCGGTCCACCACATCGTCTCCGACCTCTGGTCGCTCGCCGTGATCGTGCGCGACCTGGGCGCCCTCTATCAGGCGGCGCCCCTGCCCGACCTGCCGCTCTCGTACGCGGGCCACGCCCGTCTGCAGCTCGCGGCCCTGGCCGGCCCCGAAGGGGAACGGCTCTTCGCCTTCTGGCGCGAGGCTCTCGCCGGAGAGATGCCGCCGCTCGACCTGGCGACCGACCGGCCGCGGCCGCCGGTGCAGACCTGGAACGGGGCGGCCGAGAGGGTGGCGCTGCCGCCGGCCCTCTCCTCGGCCATGCGCGAGTTGGGGCGGGCGGCCGGAGCGTCCCCGTTCATGACGCTCGCCGCGGCCTTCGCCGCGCTGCTCCACCGCTACACTGGACAGGACGCGTTCGCGCTCGGCACTCCGACCGCGGGCCGGCGCCGGGCCGCGCTGGCCGATCTGGTCGGCTACTTCGTCAACCCGGTCGTGCTGCGCGCGGACCTGACGGGCGATCCCGGCTTCGGTGAGGTCCTCCGCCGCGTGCGGGCCGCGGCGCTCGCCGCGTCCGAGCACCAGGATCTCCCCTTCCCCACGCTGGTCGAGCGGCTCGATCCGGAGCGCGATCCCAGCCGCTCGCCGCTGTTCCAGGCCATGTTCGCCTATCAGGGGGTGCCGGCCGCGGCCGACCCGGGCCTCGCCGCCTTCGCTCTGGCCGAGGAAGGGGCGGAGATCGGGATGGGGGGTCTCCGGCTCCGCCACCTGCCGCTGCCGCAGCGCATGGCTCAGTTCGAGCTGACGCTGTCGATGGGCGAGGTGGCCGGCCCCGCGGACAGCGCCTTCGCCGGCACGCTCGACTACAACACCGACCTCTTCGACGGCGCGACGGCCGCCCGCCTGACGCGCAACCTCACCGTGCTGCTGACCGCCGCCACGGCCGATCCGGCGCGGCCGGTCGCGGACCTGCCGCTCCTCGCCGAGGAGGAGCTGCGGGAGGTGGTCCACGCCTGGAACGCCGCCCGCGCTGAGCGCGGCGAGACGCCCGTCCACCGCCTCTTCGAGCAACGGGCTGCGGCGGCGCCCGAGGCGCTCGCCGTGATCTGCCGCGGCGAGCGGGTCTCGTACGGAGAGATCGACCGTCGCGCCGGCCGGATCGCGCGCCGTCTGCGCTCCCTGGGAGCCGGACCCGAGGACGTCGTGGGGCTCTGCGCCGAGCGCTCGCCCGACCTGATCACGGCGACGCTGGGAATCCTCCGGGCCGGCGCTGGCTATCTGCCGCTCGATCCTGAAGCGCCCGCCGAGCGCCGGGCCTTCGTGCTCAGAGACGCTGGCGCCCGGGCGCTGATCACCGATTCGCAGCCGGGCTTCGCCATCGATATTCCGGTGATCGGCCTTGCGGGGGATGAGAAAGTGGCGGAGTCGGGAGTGCCGGTCGCGCCGGTCGCGCCTGGAAATACCGCTTGCGTCCTCTACACCTCGGGCTCGACCGGCGAGCCCAAGGGCGTGGTCCTGGAGCACCGGCACCTGACGGCCCTGGTCTCGTCGTTCGCGGCGAGCTACGCCCCGGGGCCGGGGGACGCCATCCTGCCGCTCACCTCGGTGGCCTCGGCGAGCTTCGTGGGCGAGGTCCTGCCGCTGCTCGCCGCCGGCGGCACGGTGGTCCTGCCGGGCAAGGACGAGATGCTCGGTGCGCCGTCAATCCTGGAGCTGGCGGCGCGCCACGGCGTCACCATCCTGAGCACCGTCCCCTCGCTGCTCGCGCTGCTCAACGCCGCCGCGGAGGAGCTGCCGCGCCTCCGCCTGCTGCTCTCCGGCGGCGAGGCCCTGGCGCCGGGAGACGTCGACCGCCTGCTCGGGCGGGCCACGATCGTCAACGGCTACGGCCTGACCGAGACCACGATCTGCTCGACCGTCCGCGCTCTGGAGCCCGGGGACCTCGAAGGGGGCCGGCTGCTGCCGATCGGCCGGCCGCTCCCCAACCACCGGCTCTACGTGCTCGACGGCCGCCTCGCTCCGCGGCCGGTCGGCTGCGCCGGCGAGGTGTTCATCGCCGGCGAGGGGGTCGCCCGCGGCTTCGCCGGACGGACGGACGAGACCGCCCTCCGCTTCCTCCCTGACCCCTTCGTGCCGGGCGAGCGGATGTACCGCACGGGCGACCTCGCGCGCTGGCGCTCGGACGGCGACTCGCTCGAATACCTGGGCCGCATCGACCAGCAGGTCAAGGTCCGCGGCCACCGCATCGAGCTGGGCGAGATCGAGGCGGCTCTCGGCCGTCACCCGGCCGTGCGCGAGAGCGCGGTGGCCCTGCGCGAGTTGGCGGGCGAGAAGCGTCTGGTCGCCTGGGTGGCGCCGCAAGAGGGCGAGACAATCCGTGCCGCCGACCTGCTCGCCTTCCTGCGCGAGCGGCTCCCGGCCCCAATGGTGCCCGCGGCGGTGATGGAGGTCCCGGCCCTGCCGCTCAGCACCAACGGCAAGGTAGACACGGCGGCCCTCCCCACCCCGGAGCGCTCCGGCGTGGCCGGCGAAGGGGTGGCGCCGCGCGGCGAGATCGAGCGGGCCATCGCCGCGGTCTGGCAGGAGGCGCTGGGGGTGCCGCGGGTCAGCGTCCACGACAACTTCTTCGACCTGGGCGGCCATTCGCTCCTGATGGCCAAGGTCCATGCGCGGCTCCGCGAGTCGCTGCCCGGAAATCTGGGCGCAGGGCTGTCGCTGATCGACCTCTTCAAGCATTCCACGGTGGCGGCGCTCGCGCGCTCCCTGGCGGGCGAGCCGGAGGCCGCCGCTCCGGTTGCGCGGCCGGCCGCCACGGCGCCGGGCGAGCGGATCGACATCGCGGTCATCGGCATGAGTGGCCGCTTCCCCGGCGCCCGGAGCGTCGACGAGCTCTGGCGCAACCTCGTCGAGGGGGTCGAGTCGATCTCCCGCTTCACGGACGAAGAGCTGCTCGCCTCCGGGGTCCCCCGATCGCTGGTCGACAATCCCGACTACGTCAAGGCCAAGGGGATCCTGGGCGGCGTCGATCTCTTCGACGCTTCCTTCTTCGGCCTGAGCCCGCGCGGCGCCGAGCTGACCGACCCGCAGCACCGGGTGTTCCTGGAGTGCGCCTGGGAGGCTCTGGAATCGGCCGGTTACGACGCTTCCCGCTACCCGGGCCGCATCGGGGTGTTTGCCGGCCAGAGCATGAACACCTACTGGCTCAACAACCTCTACCACCACATCGACCTGGTGGCCTCTCTCGACAGCCTGCAGGCGGCCATCGGCAACGACAAGGACAGCCTGACGACCGAGGTGTCGTACCGGCTCGACCTCAAGGGGCCGAGCGTCCTCGTCCAGTCCTCGTCGTCGACGTCGCTCACGGCGATCCACTACGCCTGCCAGAGCCTGAAGAGCGGCGAGTGCGAGATGGCCCTCGCGGGCGGCGTGTCGATCCATCTGCCGGAGGTCTCGGGCTACCTCTATCACGAGGGGGGGACGACCGATCCGGACGGGCACTGCCGGACTTTCGACGCCGACGCCAAGGGCTTCGTGAGCGGCCACGGCGCCGGCGTCGTGGTGCTGAAGCGCCTGGCCGACGCGCTGGCCGACGGCGACGACGTCCTGGCCGTGATCAAGGGATCGGCCTGCAACAACGATGGCGCCCACAAGGTCAGCTATATGGCGCCGAGCGTCGACGGCCACGCCGAGGTGGTGCGGCGGGCGCAGGAGTCGGCCGGCGTGACGCCCGAGACGGTCACCTACGTCGAGGCCCACGGCACGGGAACGCTCCTGGGCGACCCGATCGAGGTCGCGGCCCTGACCCAGGCCTTCCGCGCCGGCACCGACCGCAAGGGCTTTTGTGCCCTGGGCTCGGTGAAGACCAACATCGGCCACCTGGACACCGCGGCCGGAGTCGCGGGGTTCATCAAGACGGTCCTCTGCCTGCGGCACCGGACGCTGCCGCGCATCCTGCATTTCCAATCCCCCAATCCCAAGATCGACTTCACGGGGAGCCCCTTCTTCGTCAACGACCGGCTGCGCTCCTGGGACGTCCCGGACGGTCTGCCGCGCCGGGCGGGCGTCTCCTCACTGGGCATGGGCGGCACCAACACCCACGTGGTGCTGGAAGAGGCGCCTCTCCAGGCGCCGCGGGAGGATGCGGCCCGGCCGGAGAGGCCGCTCTCATTGGTCGTCGTCTCGGCGCGCACGGAAACGGCGCTGGAGATCCTGACAGACTCGCTGGCCGACCACCTTCGGGCCCGGCCCGAGCTCTCGCTGCCGGACGCCGCCTGGACGCTCCAGACCGGGCGCAAGCTCTTCCCCTACCGGCGCGCCCTGATCGCGGCCACGCCGCTGGAAGCGGCCGACCTCCTCGCCACGCGCGACCCCGAGCGGGTGCATACCGCGGTCGAGGAGGCGCGGGAGCGGCCGGTCGCCTTCCTCTTCTCCGGCCAGGGCGCCCAGTACCCCGGCATGGGGCGTGGGCTCTACGAGGCCGAGCCGGTCTTCCGGGAGGAGATCGACCGCGCCGCGGACCTGCTCCTCCCTCATCTCGGGTTCGACCTCCGCGACGCGCTCTACCCCGCGGCGGCCCAGAATCAGGATAACGATGAAGCCGCGGCCGAGCGACTGCGCCAGACCGCGGTCGCGCAGCCCGCCCTGTTCGCGGTCGAGCACGCCCTGGCCCGGCTCCTGATGAGCTGGGGCCTGCGCCCCGAGGCCCTCCTCGGCCACAGCGTGGGCGAGATCACGGCGGCTTGCCTCGCCGGGGTCTTCTCGCTCGAGGACGCCCTGGCCTTCGTCGCCGTGCGCGGCCGGCTGATGCAGGCCATGCCGCCGGGCGCCATGCTCGCCCTGCCGCTCGCCGAAGCCGAGGCCGCGGCGCTCGCCGCCGCTCACGGCGTGGCGCTCGCCGCGGTCAACCGGCCCGACCTGACCGTGGTCTCGGGACCGGGCGAGGCGATCGCTGCTCTGGCCGCGGAGCTGGCCGCCCGGGGGATCGACGGGCGGCCGCTCGTCACCTCGCACGCCTTCCACTCGGCCATGATGGACCCGGTCGTGGAGGAGCTGCGGGCCGCGGCGGCAGGCTGCTCGCTCCGCCCACCGCGCATTCCGTTCCCCTCGAACCTGACCGGTGCCTGGATCCGGGCCGAAGAGACCACCGATCCCGGCTATTGGGCGCGACAGATGCGCGGCACCGTGCGCTTCGCCGCGGGAGTCGCCGAGCTGCTCGCCGAGCCGGACCGGCTGCTCGTCGAGGTGGGGCCGGGCAACGCCCTGGCCACGGCGGCGCGCCAGCACCCGCGGCGCACGCCGTCGCAGCCCGTGCTCACGACCCTCCGCCACGCGCGGGAGCGGCGGGACGACCTTGGCCTGCTCCTCGAATCACTGGGACGGCTCTGGGCGGCGGGAGCCGAGATCGACTGGGCCGGCTTCCACACCGGCGCGCCGCGGCGGCGCATGGCGCTCCCCACCCACCTGTTCGAGCGGCGGCGCTTCTGGATCGAGCCCAAGAAGGTCGGCGAGGGTGAGACGCGGCGCGGCCCCTCGGCCGACCTCGCCGACTGGTTCCACCTGCCGGTCTGGAAGCGGGCCGGCCGACTCCTGCCCGGAGCGCTCCCCGCGGAGGCCGCGCAGGAGAGCTGGCTCATCCTCACCGATTCCGGAGGACGGGGGGGCGGCCTGGGCGTGCGCCTGGCGGACCGGCTCCGCGCCGCCGGCGCCGCCGTCGTGCTCGCCGGAGCGGACGAGGGCTTCGCAACGGCCCTCGTCGCGGAGGGGTTCGTCCCCACGCAGATCGTCCACCTCTGGAGCCTCGACGCCGGAACGGCCGAAGAGGCCATCGACCTCGGTTTCCTGAGCCTCCTGTCGCTCGCCCGCGCCGTCTCGGCCCAGGGGCTGAAGGCGCGGATCACCGCGGTCTCCTCGGGCGTCCACGAGGTCACCGGCGACGAGGACCTGCGGCCCGAGCGGGCGACGCTCCTCGGCGCGGTCAAGGTCATCCCGCGCGAGATGCCGGAGCTCGCCTGCCGGAGCGTCGACCTCCCCGGCCCCGAGGTCTCCGAGGCACCCGAGGTATGGATCGGCCGGCTCCTGGCGGAGATCGCGTCCGCGACCGGCGATCCCGTGGTGGCCCTGCGCGGCGCCCACCGCTGGACCCAGACCTTCGAGCCCGTGCGCCTCGAAAAGGGTGAAGGCGCGCAGCGCCTGGTCGACGGCGGCGTCTACCTGGTGACCGGCGGTCTGGGCGGCATCGGCGGCGCCCTCGCCCTCCATCTGGCCCGCACGCACCAGGCGAAGCTGATCCTGACCAGCCGCTCGGGCCTGCCCCCCCGCGAGGAGTGGGACGAGATCCGGGACGGCCGCGCCGCCCAGGCGGTCCACCTGGTGCGTGAGATCGAGGCGCTGGGCTCGGAGGTGCTGGCCGGCGCGGCCGACGTCTCCGACCGAGCGGCCATGGAGCGGCTCCTCGGCGCGGCGCGTCAGCGCTTCGGCCGGATCGACGGCGTCTTCCACGCCGCGGGAGTGCCCGGCGGCGGCCTGATCGAGCGGCGGACCCGCGCCGAATCGCTGGCGGTGCTCGCCCCCAAGGTCCAGGGGACGCTGGTCCTGCACGACCTTCTGGCGGCCGAGCCGCCCGGCTTCGTCGTCCTCTTCTCCTCGGTCACCTCGCTCCTGTCGCAGCCGGGCCAGGCCGACTACGCGGCGGCCAACGCCTTCCTCGACGCGTTCGCCGGGGCGGCGGCGGCGCGCGGCGGCCCCTTCACCCTGGCGGTCAACTGGGACGCCTGGCGCGAGGTGGGCATGGCGGTGACCACCGCCGTGCCGGAAGCGCTGCGGGCTTGGCGCGAGGAGAGCCTGCGCCAGGGGCTCTCTCCGGCCGAAGGGATCGAGGCGCTGGAACGGGCGCTCGCCTCCTCCCCCTCCCAGATCGTGGTGTCGCGCAAGGACTTCGCGGCGGAGGTGCGCGCGAGCTTCGCCTCCCGGCCGCTCGACGAGCTCGAAGTGGCGGCGCCGGCGCCGGCTGCGCACGCACGGCCAGCGCTCGGGAGCGCCTACGTGGCCCCTCGCGGCGAGGTCGAGGAGAAGGTCGCCGCCCTGTGGCAGGAGATCCTGGGGATCGACCGGGTGGGCGCCCACGACAACTTCTTCGAGCTCGGCGGCAACTCCCTCGTGGGCCTCAAGGTGATCGCGCGCCTGAAGGCCGATCTCGGCGCCGAGGTCTCGGCCGTCCACCTCTTCGAGGGACCGACGGTCGCGGCGCTCGCGCGACTTCTCACTCCGCAGGAGCCGGCGGAGGCGGAGGCGCTCACCGAGGCCTACAACGAGCGCCGCGCTCGCGGCGCTCAGCGCAGGGAGAAGCTGCGCCGGCTCAAGGGTTAGGACGGAGGTTCGATGTCTGAGCTGCCGAAGGATCTGGAAGGCTCGATCGCGGTCGTAGGGCTGGCCGGGCGCTTCCCGGGCGCCCTGGACGCCGCGCGGTTCTGGGAGAACCTGCGCGATGGGGTCGAGTCCGTGCGCTTCCTCTCGGACGAGGAGGCGCTCGCCCTCGGCGTGCCCCCCGAGGTCCTCACCGATCCGGGCTTCGTCAGGGCGGTCTCCCAGCCCGACGACGTCGACCGCTTCGACGCCCTGTTCTTCGGCATCAGCCACCGCGAGGCCGAACTCCTCGATCCGCAGCAGCGGGTCTTCCTGGAGACCGCCTGGGAGGCTCTGGAGGACGCCGGCTACGAGCCCGGCCGGGCCGACGGGGTGATCGGCGTCTTCGCCGGCGCCACGACCAGCACCTACCTGATCTTCAACCTGCTCGCCGACCCGGTGCTCGCGCGCTCGGGCGATCCTCTGCAGCTCCTGATCGGCAACATCGGCGACACCCTCGCCACCCGGGTCTCCTACAAGCTCGACCTCAAGGGGCCGAGCTATACGGTGCAGAGCGCCTGCTCCAGCTCTCTCGTCGCCGTCCACAACGCCTGCCAGAGCCTGCTGTCCGGCGAGTGCGACATGGCCCTGGCTGGCGGCGTGTCGATCAACGTGTCGCAGAGCGCCGGCTACCGCTATCAGCGCGAGTCGATCGCTTCGCCGGACGGCCACTGCCGCGCCTTCGACGCCCAGGCCCAGGGGACGATCTTCGGCAGCGGCTCCGGAGTGGTGGTGCTGAAGCGCCTGGAAGACGCGGTCCGCGACGGCGACACCGTGCGCGCGGTGATCCGCGGCTCGGCGGTCAACAACGACGGCGCCCTGAAGGTCGGCTACACGGCCCCCAGCGTGTCGGGCCAGGCCGAGGTCATCGCCGAGGCCCTGGGAGCGGCCGGCGTCGAGGCCGAGACGATCTCCTACATCGAGGCGCACGGCACCGGCACCCGCCTGGGCGATCCGATCGAGATCCAGGCGCTGACCCGCGCCTACGGCGCCGAGACCGAGCGGACGGGCTTCTGCGCCCTGGGATCGGTCAAAACCAACATCGGCCACCTGGACATCGCCGCCGGGGTCGCGGGCCTCATCAAGACGGTCCTCGCCCTGGAGAACCGGCAGATACCACCCTCCCTGAACTTCTCCGAGCCCAACCCGGAGATCGACTGGACGGCGAGCCCGGTCTACATCAACACGGCGCTCACCCCCTGGGAGAGGGACGGGACGCCACGGCGGGCGGGGGTCTCCTCGTTCGGCATCGGCGGCACCAACGCCCACGTGATCGTGGAGGAGGCGCCGGCCGCCGGGGCCTCCCCGGCCGGCCGCCCCTGGCAGCTCCTGGTGCTCTCGGCGCGCAGCGAAGCGGCCCTCGAGGCCGCCACGGCGCGGCTGGCCGCGCACCTGGAAAAGCATCCAGAGATCGATGCGGCGGACCTGGCGGACGTCGCCTGGACGCTCCAGGCCGGCCGGCGGACGTTCCCGCACCGCCGGATCGTGGTCTGCCACGGCCGGGAGGACGCGCTCGCCGCTCTCTCCGGCGCCGATCCGGCCCGGCTCGCCACCGGAGCCGACAGCGAAGAGCCGCGATCGCGCCCGGTCGCCTTCCTGTTCTCCGGCCAGGGGTCGCAGTACCCTGGCATGGGGCGCGGCCTCTACGAGACGGAGCCGGTGTTCCGGCGCGAGATCGACCGCTGCGTGGGGCTGCTCCGCCCCCGGATTGGAAACCTCGGGCTCGACCTCCGCGAAGTCCTCTTCCCCCCCCTGGAGACCACGGGGGCCGTGGAGGATGAGCAGGCGGCGGCCCGCCTGGCGCGGACCGAGCTCGCCCAGCCGGCGCTCTTCACCTTCGAATACGCCCTGGCCCGGCAGTGGATGGAGTGGGGAGTGGCTCCGGCGGCCATGCTCGGCCACAGCCTGGGCGAGTACGTCGCGGCCTGCCTCGCCGGTGTCCTGACTCTGGAGGACGCCCTCCGCCTGGTCGCCGTCCGCGGCCGTCTGATGCAGGAGCTGCCGGCCGGGGCCATGACCGCGGTCGCTCTCGCGGAAGAGGAGGTGGCCCCCCTCCTCGGATCCGAGCTTTCCGTGGCTGCGGTCAACGAGCCGGGCCGCTGCGTGATCTCGGGGACGATCGAGGCGGTCGAGGTGCTCGAACGGCGCCTGGCCGAAGAGGGAAAGGGCTTCCGCCGCCTCCACACCTCGCATGCCTTCCATTCGTCGATGATGGAGCCGATCCTCGGCCGCTTCCGGGAGGAGGTCGTCAAGGTCCGCCTGTCGCCGCCGCGGCTCCCCTGGATCTCCAACCTGACCGGCACCTGGATCACCCCCGAGGAGGCGACCGACCCGGAGTACTGGGTGCGCCACCTGCGCCAGCCGGTGCGCTTCGCGGACGGGATCGCCACCCTGCTCGCCGAGGACCGCATACTCCTCGAGGTGGGGCCGGGCAACGCCTTGACGACTCTCGCCCGGCGGCAGGCCGCGGCCATCGGGCGTGGCCGGGATGTCATCGCCTCGGCGCGCCACCCGAAGGAGAAGGGGGAGGACCCGGCGGTTCTGCTCATGGCCCTCGGCCGCCTCTTCCTCGCCGGCCTGGAGGTCGACTGGAAACGCCTCTACCCGGGCGAGCACCGCCGCCGGGTGCCGCTCCCGACCTACCCCTTCGAGCGCCAGCGTTACTGGATCGGCGGGCGCGGGGCGGTGGCGGCAGGCGCCGCGGTGGTCTCCGAGGCCGGGGCCGACGCCGTGGCGCCGCCCGCCCAGACCCTCCACCAGCGGCCCCAGCTCTCGGCAGCGTACGAGCCCCCCCGCAACACCGAGGAGGAGGTGCTGGCAGGTCTCTGGCAGGAGCTGCTCGGGGTCGCGCCGGTCGGCGTCCACGACGACTTCTTCGAGCTGGGGGGCCATTCGCTTCTCGGCACCCAGGTGATCTCGCGCGTGCGCGACGCCTTCGGGGTCGACCTCCCCCTGGACGTGCTGTTCGACGCGCCGACCGTGGCCCGGCTCGCCGCCGCGGCGGTGGCGGCCGGCGGCACCATCCGCGCGGCGCGGGTGCTCTCTGCCATCTCGCGCCTCCCCCGGGGGGAACGCCCCCTGCCGCTCTCCTTCGGTCAGCAGCGGCTCTGGTTCATCGACCAGCTCGAGCCCGGCAACCCGATCTACAACGAGCCGCGCGGGCTCCGCATCGCCGGACCGCTCGCCGTGCCCGCGCTCGCCGCGAGCCTCGCCGAGGTCGTCCGCCGGCACGAGGCCCTGCGCACCACTTTCGCCGCTCCCCAGGGCGACCCGGTCCAGGTGGTCGCCCCCGCATGCGACGTCCCCCTGCCGGTGATCGACCTCTCCGGCCTGCCGGATGTCGCGCGGGAGGCGGAGCTCCGGCGCGTCGCGGGCGAGGAGGCCCGGCGCTCCTTCGACCTCGCGCGCGGTCCGCTCCTGCGCCTGCTGCTCCTGCGGCTCGCCCCCGAGGAGCACGCGGCGGTCTTCAACGCGCACCATATCGCCACCGACGGCTGGTCCATGGGCGTGCTCGTGCGCGAGATGGGAACGCTCTACGACGCCCTCCTCGCGGGGCGGCCCTCGCCGCTGCCGGAGCTGCCGATCCAGTACGCCGACTTCGCCGCCTGGCAGCGCGAGCACCTGGCGGGCGAGGTGCTCGCCGAGCAGCTCGCCTGGTGGCGGCGGGAGCTGGCCTCGGCTCCGCACCTCCTGCCGCTCCTGACCGACCGGCCGCGCCCGCCGGTGCGGAGCCCCCGTGGCGGGGTCGTCCCCTTGGCGCTGCCGGCCGATCTCGCCACGGCCGTCGAGAGGCTGACCCTCGCGAGTATCGGAGGCGGCGGCGGGAGCGCGACGCCGTTCATGGTGCTGATGGCCGCCTTCCAGGCGCTCCTCCACCGCTCCACGGGCGCCCAGGACCTGCTGGTCGGCTTCCCCGTGGCCGGCCGGCCGCGGCCGGAGACGGAACCGCTGATCGGCTTCTTCGTCAACACCTTGCCCCTGCGCAGCCGGCCGACGCCGGACACCTCCTGGGGCGAGCTGCTGGGGCAGGTCCGGACCGCGACCCTGGGCGCGCTCGCCCACCAGGAGCTCCCCTTCGAGCGCCTCCTCGACGAGCTCGGGGGCGAGCGCAGCCTCGCCCACACGCCGCTCGTCCAGGTGGCCCTGGCGCTCCAAAACACGCCGCTGCCGGAGCTGTCGCTCGCCGGGCTCACCCTCGTACCCTGGGAGATCCACGCCGGCACGGCCAAGTTCGACCTGTCGCTCTCCCTCACCCGGACATCCGAGGGGCTCACCGGCGCGATCGAGTACGCCGCCGACCTCTTCGACGCGGTCACCATCCACCGCCTGGGCGGGCACTTCCAGACTCTCCTCCAGGGAGCGGTCGCGGCGCCGGGGACGCTCCTCTCCGACCTGCCGATGATGACCGCCACCGAGCGCCATCAGGTGCAGGTCGAGTGGAACGACACGCGTGAGGAGGAGACCGTCCTGTGCCTCCATGAGATCTTCGAGGCCTGGGCCGAGGCCACTCCCGAAGCCACCGCCGTGGTCTTCGGCGAGGAGTCGCTGACCTATGGCGAGCTCCACCGCCGCGCCGAGCAGCTCGCCCGCCATCTGCGCGCCCTGGGAGTCGCGCCCGAGAGCCGGGTGGGGATCTTCGTCGAGCCCGGGATCGACCCGCTCGTCGCCTCCCTCGCCGTCCTCCAAGCCGGCGGCGCCTATGTGCCGCTCGACATCTCCTATCCCGAGGAGCGCCTGGTCTTCATGCTGGAGGACGCCGAGGTGCGCGTGCTCCTCACCCGCGAACGGCTCGTCCCCTCTCTCCCCTCCCACCGGACGGAGATCGTCCTCCTGGACGGCGATTTCCCGGACGGACCAGACTCTCTTCCGGCGCGGCGGCCGGATCCTGACGACGTCGCCTACATCACCTTCACCTCGGGCTCGACCGGCCGCCCCAACGGCGTGCTGACCCGGCACCGCTCCGCCGCCCACTTCGCCTACCAGTCCGCCGCCGACTTCGCCATCGGACCTGGCGACCGGGTGCTGCAGGCCGCCTCGTGGAGCTTCGACGGCTGGGTGCAGGAGACCTGGGGCGCCTTCGCCGCCGGCGCCACCCTCTGCGTCAGCCGCCGCGAGGCCGAGATCGGCGGCGAGGCGCTGGAGGAGGCGATGCGCCGGATGGGCGTGACCGCCGCCTTCCTCACTCCCGGGCGGCTCGCCACCCTCACCCCCGAGGAGATCCCCGGCGTGGTCAGCCTGGCATCCGGCGGCGAGGCGCTGCCGCAGGAGCTCGCCGCCCGCTGGGCGATTCCGGGCCGGCGCTTCTTCAACTGCTACGGCCCGACGGAGACAACGGTCTATACCTCAGTCCACCACTTCTCCGGCAGTGTGGACCAGGAGCCGTCGATCGGCCGCCCCTACGGCGGAGCGCAGATCTACCTGCTCGACCGGGGCGGCCAGCTCGTCCCTCCGGGCTCGCCCGGGGAGATCCACATCGCCGGGGAGGGGCTCGCGCGCGGCTACCTCGACCGTCCGGCGCTGACGGCCGAGCGCTTCGTCCCCCACTTCGCTCCCGTCACACCCGGCGAGCGCCTCTACCGGACCGGCGACCTGGCGCGCCACCGCCCGGACGGCACCCTGGAGTTCCTCGGCCGCATCGACCACCAGGTCAAGCTCCGCGGGCTGCGCATCGAGCTGGGGGAGATCGAGACGGTCCTCGGCCGCCACGCCGGCGTGCGCGAGGCGCGGGTCTTCGTGCGCGCCGACGGCGCCGGCGGCGAGAAGCGCCTGGTCGCCTACCTGCTGCCGGCCGGCGATGAGGCCCCGGCCGCCGCGGAGCTGCGCGCGCACCTGCGCGAGCACCTGCCCGAGCACATGGTGCCCGCGGCCTTCATGGCGCTCCCGGCCTGGCCGCTCACCCCGAACGGCAAGATCGACGCGAAGGCCCTGCCCGCGCCCGAGGGGCGGCCGGAAGCTCCAACTGAGGTCGTCGAGCCGCACAGCGAGACCGAGCGGGCCATCGCCCGCGTCTGGCAGGAGGTGCTCGGGCTCGAGCACGTCGGCGCCCGGGACAACTTCTTCGACCTGGGCGGCCACTCGCTCCTGATGCCCCGGCTGCACGCCCGCCTCAGGGACGCTCTGGGCGAGCGCGGCCGGGGGCTCACCCTGGTCGATCTCTTCCGCTTCCCCACGGTGGCGGCTCTCGCCGGCTTCCTCCACCCGGCCGGCAGCGAGCCCGAGCCGCTGGAGCGCAGCCGCGATCGCGCCCTGGCGCGCCAAGGCGCGCTGGAGCGCCGCGACCGCCGCATCGCCGTCGTCGGCATGGCCGGCCGCTTCCCGGGCGCCCCCGGCGTCGAACAGCTCTGGGAGAACCTCGCCGCCGGCGTCGAGTCCATCCGGCAGCTCTCTCCCGAGGAGCTTGCCGACGCCGATCCCGTCCTGGCCGGCGATCCGCGGCATGTGCCCGCCGTCTCCATGCCGGACGGCTTCGACCGTTTCGACGCTCTCTTCTTCGGGCTCAACCACCGCGAGGCCGAGCTGCTCGACCCGCAGCAGCGCCTCTTCCTGGAAGTCGCCTGGGAGGCCCTCGAAGACGCGGGGCACGAGCCGGCGACCGCCGGCCGCTCGGTCGGCGTCTTCGCCGGCACCGCCCTCTCCACCTACCTGCTCTACCACCTGGCCCAGGACGAGGAGGTTCGCCGCTCGGCCGATCCGGTCCAGCTGTTGATCGCCAACGGCGCGGACTCGCTGGCCACCCGCGTCTCCTACAAGCTGGGCCTCGAAGGGCCGAGCTACACGGTGCAGAGCGCCTGCTCCACCTCGCTGGTGGCCGTCCACCACGCCTGCCAGAGCTTGCTGGCCGGCGAGTGCGACGTGGCCCTGGCCGGAGGCTCCTCGCTCCCCCTCGGCAACCGTCTCGGCTACCTCTACACCGAGGGATCCATCGCCTCGCCCGATGGCCACTGCCGCGCCTTCGACGCCGAAGCCCGCGGCACCGTGTTCGGCGGTGGCGCCGGGGCCGTGGTCCTCAAGCGTCTGGCAGATGCGCTGCGCGACGGCGACACGGTCCGCGCCGTGCTCCTCGGCTCCGCGGTCAACAACGACGGCTCGGACAAGATCGGCTACACCGCCCCGAGCGTCACCGGGCAGGCCGAGGTGATCGCCGAGGCGCTGGCCGTCGCCGGGGTCGAGCCCGCGACGATCTCCTACATCGAGGCGCACGGCACCGGCACTCCGGTCGGAGATCCGATCGAGATCGCCGCCTTGACCCAGGTGATCGGCGCAGACAGCCGCTCGGCCCCGTGCGCGATCGGCTCGGTGAAGACCAATTTCGGGCACCTCGACTCCGCCGCCGGGGTCGCCGGGCTGATCAAGACCGTGCTCGCGCTGGAGCACGGACAGATCCCGCCGTCGCTCCACTTCGAGCGGCCGAACCCGGAGATCGACTTCGCGGGAAGCCTCTACGTCAACACCTCGCTCTCACCCTGGACCGCCAACGGAACGCCGCGGCGGGCCGGGGTCTCCTCGTTCGGCATCGGCGGCACCAACGCCCACGTGGTGCTCGAAGAGGCGCCGCGGGTGCCGGCCGCGCCGTCCGCCCGCAAGCTGCACCTCCTGACCCTCTCGGCGCGCAGCGAGGAGGCGCTCGACGCCGCCGCCGCACGCCTGGCCGCGTACCTGGAACGGCACCCCGAATTGGAGATCGCCGACGTGGCCTGGACGCTCGCCACCGGCCGGCGGGCCTTCCCGATGCGCCGCACCGCCGTGGTCCGCCACCGCGAGGACGCGGTCCGCGTCCTCACCGCCCCCGCCGAGGTCTCCGAGGTCCGGGAAGCCGGCCCCGGCGAGCGCTCGGTCGCCTTCCTGCTCTCCGGCCAGGGGTCGCAGTACCCGGGGATGGGGCGTGGCCTCTATGAGCGGGAGCCGGTCTTCCGCCGCAAGATCGACCGCGCGGCCGAGATCCTCCACCCGCTCCTCGGGCTCGACCTCCGCGACGTCCTCTTCTCGGAGGAGGCCGGCGAGGCCGCGGCGGAGAGGCTCCGGCAGACGGCGCTCGCCCAGCCGGCGCTCTTCGCCTTCGAATACGCCCTGACCCGGCAGTGGATGGAGTGGGGGGTCGCCCCGGCCGCCCTGCTCGGCCACAGCCTGGGCGAGTACGTGGCCGCCTGCCTCGCCGGAGTCTTCTCCCTGGACGACGCCCTCCGTCTGGTGGCCCTGCGCGGGAAGCTCATGCAGGAGATGCCCCCCGGGGCCATGCTCGCGGTCGCGCTCTCCGAGGAGGCGATCACCCCTCTCCTCGGCGTCGACCTGTCGATCGCGGCGGTCAACGAGCCGGGGCGGTCGGTGGTCTCCGGCCCCTTCGAGGCGATCGGGGAGCTGGAACGGCGGCTCGCCGCGGACGGCTTCGGTAGCCGGCGCCTGCACACCTCCCACGCCTTCCACTCCGCGATGATGGAGCCGGCCGTCGAGCGCTTCGCAGCGGAGGTCCGCAAGGTCCGCCTCGACCCGCCGCGCCTGCCGTTCGTCTCCAATGTGACCGGCGCCTGGATCACCGCCGAAGAGGCTACCGATCCGTCCTACTGGGCGCGCCACCTGCGCGCGCCGGTGCGTTTCGCCGACGGCGTCGCCGAGCTGCTGCGCGAGGAGGGGCGCATCCTCCTGGAGGTCGGGCCGGGCAACGCGCTCGCCACGCTGGCGCGCCGCCAGGCGGACGCGTCGCGGGTCGTCGCCTCGACCCGGCACGCGCGCCAGCAGGCGGACGACGCGGAGGTGCTCCTCGACGCCCTCGGCCGCCTCTGGCGGGCCGGCCTGCGGCTGGACCCGGCTCGCCTCTACCCGGGCGAGCACCGCCGCCGGGTGCCGCTCCCGACCTATCCCTTCGAGCGCCAGCGGTATTGGATTGAAGGAAGGGGGATTGAGGGAAGGCGGTCCTCCGAGCAGCCGCGGAGCGGCGGGTCCTGGCTCCTGCGGGCGGACGAGCGCGGGATCGCCGCCGATATCACCGCGCAGCTCCTAGAGGACGATCCGCTCGCCGCGGCGCGCCGCCTCCAGGCGCTGAGCGAGGAGCTCGCGCTCGCCGCCAGCCGCCTGGCTTCGAGCCCGCCGCCCCCTGCTCCGGCTACCCGCGCGCGACACGCCCGGCCCCGCCTCCCGACCCCCTTCGTGGCGTCGCGCGACGCGGCCGAGCAGCAGATCGCCGCGATCTGGCAGGAGCTCCTCGGCATCGATCAGATCGGCGTCGACGACGACTTCTTCGCCCTCGGAGGCCACTCGCTTCTCGGCACCCAGGTCCTGTCGCGGGTCAGCCGGACGTTTGGTGTCGACCTGCCGATCGACGTCCTGTTCGACGCGCCGACCGTCGCCGGCTTCGCCCGGCAGATCGCCCCGGAGCAGCCGGCGCAGCCCTCGGCGGACCATATCGTCCCCACCGGCGCCGGCGAGGGGCCGCTCTCCTTCTCCCAGGAGCGGGTCTGGCTGTTCGAACGGCTGCAGCCGGGAAGCTCGGTCTACAACCTCCCCGTGGTCGTGCGCCTGACCGGCGACCTCGACGTCGAGGCTCTTCGGCGGAGCTTCGCCGAGGTCGTCCGCCGCCATAGCGCGCTCCGGGTGATCTTCCGCGAGGCGGACGGCGAGCCGCGGCAGGTGGTCACCCCTGCCGGCCCGCTCCCCCTGCCCGTGGTCGACCTCTCCGCTCTCCCCGCGCCCCACTGCGACCAGGAGACCGGGCAACGGCTCCTGGAGGAGGTCGACCGGCCCTTCGACATCGAGTGCGGGCCGCTCTTCCGGCTCCTCCTCCTTCGCCTCGGAAACCGCGAGCACGTCCTGAGCGCCACTATGCACCACATCGTGAGCGACGGCTGGTCGACCCGGGTTCTGGTCGGCGAGACCGGAGCGCTCTATGAAGCCTTCGTCCAGGGGCGGCCGTCGCCACTCCCCGAGCTGCCGATCCAGTACGTCGACTTCGCCCTCTGGCAGCGGCAGAGGCTCGCGGGGCCGGAGCTCGCGGGACACCTCGACTTCTGGCGGCGCGAGCTCGCCGGGGCTCCCACGGTCCTCGAGCTGCCGACCGACCGGCCGCGCCCCGCCGTGGAGTCGCACCGCGGCGCGCACCAGCCCTTTACCTGGTCCGCGGCGACGACCGCCGCGATCCAGGCGCTGGCGCGGCAGAGCGGCGCCACCCCATTCATGGCGCTGCTCACGGCCTTCCACACTCTCCTCCACCGGTACTCGGGCGCCGACGACGTCCTCGTGGGCTCGGTGCACGCCAACCGCAACCAGGTGGACCTCGAGAAGCTGATCGGCTTCTTCATCAACGCCCAGGTCTTCCGGCTGCGCTTCGTGGAAGGGGAGGGCTTCGCAGACCTCCTGGAGCGCGTCCGGGCGACGACCCTCGCGGTCCACGCCCACCGGGACCTCCCGTTCGAGCTGCTGCTCGGCGAGCTCGGCGTCGAGCGCTCCCTGGCCCACCACCCGCTCTTCCAGGTCATGCTGGTGCTGCAGAACGCTCCGCTCGGTGAGCTGCGGCTCCCAGGTCTCACGTTCTCTCCGGTCGATCTGCCGAGGACCGCCGCCAACTTCGACCTGACGCTCTACCTTTTCGAGACCGGCGACGGGCTCGCCGGTCTGATCGAGTACGCCAGCGACCTCTTCGACGCTCCCACGGTGGCCCGCTTCCTCTCCCACTTCCAGGCCCTTCTGGAAGCCGTGGCCGCCGATCCCGCCCTGCCGGTGGACCGCATCCCCCTGATGAACGAAGCCGAGCGGCATCAGGTGCTCCGGGCCTGGAACGATACGGAGCAGCCCGCCCTTGTGGAGACGACGGATGCGCGCGTCCAGGAGCTGTTCGAAGAGCAGGCCGGGCTCCGTCCCGATCATCCGGCGGTGATCCGTGGCGCCGAGCGGCTGACCTACCGGGAGCTCGACCGGCGGGCAAACCGATTGGCCCGCCACCTCCAGTCCCTCGGGGTCGGACCCGGGAATTTCGTCGGTCTCCTGGTGGAGCGCCGGCCGGAGATGCTGGTGGGCATCCTGGGGATCCTGAAAGCGGGAGGCGCCTATGTCCCTCTGGACCCCGCCTCCCCGCCCGAGCGGATCGATTTCATGCTGCGCGATTCGGCGGCCCGGGTGCTGGTGACCGGGGAGCCCTTCTCCAGCATGGTGACCCCACCCGGCGGCCTGGCCGTCTGCCTCGATCGGGACCGCGCCCTGCTGGACAACCTGAGCGGCGAGCCGGTCCCGAACCGCTCCGCCGCCGGCGACCCGGCCTATGTCATCTACACCTCGGGGACCACCGGGCAACCCAAGGGCGTGGTGGTCTCCCATCGCTCCCTGGCCGGCTACACGCGGGCCGCGGCCGAGGAGATCGGGCTCGGTCCCGAGGACCGCGTCCTCCAGTTCGCCTCCATCAGCTTCGACACCAGCGCCGAGGAGATCTTCCCCTGTCTCGCCAGCGGCGCCACGCTCGTCCTGCGGACGGACGCAATGCTGGACTCGGCGGCCGGATTCCTGGCGGCCTGCGGCTCCTGGGGGATCACCTTCCTGGATCTGCCCACGGCCTACTGGCACCAGGTCACGTCCGAGATCGCCCGCGTCCGCCTGGAGATCCCGCGGAGCCTGCGGCACGTCATCATCGGCGGAGAGGCCGCGCGGGCGGACCGCTGGGCCGAGTGGGCCGAAGCCGTGGGAGACGCGGTGGAGCTGGTCAACACCTACGGTCCGACGGAGACGACCATCGTCGCCAGCCAGTCCCGGCTGACCCGACTGGCCGGGACAGGGCTGGCCGGCGGCCGGGTGCCGATCGGACGCCCCGTCCCCAATGCGCGCCTGTACGTCCTCGACCGGTTTCTGCAGCCCGTGCCCATCGGAGTGGTGGGCGAGCTCTACATCGCCGGCCAGGGGGTCTCCCTGGGTTATCTCGGCAGGCCGGGCCTGACCGCCGAGAAGTTCCTCCCCGATCCGTTCGCGGAGGCGCCCGGAGCCCGCTGCTATCGCACCGCGGACCTGGCCCGGTTCCGGGCGGACGGCGAGCTCGAATACATAGGCCGCGCGGACCGGCAGGTCAAGATCCGCGGCTTCCGCGTCGAGCTCGGGGAGATTGAAGCGGCTCTCGGCCAGCACCCGGGGGTGCGGGACGTGGCGGTCGTGATTCGCGAGGACCGGCCCGGCGACATGCGCCTGGCCGCCTATGTGGCCTCCCGCGCGCACGAAGAAGCCGAGCCGGAGGAGACCGAGCTCTCGCCCTCTGCCCTGCGCACTTTCCTGGCGCAACGGCTCCCCGAGTACATGATCCCCGCCGACTGGGTGTTCCTGGAGGCCCTCCCTCTCACACCCAACGGCAAAGTCGACCGCAAGGCGCTCCCTGCCCCGGAGCGGCACGACGACGGCATTGTCCGAGAGGCTCCCCGCACCGCCACGGAGATCCGCCTGGCGGAAATCTGGACCGAGATCCTGGGCCTTGAGACGCTCGGCCGGGAGGAGAGCTTCTTCGAGCTGGGCGGACATTCGCTCCTGGCCACCCGGATCTTCTCCCGCGTGCGGGAAGCCTTCCGGACCGACCTGCCGCTGCGCGTCCTCTTCGAGGTTCCGACCATCGCGGGACTCGCCGAGCGGATCGACGCCGCGGCCACGGCCGCTCTTTTCGAGGCGCCGCCTCTCCGGTCCACCGGAGCGAGCGAGGCTCCGCTCTCCTTCGCCCAGGAGCGGCTCTGGTTCCTCGACCGCCTGCAGCCGGACAGCCCTCTCTACAACCTCCCCTCGATCCTGCGCCTCACCGGCGACCTCGACGTCGCCGCCCTCCGGCGCAGCTTCGTCGAGGTGGTCCGCCGCCAGGGCGCGCTGCGGACCATCTTCGCCGAGGCCGGCGGCGAGCCGCGGCAGGTGGTCGCCCCGCCCGGACCGGTCCCCCTGCCGGTGATCGACCTCTCCGCCCTGCCCGCCGATCGGCGCGAGGGGGAGAGCTCGCGGCAGATCGCCCTGGAGGTGAACCATCCTTTCCGCCTGGATCGCGGGCCCCTCCTCCGGCTCCACCTCCTCCGCTACGGAGAGCGCGACCACACGCTGATCGTCAACGTCCACCACATCGTGAGCGACGGCTGGTCCGCGGGGGTCCTGGTGCGCGAGGGCACCGCTCTCTACGACGCGTTCGTGCAGGGGCGGCCTTCGCCGCTGCCCGAGCCGCCGATCCAGTACATCGACTTCGCTCTCTGGCAGCGGCGCTGGCTCGCCGGGCCGGTGCTCGAAGCGCAGCTCGACTTCTGGCGGCGCGAGCTCGCCGGCGCCCCGGCCCTCCTCGAGATTCCGACCGACCGGCCGCGGCCGGCCGTACAGTCCTTCCGCGGTGCAACCCTGACCTCCCCCCTGCCGGCCGAGGCCACGGCCGCGGTCCAGGCGCTGGCGCGGCAGGCGAACGCCACGGCGTTCATGGTGTTCCTGGCCGCTTTCCAGACCCTGCTCCACCGCTGGTCGGGAGCGGACGACGTGCTCGTGGGCTCGCCCATCGCCAACCGCAACCGGGTGGAGACCGAGGAGCTCATCGGCTTCTTCGTCAACACCCTGGTCTTCCGTCTGCGCCCGCGCCCGGAGGACGACTTCCTGGCGGTCCTCCGGCGCGTGCGGGAGACGACGATCGCCAGTCACGACCACCAGGACCTCCCCTTCGAGCTGCTGGTCGACGCGCTCGGGGTGGAGCGCAGCCTCTCCCACAACCCGCTCTTCCAGGTACTGCTGGTGCTGCAGAACGCCCCTATCGGCGAGCTGCGGCTCCCAGGCCTGACGTTCGCGCAGGTGCAGAGGCCGGGCAGCACGGCCAAGTTCGACCTGGGGCTGGAGCTCATCGAGACGGCGGAGAGTCTCACCAGCTCGGTGGAGTACGCGACCGATCTGTTCGACGGGACGACCGTGCGCCGCCTCCTCTCGCAGCTCGCCGTGCTGCTCGAAGGGACGGCGGCCGATCCCGGGCGGCGTCTCTCGGACCTGCCGCTCCTCTCCGAAGCCGAAATCCACCAGGTCGGCCGCGAGTGGAACGACATGCCGGGCGGCGGCGAGCCCTTCGCCTCCGTCCCCGCCCTCCTCGCGACCCAGGCGGCCCGCACCCCCGAGGCGGTCGCGGTCGCCGGTGCCGGCCTTGAGCTCACCTTTGGCGAGCTCGACCGCCGCGCCGAGCGCCTGGCGCGCCGCCTGCGCGCTCTGGGCGTGGGCCCCGAGGTCCGCGTGGGACTCCTGGCGGAGCGGTCTCCCGAGCTGGCCGTGGGGCTCCTGGGCATCCTCCGGGCGGGCGGCGCCTTCATTCCGCTCGACCCCTTCCACCCCGAGGAGCGGCTGGCCTTCGTGCTGGAGGACGCCCTGCACGACCAGGACGTGCGGGTGGCGGTGGCCACGCCGGGGATCTCCCCGGATCTGCCCGGGCTCACCGTGGTCTCGACCCTGGCCGGGGAGGAAGCCCCGGGCGCCGAGCTCCTCCCTCTCCCAGAGGTTGCTCCGGAGAGCCTCGCCTATGTCCTCTATACCTCAGGGACGACCGGGCGGCCCAAGGGGGTCCTCGTCGAGCACGGTCATCTCGCGCACACGCTGGCCGCCGCCCGGAGCTTCGGCTTCGCGGCGGACGAGCGCGTCTTCGCCCTGGCTCCGTCCACCTTCGACATCTTCCTCTTCGAGCTGCTGCCCCCGCTGCTGGCCGGCGGCGCGGTCGTCCTGGTCCCCCTGCGGCCCGCGCTGGAGATCGCGGATCTGGTCGCCGGGCTGCGTTCCGGGACCCGCGTCCACGCCGTGCCCGCCCTGATGCGGCAGATCGTGGACCGCATCCGGCAGGAGAGCCCCGAGGAGATCGCCGCCCTGCGCGAGGTCTACGTCGGCGGCGACGCGGTGCCCCCGGACCTGCTCGATGACCTGCGCGCCGTCTTCCCCTCGGCGCGGGTGCGGGTGCTCTACGGCCCGACCGAGGGGACGATCCTCTGCGCCAGCTTCCCGGCCTCGCGCGCGACCTCCGTCCAGCTCATCGGCCGGCCGCTCCCGGGCTCGGCGCTCTCGGTGCGCGATCCGCTCGGCAGCCCGCTGCCCGCCGGTGTCCCCGGCGAGGTCTGGCTGCGCGGCCCCGCGGTGACCCGCGGCTACCTGGGCCGGCCCGATCTCACCGCCGAGCGGTTCGTGCCCGCGGCGGGCGGCGACCGCTGGTACCGTACGGGCGACCGCGCCCGCTACCTGCCGGACGGCGCCCTGGAGTTCCTCGGCCGGACCGACCGGCAGGTCAAGATCCGCGGTGTCCGCGTCGAGCCCGGGGAGATCGAGGCGGTCCTGGCCCGCCAGCCTGACGTCCAGGAGGCGGCGGTCCTCGCGCGCGAGGACGTCCCCGGCGAACGGCGCCTCGTGGCCTATTTCGTCCCGGCCCCGGAAGCGGGATCTCCCGACCTCGACGATCTGCGCGCTCGGCTCGCCCGCGAGCTGCCGGACGTCATGATCCCCGCGGCCTTCGTGCCGCTCCCGGCCCTCCCACTGACGCCGCACGGCAAGGTCGACCGCAAGGCCCTGCCGGCACCCGAGATGGGACCGCGGGACAAAGAGGGCCTGGTCGCCCCTCGCACTCCCGCCGAGGAGGTCCTGGCCGGGATCTGGAGCGCTCTCCTGGGGATCGAGCGCGTCGGAGCGCACGACGACTTCTTCGCTCTGGGCGGCCACTCGCTGATGGCGACCCGGGTAGTGTCGCGGATCAAGGACGTGTTCGGGGTCGAGATCCCGCTGCGCGCCCTCTTCGCAGGCCCGACCGTGGCAGCCCTCGCCGAACAGATCGGCGCCGTGCGCGCCGGGGCCTTCGAGGAGCCGCCGCTCCTGCCCACCGGGGCTGTCGAGGCGCCGCTCTCCTTTGCCCAGGAGCGGCTCTGGTTCCTCGATCGCCTGCAGCCGGGCGGCTCGCTCTACAACATCCCCGCGGTCCTGCGCCTGAGCGGCGAGCTCGACGTGGAGGCCCTGCGGCGCAGCTTTACCGAGATCGTTCGCCGCCACGGCTCGCTGCGCACGATCTTCGTCGACGCCGATGGCGCGCCGCGGCAGGCGCTCACCTCGCCCGGGGAGGCCGCGCTGCCTGTCGTCGACCTCTCCGGCCTGCCGGAGCTCCAACGCCAAGAGGAGGCCGGACAGCGCCTCGCCGAAGAGGTCGACCACCCCTTCGACCTCGCGCGCGGGCCGCTCCTGAGACTCCACCTCTTCCGGCTCGGCCACCGCGACCACCTCCTGATCGCGAACGTCCACCACATCGTGAGCGACGGCTGGTCCGCGGGGGTGCTGGTCCGCGAGACCACCATCCTCTACGAAGCTTTCCTCCAGGGGCTCCCGTCGCCATTGCCCGAGCTGCCGGTCCAGTACACCGACTTCACTCTGTGGCAGCGGCGCCGGCTCTCCGGGCCCAGGCTCGAAGCGCAGCTCGATTTCTGGCGGCGGGAGCTCGCCGGCGCCCCCGCGCTCCTCGAGTTCCCGGCCGACCGTCCCCGGCCGGCCGTGCAGTCCTACCGTGGCGCCAGCCTCACCTTTCTCCTGCCGGACGAAGCCACGGCCGCGGTCCATGGGCTCGCGCGGCACGAGGGCGCCACCCCGTTCATGGTGCTCCTCGCCGCTTTCCAGACCCTCCTCCACCGCCATTCGGGAGCGGCGGACGTGCTCGTGGGCTCGCCGTTCGCCAACCGCAGCCGGGTGGAGATCGAAGGCCTGATCGGTTTCTTCGTCAACACCCTGGTCTTCCATCTGCGCGTCCCCGAAGGCGGCAGCTTTCTCTCCGTCCTCTCGGGGGTCCGCGCGACGACGCTCGCCAGCCACGAGCACCAGGACTTCCCCTTCGAGCTGCTGGTCGACGCGCTCAAGGTCGAGCGCAGCCTGGCCCACAACCCGCTCTTCCAGGTCATGCTGGCGCTCCAGAACGCCCCGGCCGGCGAGCTGCGGGTGCCGGGCCTCACGCTTTCTCCGGTCGTGCAGCCGAGCACCACCGCCAAATTCGACCTGACGATCTCCCTGGTCGAGACTCACGAAGGGCTCGCCGGCACGATCGAGTACGCGACCGACCTGTTCGACCGCACCACGGTCCTCCGGCTCCTCTCCCACTTCGCGAACCTGCTCGCCGGCGTTGCCACGGAACCCGCGAGGCGTCTCTCGGAGATCCCCCTGCTCTCCGCGGCCGAGCGCCACCAGCTCCTCGCCGCCTGGAACGACACCGCGGAGCGCTTCGACGGAGTGGAAACCTGCCTCCACGATCTGATCGCCGCGCAGGCCGCGCGCACCCCCGACGCCGTGGCCGTGGTGTTC
>DASVEF010000342.1:0-21605 GCA_036380715.1 Thermoanaerobaculia bacterium | reverse complement strand
CCGAGCCGGACGTCCGTGCCCGGCAGCGGCTCCAGCAGGAAGAACCAGGCGCCGAGCAGGATCAGAGTCGCCAGCGGAACCAAGACCGCTTGGCGCCAGGCCGTCCGCGTCCCTCCCTCGGGCCATCGCAGACCGAGGCTGGAGAGGCCCCGGCGGTCGAGAAAACGGGCGAAGAGCCAGGCGGCCCCTACCAGGGGAGGGGCGGTGAGCGCGAAGACGACGAGCATGAGCTCGCCCGAGATCTCCGGCTCCCGGCCCAGAGCCAGCAGAAAAACGGTGACCAGGATCGCGGCCACGCTCTGGATGGCGACAAAGGCCAGCAGGAACAGGATCGAGCGGACGACCGGGTGCCGGAGGGGCCGCGGAGGCGGGGGAGCGGGCTCCAAGATGACGCATTCTAACCCGTCATGGCACGACTGTTGCTGTTTATGAGGGGCGGGGAGGAAGTGAAACCAACTAAACGGTTTACCGACAAGGAAAGAGGAGGAAGACATGAACATCATCATCATGCTCATCGTGGGTGGCCTGATCGGCTGGATCGCCAGCATGGTCATGCGTACGAACGCCCAGCAGGGCGTTATCCTGAACATCGTCGTCGGCATCATCGGCGCGCTTCTGGCTGGCCTGTTGCTCGCTCCTCTCTTCGGCACGGGCACCATCACACAGGGCGACTTCAGCCTGTCGGCGGTCCTGGTGTCGCTGGTCGGCGCGATCGTCCTGCTGGCGATCGTCAATCTCTTCCGCCGTGGCGCGGTTCGCTAACCGGACCCGCGTTACAGGTGTCTCGCGGGGGTCTCGGATGGTCCGAGGCCCCTTCCGCATTTCTGGCCTCCCGCCTATTTCGACCCCTGTGACGTAGAGGTCTCCCGCTCCGTATACGGAGCGTCTAAGGAAACCTCTCTGTCATGGGCGATCTCCTGCTGGCCGGACGGCTGCTCCGCGGGTACGACGACCTGCTGTCGGACGTTGTCGAGGGACGGAGGCTGCTTCGCCACTGGCTGGGCCTCAGCCTGCTGATGGCCGTCTGCGCCGCTCTCTACGGCGCGGTCTTCGGCCTCTGGCATGGCCCACGCCTCTCGGCGTACGTGGCCTTGAAGCTCCCCCTGGTCCTGCTCCTGACCTCGGCGCTGACGGTGATCTTCAGTTGGATCGCCGCCCTGGCTCTGGGGCTCCCCCTGAAGCTCGGCCAGGTGGCGGTTCTTACATTCCTGGCCCTCTCGGTCGCGAGCCTGCTGCTGGCCTCTCTGGCGCCGGTCGCCTGGCTCTACATCTTCTGCTCTCCGCTGCCCTCGGCCGGCACGCGGACCGCCCACAATCTTCTATACCTCATGCACACCGCCTTCGTGGGGGGATGCGGGCTCGCCGGGACGGTAGCCCTCTGGCGGGCCATGGGGAGGCTCGGCGCGCCGCCGCGGACGGTGCTCGCGGTCTATCTTCTTTGGGTCGCCGGCTATGCCCTGGTCGGAGGGGAGGTCGCCTGGGTCCTGCGCCCCTTCGTGGGGAGTGTCTACGCTCCCGTCGTGTTTCTGCGGGAGGATGCCCTGGACGGCAACGTCTACGAGTTCATCTTCACCGATATCCTTCCTCATCTCGCGTCGCTGGATTGAAAAAAGGAGAACCGGATGGAAACGCCGCTGCCGACCGCTGCCGAAGCTCCGGAGCCCCGCGGGTTGCTGGGCTCCTTCAACGAGCTGCTCACCCAGCCGCTCGGCATCGTCCAGCGGGCGCGCGAGGGCAGGCCGGGCGCGTCGTTCGGGCTGCTGGCGGGCGCGTTCGCCGGGTATGCGCTCTACGGCGCCGCGGCGGGCTTCTTCCAGGGGGGCTCCCAGATCCTTGTCGCCGCCCTCAAAGCCCCGCTGATCCTGGCCATGACCTTCCTGCTCTGCCTGCCCAGCCTGTACGTCTTCACCTCGATGGCGGGCGCCCGCTGGACGCGCCGGACGTTCCTCGCCGCCGTCTCCGGCTTCGCCGGCACGCTCGCCCTTCTGCTCCTCGCTCTGCTGCCGGTCGCCTGGCTGTTCTCGGTGAGCAGCCGATACCTGGGCTCGATCGTCTGGCTGCACGTCCTGCTCTGGAGCCTGGTCCTGATCCTCGGCTGGCGCTTCCTGAGGCGCGCGCTCGACGCCATTGGAGCGGGGGATGGAATGTCCTTCTGGCTGCTCCTCTTCCTGATCGTCTCCTTCCAGGCCGCCACCTTCCTGCGCCCCGTCCTCTGGAGCGATCCCGGCAAGCCGCTGTTTCGCTTCCAGGAAAAGATGTTCTTCCTGGAGCACCTGGGCAAGGCCATGGACCAGCAGGCGGCCGGCGCCGAGCCGGCTAGCCCGGCGGAGAAGGAGAAGAGGAAGGCCGGCTGAGCCCTCGTCAGGTCCCTAGGATTGACACCCTGCCCTTCGGGTTCATATACTCGAACGCCCGAGTTCTCAAAGACTTATGGAACTCGAATCCCCACGTTCGTGGGGAGCACAGGCGCGAGCGCCTGAATCCATGCCCAAGGAGGTACGTTTTTTTATGCCGGCGACTGAAGAACAGGATCTGCCGACGATGACGGCGGAGTCCGACGAGGAGGAGAGGAGCTCTGAGGATTACCAGAAGCTCCTCGAGCTCTACGACGAGAGCATGCGCAATCTCACCGAGGGTGAGATCGTGCCGGGGCGTGTCATCGGTATCACGTCCAACTCCGTGATCGTCGACGTGGGCTACAAGTCGGAGGGTCTCATCTCCGTCGAGGAGTTCATGGACCGCGACGGCACCATCCACGTCAACGAGGGGGACGAGATCGACGTCCTGCTCGAGAAGACGGAGGATCTCGAGGGGCACGTGCTCCTCTCCTTCACCAAGGCCCAGCGCATGCGCCGCTGGACCGAGGTGGAGAGGGCCTACAAGGAGGGGCGCATCATCAAGGGCCGCATCACCGACCGCATCAAGGGCGGCCTCACCGTCGACGTCGGGCTGCGCGCCTTCCTGCCCGGCTCGCTGGTCGACATCAAGCCAGTCAAGAACCTGGAGTCGCTGCGCGGCCAGGAGCTGGAGTTCAAGGTCATCAGCCTCGATCGCCGGCGCAACAACATCGTCCTCTCCCGCAAGGCCGTCCTCGAGACCGAGCTGGTCAAGAAGAAGGCCGAGACGCTCAAGCGGCTGGAGGAGGGCGCACTTCTCAAGGGCGTGGTCAAGAACATCACCGACTACGGCGTGTTCATCGACCTGGGCGGCATCGACGGCCTGCTCCACATCACCGATATCTCCTGGGGCCGCGTCAACCACCCCTCGGAGCATTTCACGGTGGGCGACGAGGTCGAGGTGGTCGTCCTCAAGTTCGACCCCGAGACTGAGCGCGTCTCCCTCGGCTACAAGCAGAAGTCCGACGATCCCTGGACCCTGGTCGACAAGAAGTACCCCATCGGCTCGCGCGTGCACGGCCGGGTGGTCTCGCTGGTCGACTACGGCGCCTTCGTGGAGATCGAGGAAGGCGTCGAGGGGCTCATCCACGTCAGCGAGATGTCATGGACCAAGAAGGTCGTCAATCCGGCCAAGGTCCTGGAGGTGGGCGACGAGGTGGAGGCGATCGTCTCCGAGCTGGACATGGACCAGCGCCGCATCTCCCTGTCGTTGCGCCAGACCGAGCGCAACCCGTGGGAGGAGCTGCAGGACACCCACCCCGTCGGCAGCATCGTCGAGGGCAAGGTGCGCAACCTGACCGAGTTCGGCGCCTTCGTCGAGATCACCGAGGGTATCGACGGCCTGATCCACGTCTCCGACATGAGCTGGACCAAGCGGGTCAAGCACCCCAGCGAGGTCCTCAAGAAGGGCGACACGGTGCGGGCGCGGATCACGAACATCGACGTCGAGAACCAGCGAGTCTCCCTCTCGATCAAGGAGTTCATGCCCAACGAGTGGGACGACTTCGCCGACCGTCACCGGGCGGGCGACATCCTGGACGGCCGCGTGGTCAACGTGACCGACTTCGGCCTGTTCATCGACATCTACAACGGGCTCGAGGGGCTCGCCCACGTCAGCGAGATCGAGGTACCCGGGGGCGCCAAGCTGGAGGACCGCTTCAAGGTCGGAGACTGGGTGCGCACCCGCATCCTGCGCGTCGAGGAGGACGAGAAGAAGGTCGGTCTCTCGATGCGCGGCGTGGTGCAGCCCAGCGACGAGGAGATGGCGGAGCTCCAGGCCGCTTCGGAGCCCAAGGGCGAGTCGCGAGGCCGCAGGCGCGAGTCCGCCAAGGAGCACGAGGAGGAGGAGCACGAGGAGGCCGGAGAAGAGTAGTCGACCGTTGACCGGGATCAGGCGGGCCGCCCTTTCGGGGCCCGTCTCCGCTACCAGAAAGAGGTGGGAGAATGGCGTCGTCGTCCCTCAAAGACGGCATGACCAAGGCTGAGCTGGTCGAGGAAGTCGCCCGGACCACGCAGCTCACCAAGAAGCACGCGGAAATCATCGTCAACACGGTCTTCGACAGCATCGTCAGCTCGTTGAAGGAAGGCGAGAAGATCGAGCTTCGCGGGTTCGGGAGCTTCCGCATCCGCCATCGCGGAGCCCGTACGGGCCGCAACCCCAAGACCGGCGACAAGGTCAAGGTGCCGCCCAAGCGGATCCCCTACTTCAAGCCGGGCAAGGAGCTGCGGGAGCTCCTCAACGACGAGTGCTGAGCGCTCCGCTCCTGAAGCCTGGATGAATACGCTCTTCACTCCCTGGAGGTACTCGTACATCACGCAGAGCGCGCCGTCGGAGTGCTTCTTCTGTGACGCCGCTCGCAACCCGGAGGATCCTGATGGGCTGGTGGTCTACACCGCGGACCACCATCTCGTCATGCTCAACCTCCACCCCTACTCCAGCGGACATCTCATGGTGGCTCCCCTCGGGCACCAGAGCTCGCCGGTGGAGAGCCCCGCGGAGGCGCGGGCCGAATTCTGGCCGCTTGTGTTGAAATGTCAGCGGGTGCTCGCCGGGGCCTATTCCCCGCACGCCTTCAACCTGGGGATGAACCTCGGGAGGGCGGCGGGCGCGGGAGTGCCCGGCCATTTCCACTTCCACATCGTTCCGCGATGGGAGGGGGATACCAATTTTATGACAGTTCTGGCCGAGGTCCGGCTCGTCCCGGAGGACCTCCGCCAGACGCGAGACCGCCTGCGGGCGCTCTTCGCCCGGGAGGAGGACTGATTGGCGGAACCCGGTAGCAGCACGCCGCAACCCGCGGCAACGGCACGCCCGGCCCCCACGCCGGTGGGCAACCCGTTCGTGGCGGCGGTCGCGGCCTGGTTGGTCCCCGGCCTGGGTCACATCTATCTCAAGAAGGTGAGCCGGGGCCTGGTCTTCCTCCTGCTGGTGCTCGTCTCCATCTGGGTCGGCTGCCATCTCAAGGGAAACCTCTACCGGCCGATGCCGAACCAGCCGCTCTCGGCCCTCGGGACGCTGGGCGCCATGGGCATGGGCATCCCTTACTTCGTCCTCCGCTTCGGCTCCGGCTATGCGGGCGACATCATCGCGCCCGGGTTCGAGTACGGCACGGCGTTCCTGCTGACGGCCGGGCTGATGAACTGGCTGCTGGTGCTCGACGCCTGGGACATCTCCCGGGGCAAGAAGGAGTGACCCCGCCATGCTGAGCCATTTCTTCCTCATGGTCCTGTACGCCCTGATCGTGAGCCTCTTCTTTACGCTGCTCTGGCGGCGCGAGCGCAAGGAGCAGGTGAAGCTCTTCCTGCAGCTCTTCCTCGGCATGGTCGGCGGCGGCCTGCTGGTCGCCTACCTGATGTATCCGTTCCCGCAGGGGCCGCCCGCGCCGATTCCATGAAGTCCCGCCCCAAGGAGCTCCTGATCGTCGCCGGCGAGGCCTCGGGAGACCTCCATGGCGCGCGGCTGGTTTCCGAGCTGCGCCGTCTGATCCCCGATCTCGGGGTCTTCGGTCTCGGCGGCGACGAGCTGCGGGCCGCCGGCCTGCAGCCCGTGGCGCACAGCGCGGAGATCTCGGTCGTCGGCATCACCGAGGTGCTGCGCATCCTCCGCCGGGCCAAGGAGATCTTCGCCGACCTCCTGCGCGAGGTGGAGCGCCGCCGTCCGGCCGCGGCGGTGCTCATCGACTTTCCCGACTTCAACCTGCGCCTCGCCCGCGAGCTGAAGCGGCGGGGCGTGCCCGTGATCTACTACATCAGCCCGCAGGTGTGGGCCTGGCGGCGCAGGAGGATCAAGACCATCGCCGAGGTGGTGGACCGGATGCTGGTGCTGTTCCCCTTCGAGGCCGACTTCTACCGGCGCTTCGGCGTGGAGGTGGTCCACGTCGGCCACCCTCTGGTCGACGAGGTTCCCCGGCTGCCGAGCGCATGGAAGGACGGCGAGCCCGAGGAGGGACCTTACCGTGTGGCGCTGCTGCCCGGCTCGCGGGTGAGCGAGGTCGAGGCCCTGCTGCCGGTGATGCTGCGGGCGGTGCGGCGCCTTTCCGAGGATCTGCCCGTGGAGGCCCGGGTTATCCGGGCGCCGACGGTGCCGCGCGACCTGATCGAGGAGGAGATCGAGCTGGCGGACCTGCCGGTGCGGATCGTCTCCGAGGACCGCTTCGCCTCGATCGCCAACTCGCACCTGGCGCTCTGCGCCTCGGGCACGGCGACCCTGGAGGTGGGATTGCTGGGCACGCCCATGGTGATGCTCTACCGGCTGGAGCACTGGACCTGGCTGATGGCCAGGATGCTGGTGCGCCTGCCGTATGTGAGCCTGGTGAACCTGGTGCTGGGGCGCAAGGTCATCCCCGAGCTGCTCCAGAAGAGCGCCAGCCCGGAGCGGGTCGCGGCCGAGGCCGAGCAGATCCTGACCGACGACCGCGAGCGGCAGGCGCAGCTCGCCGGGCTCGCCGAGCTGCGCGCGCGCCTGGGGGAGGGGGGCGCCAGCGGCCGGGCGGCGCGGGAGATCGCGGCGTTCCTCAATGGAGCGGCGGCATGAGCGGGAGCCTCCGATCGTTCTTCTGGCACTACCTGCGCCGGTATACCGGCTGGGCCATGCTGGCCGCGGCCGGCATCATCGTCTATGCCGCGGCCACGGCGGCGACCGTCGCCCTGATCAAGCCGATCTTCGGCGAGGTCCTGCTCGCCGGCGATCAGGTCCCGGGGGCTCTCGGAGCCGTGACCGCCGCTCCGCAGGCCCAGAAGCCCGAGGCGGAGGAGACCGGGATCCTGGCGGACCTCAAGAAGCGGTTCGATTTGTCGCGGCAGATCGACCGCAGCTACGCCTCCCTCAAGCGGCGGCTGGGGGTCGGCCCTGCGGAGGTCGTCTACTTCGTGCCGCTCCTCTTCGTGCTGGTCTTTTTGACGCGCTGCCTGGCCGACTTCGTCTCCGGCTACGCCTTTCAGCACATCGGCCTCGGGGTTACAACGGACATCCGCAACGACCTCTACCGGCACATCCTGAACCAGTCCAGCCGCTTCCACGCCGAGCACCCCTCGGGCGAGCTGGTGGCGCGCGTCATCAACGACGTGGCGCTGATGCAGAACGCGGTCTCGAACCGGCTGTACGATCTGTTCCAGCAATCGATCACCCTGCTCGTCCTGCTCGTCCTGCTGATCTCGACCCACGCCCGGCTGGCGGTGATCGTGCTCGTGGTCGCGCCGGTGCTGCTCTTCCCGATCGTCCGTTTCGGTAAGGGGATGCGTCGCACCAGCCACCGCAGCCAGGAGCGCATGGCCGACTTGGCGAGCCTGATGGCCGAGGGGATCCGCGGTCACCGGGTGGTCAAGGCGTTCGGCATGGAGGAGTTCGAGCACGCGCGCTTCCGCGAGGCCACGCGGCGCCACCTGCGGGTGAACCTCTGGGCGCAGATGCTGGCCAACGCCGCGGGGCCGGTGGTCGAGTCGCTGGCCGTGGTGGGCGGCGCGGCCCTGCTGATCTACGCCGGCCGCAGCATCCGGGGCGGCGAGCTGTCCACGCCCGAGCTGATCCAGTTCCTCACCACCTTGCTGATGCTGTACGATCCGATCCGCAAGCTGAACAAGGTCAACCTCATCCTGCAGGAGGCCATGGCCGCCGGTCAGCGGGTGTCGCGCCTGACGTCCATCCCCAACGACATCCAGGAGCGGCCGGGCGCCAGGGCCATCGACACGGTCCGCGAGGGGATCGCCTATGAGCGGGTCTCGTTCTCGTACGAGGACCGGCCGGTGCTCCAGGACATCGACCTCAGGATCCGCTCCGGCGAGATTGTGGCCCTCGTGGGGCCCTCTGGCGCCGGCAAGTCGACGCTGGTCAACCTGCTGCCGCGCTTCTTCGACCCCGACGCCGGACGGGTCGCCATCGACGGGACCGACATCCGCGACCTCCGGCTCCAGAGCCTGCGCGCGCTGATCGGCATCGTCACCCAGGACACGGTCCTGTTCAACGACACGATCCGCAACAACATCGCCTACGGCCGGTCTGATCTCCCCCTGGAGCGGGTGCGCGAGGCGGCCGCGGCGGCGTACGCGGACGAGTTCATCATGGAGATGCCGCGCGGCTACGAGACGGTGATCGGGGAGTCGGGGTTGCGCCTGTCGGGAGGCCAGAGGCAGCGGCTGGCGATCGCCCGCGCTCTGCTCAAGAACGCTCCGATCCTGATCCTGGACGAGGCCACCTCCCATCTCGACAGTCAGTCTGAGGCGCTGGTCCAGAAGGCGCTCTACAACCTGATGCAAGGGCGCACGACGCTGGTCATCGCGCACCGCCTGTCGACGGTCACGCGGGCCGACCGCATCCTCGTCATGGAAGCGGGGCAGATCGTCGAGGAGGGCTCGCACGCGGAGCTGATCGCCCTGGGCGGGTCGTACAAGCGGCTCTACGACCTCCAGTTCCGGGTATGACTTTACCCCCCGGCCCCCTCTCCCTGCTCGCGGCAGGCGTGATCCGGGGGCTGCGGGCGAGCGTGCGGCTGCGGCACCACGGGGACGGCAGGCTCCGGGAGTGGGAGGCCCGCGGCGAACGCTTCATCCTTGCCTTCTGGCACCGCCACCTGCTGCTGATGCCCTACGCCTACCGGGGGCGCCGCATCTCGGTCCTGGTCAGCCAGAGCCGCGACGGCGAGCTGATCGCGCGCACCGTGGCCTGGCTGGGGATCGACTCCAGCCGGGGATCGAGCAGCCGGGGAGGGGTGGCCGGCATGCGGACCCTGCTGCGCAAGGCCGAAGAGGGGTTCGACCTGGCCTTCACCCCGGACGGCCCGCGCGGCCCCGCGAAGGAGGTCCAGCCGGGGGTGATTCTGGCTGCTGCGGCGACAGGCCTGCCCATCCAGCCAGTCGCGCTCGCCGCCACCCGCTGCCGGCGCTTGCGCTCCTGGGACCGCTTCGTCGTCCCCCTTCCCCTGTCGATGGTGCACTTCGTGTACGGAGAACCGCTCGCAGTCGCCCGGAGAGCTGATCCAGCCGAAGCCGCCGCCGAGCTGAAGCGGCGCCTCGACGTGGCCGAGGCGGAGGCGGAGAGATGGGCGGGACAGAATCGAGAGGAGGATTCATGCGCAGCATGACCGGGTACGGAGAGGCGTCGGGGCAGAACGTCCGCCACGCCGTGTCAATGAGCCTGAAGGCGGTGAACCACCGCTTCCTGGACCTCCAACTGCGGATCGGCGACGAGCTGCGGTCGAATGAGTCGGCCCTGCGCGACCTGCTGAACAAGGAGCTTGCGCGCGGCCGGGTCGAGGTGCGGGTGGACGCCCGGCCTCTGGTTGAACGCCAGGCCGACGTGCAGGTCCACATGGGTGTGGTGCGGGCGGCATACGCGGCCGTGCACCAGCTCATGGAAATGGGCCTCGTGGAGCACGGGCTTGCCGCCGGTGACCTGCTGCGCATCCCAGAGGCCTTCCGCGTGGACCTGGCGCACGAGCAGTGGGACGCCGAGGACGACGAGCTTCTGCTGCGGGTCGCGGGAGAGGCGGTGCGCCAGCTCGTCGCCTCCCGGGAGACCGAGGGGGCCAGCCTCGCCGCGGCGCTGGAGGAGCGCCTCCGGGGGTTGGACGAGGTGGTGGTCCGCTTGGACGAGCTGCGCGGACCGGTGCGCGACGAGCTCGCCGCGGCCCTCCGCAGGCGCTTGGACGAGTTGCTTGGAGGGCCGGTTCTGGACGAGGCACGCCTCGCCCAGGAGGTGGCCCTGCAGGTGGACCGCAGCGACGTCAGCGAGGAGATCGACCGCCTGCGCTCCCACCTCGACCACTTCCGAGTCGTCAGCCGCGAAGCCGGCCCGACC
The DNA here is from genome assembly GCA_036380715.1 of Thermoanaerobaculia bacterium. GTDB lineage: Bacteria > Acidobacteriota > Thermoanaerobaculia > Multivoradales > UBA5704 > UBA5704. Next base: position 11,417 of record DASVEF010000342.1, on the reverse strand, counting down.
GGCAAGCGCCTCGACTTCCTGACCCAGGAGATCTTCCGCGAGCTCAACACCGTGGGGTCCAAGTGCCGTAACGCGGTCATGACCCGCGCTGTGCTCGACGGCAAGGTTCTCTGCGAGCAGCTCCGGGAGCAGGTGCAGAACGTGGAGTAGGGACGCCCCGGTCCCGCCCTGAAGTCCCTGCCGGAGACCTCCAACGGCGGGGGCGTCTCAACCTATGGGATGCGTGTGCTACCATCCCCCTCTCTGGCGCACCCTTCCCCGGAGCCTTTTGCATGCAACGAGGCGAGCTGTTCATCCTGTCCGCGCCTTCGGGCACGGGCAAGACGACCCTCATCCAGAATCTGTTGAAAGGGCACCCCGAAGGCTTCGGTGAGCTGGCGTTCTCCGTCAGCCATACTACGCGCAAGCCTCGCGAGGGGGAGATCGACGGCAAGGACTACCACTTCGTGGACCACACGGTCTTCCAGGCGATGATCGCGTCCGACTGCTTCCTGGAGTGGGCCAAGGTCCACGACCACCTTTATGGGACGTCCCTCGACGAGGTCATGCCGCGGCTGGAGCAAGGGATCGACGTGCTGTTGGACATCGACGTCCAAGGCGCTGAGCGGGTCATGGAGCGCTGCTCCGAGGCGCACAGCATTTTCATCATGCCGCCGAGCTACGACGACCTGGAGCGGCGCCTCCGCCAACGGGCGCGCGATCATCCGGAGCAGATCGCCCGCCGTCTGGCCGTATCCCTCTCGGAGATCGAGCGTTACGATCGGTATCACTATGTTATCATCAATGACGACGCGGCGCGGGCCAGTGAGGTGCTGGCCTCGATCATTCTGGAGAAGCGCCACCGGCGGGAGCGCATGCTCGGCCGGGTTCAAGAGATCCTCAGAAATTTCCAGGACCGGGCTCCCGCCCAGGTCTGAGCCGATTCCAACAGGGCGGCGTCGGACGCATGCCGCCAGGGAGAAAGTTTGAACATGGATGAAAAGCAGTCCATTGACAGCAAGTTCCGACTCGTTCTGGTAGCCGCCAACCGCGCCGAGCAGCTCATGCGCGGCGCGCGCGCCAAAGTCGAGGCGGGCAAGCGCAAGCCGACCCGCATCGCCATGGACGAGGTCGAGCAAAACCTGGTGGATTGGGGTTACGGCCCGGCTCCGCAGCCTGAGCCGGAGGCCACGGCCGAGGTCCAGCCCGAGGAGCCGGCAGTCGCCGAGGTCCATTAAGGGGGAATGAGCCGCAGCCTGCGAATCCTGCTGGGGGTCACCGGCGGCATTGCCGCGTACAAGTCGGCCGAGATCGTCCGGCGCCTGCGCGCGCAGGGCCATGAAGTCCGGTGCGCGCTCACCCGCGGCGCGGCCGCCTTCGTAACGCCGCTGACCCTCGAGGTTCTCACCGGCCGCGCGGTTTGGCAGGAGGAGTACCTCACGCCGACGGGCACGGGGGAGGAAGCCCACATTGCCGCCGCGGCCTGGGCCGAGGTGCTGTGCGTGGCTCCGGCCACCGCGCACGCCCTCGCACGGCTGGCCCTCGGGCTCGCCGACGACTTTCTCACCACCACCGCCCTCGCCTTCACCGGCCCCGTGGTCGTCGCCCCGGCTATGCACTCCTCCATGTGGGAGAAGGCCGCGGTGCAGCAACATCTGGATACACTGCGCCAGCGCGGCGTCTGGATCGTCGGACCCATTGAAGGGCCCCTCGCCTCGGGCGAGGTGGGCATGGGGCGGATGGCCGATCCGGAGGCGATCGTGGCCGCCGTCGAGGGCGCGGCCGGCGCCGGTCCCCTGGCCGGGCGTACGGTCCTGGTCACCGCCGGCCCCACCTTCGAGCCCCTGGACCCCGTTCGCTTCCTCGGCAATCGGTCGAGCGGGAAGATGGGCTTCGCCCTGGCCGCCGAGGCGGCCAAGCGCGGCGCCCGGGTCGTGCTGGTCGCGGGGCCGGTCGCGCTCCAGACCCCGCCCGGGGTGCGGCGGATCGACGTGGTCACCGCCCGCGACATGGAGAGCGCCGTGCGCGAGCAGGCCCGGGAGGCCGACCTGGTGATCATGACGGCGGCCGTGGCCGACTTCCGGCCGAGCCGGCCGGCGCCGGAAAAAATCAAGAAAGAGCGCGGGCTTCCGATCATCGACCTGGAGCTCAACCCCGACATCCTGGCCGGGTTGCGCGACGCCGTCCCGAAGGCGATCACGGTCGGCTTCGCCGCCGAGACCGGAGATCTGGAGATCCACGGCCCCGCCAAGCTGGAGCGCAAGCGAGTGGACTTCCTGGTCGCCAACGACGTTTCGCGGCGCGACATCGCCTTCGAGAGCGAGGCCAACGAGGTCACGGTCTTCCGCCGCGACGGCGAGCCGGTCTTCCTCTCCCGCCGTCCGAAATCCGATCTCGCGGGTGCCCTGCTCGACCTGTTCGCGGTTAGACTCTCAGACCGTGAACGCATCCCTGCCTCCGAGCCTCTCTGAGCTGCTCTCCTACCTGGCAGATCTCGGCTATCGCGACGTCTACCTGAGGAAGGCTGCGGCCGGACCAGCTACTGCGCCGGACCTGGTCGAGCCTAGGCCGCTGTCTCCTCCTGAGCTGGTCCTCGCGCCCGAAGCTGCCGCGGACGCCGAGGCCCGGGCCGCCGAGCTGGCCGCCTTGGCGGCGACCGTGGCCGGATGCCGGCGCTGCCGCCTCGCCGAAGGGCGGCAGAAAGTGGTCTTCGCCTCCGGCAATCCGAACGCCGACCTGATGCTCGTCGGTGAGGGGCCGGGAGCGGAAGAGGACCGCCAAGGAGTGCCGTTCGTAGGCGCAGCCGGGGAGCTGCTGACCCGCATCATCCAGGCCATTGACATGCGGCGCGAGGACGTCTACATCGCCAACGTCGTCAAGTGCCGGCCGCCGGGCAACCGCGATCCACAGCCTGACGAGGTCGCGGCCTGCCGCGGCTATCTGGAACGTCAGATCTCCCTGGTGAAGCCCAAGGTCCTCGTCGCCTTGGGCAAAGTCGCGGCGCAGGCCCTGCTGGGCACCGAGAGCCCGATTGGGCAGATGCGCGGCCGTTGGTATCAGTTCCAGGGCACTCCGCTGATGGTGACCTACCACCCCGCCGCCCTGCTGCGGAACCCGGCCCTCAAGCGGCCGACCTGGGAAGACATGCAGCAGGTTCGCGACCGTCTGCGCGGTGGCTGAGCATCCGGTCCGCGCGGGCCGCTACGACGATATCGGAGGCCTTTTCAGATGTCTCCAAATTCCACATCTTCAAGCACTAATAAGCTGGACAGCCCCTCGGAAAGGTGTTAGGTTGGAAAAAGACTCCCGAACCACGGTCGTCGAATGTCCATCTCGGAACATCCAGAGCCCGCGGCCTCGTTTGACGACTTCCTGAAGAAAGTCGAGCCGCGGCTCAAGCGGCTGCTCACGACCTATCGAATCCCGAGTGAGGATGCAGAGGATGTCCTGCAGCAGACGCTGCTCGCCCTCCTGTACCAGTGGGAACGGGTGCGCGATCCCGAGTGCTGGCTGCTCGGCACCCTGAAGCGTCACTGCCTGATGTACTGGCGTACACACCGGCGCCGGATTTATTCGACCGTGGATTCGACGATCCTGGAGTGGCTCTCCGAGCCGGTCGCGCCTTCCCAGGAGCGGACCGACCTATTGTACGACCTTGAAAACCTGATCGGCCGTCTCCCGTCTCGTTGCCGTTCGCTGCTCCAGCTCCGGTTCCAGATGGGGTACGAGCCTCCTGAAGTCGCGAAGAGGCTGGGCTACCGGGCTTCCAGCATCGGCAAGATCACCACGCGGTGCCTCGCCGCCCTGAGCCGCGAGTTGCTAGCCGCGGGGCTGGCGGAGGAGCCGGCCGAGCCCGACATCGCCCCGTCGGGGCGGGCAGCCGGGAACCGTTAATACCTTCCGCCTCCCTGCCGCAGGACCCTGCCCGGGGTAGAGACGTAGAGATGATGGAGACGGCTCACCTTTTGCCTCACCTGGAACGGCTCCTTCGCCGGATCGAGCTCGCCGACACCTTTCTCGTCCAGGTCTGGGGTTGGCCGGGGAGTGGCAAGTCGGCGCTGCTGGCCTCCTTCCTGGCGTCGCAGGGGAGGAGCGCCGCCGGGCTGTCCCTGGGCGAGCTGGCCGATCCCGCGGAGGTGCGGCGGGCCGTGGAATCGGCCCATGCGGCGGGAGCACGCTGGCTGGTGGCGAGCGGCGGCCCGGACAGCCGGCTGACCGAGGCGGCACGCTGGCTACGTCCAGGACAGCTCCTGGTCTTCGCCACCGAGCGGCGCTGGGAAGGCGAAGAGGCTCTGCCCGGCTCCATCGTCCCTCCACAAGAGCTGCTGCTGGGCGTCGAGGAGATCGCGTCCCTCTGGGCTCTCCTCACCGGATTCTCCCCCGGTCCAGATGCGATCCACCGCCTCCAACAGGCGAGCGACGGCTGGTACCGGCCTCTGCAACTCGCCCTGGAAGCGACCGGCGGTGCCGGGCTGGACGTCGCAACGCCGGAGCAGCTTTTGGAAATCCCGCCGGTCCGCCATTTCCTGCGCCACGAGATCCTCGGCTCCCTCTCGCCGGAAGACTTCGCCACTCTGCTCTCCGCCCCGGCAGAGCGGCCGGCGAACGGGCAAGACTGGCGGCTCATCGACGAGCGGGGTCTCTGGGTGGAGGGAGAGGAGCGCGACCGGATGCCGCGGCTGCTCGCGTCCTGGCTCGACCGCGAGCGGCGCCGGCGCGGCGTGCGTTCCGAGGCGGAGCCGCCCCGCCCCGTTCCATCCCAAGCCGGAGAGCCGGAAGACCGTCCCACGTTTGTCCTCGGCCTGCTCGGTCCTCCCTTCGCGAAGCGGCGGGAGGCGGACGGCGATCGGGATCTCGATTGCCGGCTGCGGCGCTCTTTTCAGGTCCTCGCCTACCTTGCGTCCTCTCCCGGGCTGGAGGCCGGGCGCGAGGACCTGATCGAGGCGGTCTGGCCGACAGAAGGGGAGCGCACCATCGAGCGGAACTTCCACCCCACGCTCAGCCACCTGCGGCGCGCCCTCGAAGCCGGGCAGACGTTGGAGGTGCAGCCGCTCCTTTTCCGCGGCGGGGTCTACCGGCTCAATCCGGAGATCGGCTGGGAGATCGACGTCCTCGACTTCCAGCGCTTGGCGGAGAAGGGGAAGGAGCTCTTAGGCAAGGGGGAGATCGCCGAGGCCGCGGAGGTCTGGCGGCAGGCCTGGAGCCTCTACCGCGGGCCGTTCCTCCAAGGACATTACGATCCCTGGGTCGCGGCCCGCCGCGAGATCTACCAGCGGCTCCACCTGGAGATGCTGCGCGACCTCGGCGACCTCTATCTCAAGCTGGACCGTCCCGACGAGGCCATGGACGCCTACCGCTCCGTCCTCGTCGAAGATCCGCTCCAGGAGCGCATCCACGTCGCCCTGATGAACCTCTACGCCAGCCAGGGGCGCCGCGACATGGTCCGCCGTCAGTACGACCGCCTCTGCACCCTCCTGCTGGAAGAGCTGGGGGTCGAGCCGCTGGCCGAAACCACCCGCGAGTACCACCGGCTGATGGGGTGAGGCCCCTCAGCTTAGCGGACCGCTCGGCGGAATCGGGACGCAGCGGCAGCAGTTGTTCGGCTTCAGCAGCAGCCGGAAGCCCTCGGGACAAGGTTGGCAGAGCACCGCGGCACAGTTGGTCGGGGGATCGGCCTGAGCCGGAGTCAGCGTGACGACTCCCCAGGCGGTGAGAGCGACGAGAAGCAACCTTTTCATGGGGATACCTCCTTGGTGTGTTGCTGGAAAAGGGTGGAGGGGTCGTGCTCAGCCCTGGCTCAACGGGCCGCCGCGCGGGATGGGAACGCAGCGGCAGCAGTTGTTGGGCTGCTGCAAGAGGCGGAAGCCCTCCGGACAGGGCAGACAACGCACCAGAGCGCAGTCGATCGGAGGATCCGCCTGCGCCGGAGTCAGGGAGACGACCCCCCAGGCGCCGAGTGTGACGAAACCGGCGAGGATCAACCTTCTCATATCCATACCTCCTTTCGGGAAGAGGAGAGTCGGCATGGCCTCCTCAATATAAAGCATACTCTAAGTATTGGAGATAAACCTCCTGTTTTGCTCTTCCCGTCCTCTTCAGGGGAGAATGCCCGCTCATGCGCGAACGGCGGGACGTGATCCTCGGCGGCGGCCTGTCAGGAATGACGGCGGCCTACTACCTCCAGAAGGCGGGGGAGGACCACTGGCAACTCTACGAAAAGGAAGAGCGGGTGGGAGGGCTCGCCCGTTCGACCGCGGTCGACGGATACCTGTTCGACTACGGCCCTCACATCCTCTTCACCATCGACGCGGAGATGGAGGCCCTGATTCGCGACCTCCTGGGAGACAACTTCCACGCCCAGGAGCGACAGGCGTACATCTACCACCACGCCTGCGACCTCTACACCCGCTTCCCCTTCCAGGCTCACCTCTACGGTCTGCCCGTACCGATCGTCAAAGAGTGCCTGGTCGAGTTGGTCAAGGCGGTGCAGCGGTTCGAACGCGGCGACTTCCAACCGCGCAACTACGAGGAGTGGATGCGCGGGGTCTTCGGCGATGGCATCGCCGACCGCCTGATGATCCCCTATGCGCGCAAGATCTGGACGATCGAGCCCTCGGAGATGGAGTTCAGCTGGATCGGCCGGCGCGTGCCGACCCCGGACTATGAGCGGATCATCGCCGGCGCCCTGACCGACGATGTCTCCCAGGTAGGGGCGACCGCCTGGTTCTGGTACCCGAAGAGGGGTGCCATCGAGCCGCTCCCGAAGGCCCTGGGCCAGCGGCTGCGCAACGTCCATCTGAACCGCCGGGCGGAGCGCGTCGAGCTGCCCGAAAAGCAGATCGTCTTCGCGGATGGCGAAGTGGTCCCCTTCGACCACCTGATCTACTCCCTGCCGCTCCCCGCGATCCCCAAGCTCTTCACCGGCGTCCCGCCCGAGGTCGAGCGCGCCTGCCAGGGGCTGCGCTACCAGGGGATCTACTGCATCAACCTGGGGATCGGCCGGCCGGACATCTCCGACAAGCACTGGGTCTACTTCTACGAGGACCCGTTCCCCTTCCACCGCCTGTCGTTCCCAGCCGCCTTCAGCCCCGACACGGTGCCACCGGGCAAGAGCTCCATCGCCACTGAGGTGGCCTTCTCCAAGTGGCGATCCCTCGACCGCGACACCGCGGTCGAGAAGACGATCGAAGCCCTGAAGCTGGCGAAGATCCTGCGGCCGGACGACCGTATCGATCTGGTTCACACCGAAGAGATCCTGCCGGCCTACGTGATCTACGACCTCGACCACGCGAAGAACATCGGGACCATTCGCGCTTGGCTGCGCGAGCACGGCATCTGGAACGTCGGCCGTTTCGGCGAGTGGCAGTACTTCAACATGGACCACTCCATGCGCAGCGGCAAGACGGCGGCGGAGGAGATCGTCAAGACCCGGGGTTGAGGGGGGCCTGTTACAATCCCTCTCGATGACCGCACCCATCTCCATCCCCCGGCCCGCGCCAGCGCCTCCGGCCCCAGCACCCGCGGCCGAGCTCGACGTCAGCGTCCTGGTCCCGGTCATGGACGAGGCGGAGACGGTGCGGGAGCTGGCCGCCCGGGTGGCGGACACGCTCGACCGGATCGGGCGCAGCTTCGAGATCATCTTCGTGGACGACGGATCGAGCGACGGCACGCCGCTGCGGGTGCGCGAGGCTCACGAGGCCGATTCGCGGGTCAAGCTGGTGCGTCTGCGGCGCAATTTCGGCAAGGCCGCAGCCCTCTCCGCGGGCTTCGACATCGCCCGTGGCCGAGTCATCATCACCATGGACGGCGACCTGCAGGACGACCCGGAGGAGATCCCCCGATTCCTGGAGGCGATCGAGACTAAGGATCTGGACCTAGTCTCCGGCTGGAAGCGCCAGCGCCGCGATCCCGCCTCCAAGCGCCTCCCCTCGCGCCTGTTCAACTGGGTCACCCGTCAGCTCGCTGGCGTCGACCTCCACGACTTCAACTGCGGCTTCAAGGCGTACCGGCGGGAGGTCCTGGAGCAGATCTCGGTCTATGGCGAGCTGCACCGCTACATTCCGGTGCTAGCCAGCCGCCGCGGCTTCAACATCGGGGAGATCGCGGTCAACCACCATCCGCGGCGGCACGGCCGGAGCAAGTACGGCTGGGACCGCCTGTACAAAGGGCTCCTCGACCTCATCACCGTGCTCTTCATCACCCGGTACACGCGCCGGCCGCTCCACCTGTTCGGCGCCTTCGGCCTGCTGTTCCTCGCCGGCGGGTTTGGCATCAACCTGTACTTGGCCGTCCTCTGGCTGGGCGGCGAATACTTGTCGAACCGGCCGCTGCTGCTCCTCGGCGTCCTTCTGATGCTGCTCGGCATCCAGGTGCTGACCACCGGCCTTCTCGGCGAGATGATCACCTTCAAGAACTTCCGGCGGCCGGACAGCTACTCGGTCAAAGAGCGGCTGGAGTAGACCTCTGGGGCTCGACCTCCTCTTCCTCACCCAGACGTACCCTCGCTTCCCCGGCGACACCTCCGGCCCGTTCATCCGGGATCTCGCTCTCGGCCTGACCCGTGGGGGCGACCGGGTCACCGTGCTCGCGCCTCACGCCGAGGGGCTGGCCGAGAGCTGGGACGACGGAGGCGTCGAGGTCGACACCTTCCGCTACGCTCCCGAGCGCCACGAGGTGCTCGGCTACGGCCGCACCTTGGAGGCGGACGAAAAGGTCCGGTCCCGCGCCGTCCTGGCGACTCCGCTCTACCTCCTTGGGCTGCGCCGCGGCGTCCGCCGGCTGCTGCGGAGGCGCCGCTTCGACTTGGTCCACGCCCATTGGATCGTGCCCAATGGCCTTGTCGCCGCCTCCGTACATAGAGGCGTCCCCTTGGCGATCGGCCTGCATGGCAGCGACGTGTTCCTGGCGGAGAAGCCCGGAGTGCGCCGCGTTGCCCGCTGGGCTCTGTCGCGCTCGCGGCTGTTGACCGGCTGCTCTCCCGAGCTGGTCGACCGGGTGTGCGCCCTGGGCTTCCCGACCGAGCGCTCGCGGGTCATCCCCTACGGGGTCGATGTCTCGACGTTCTCGCCCGGCCGCTCCAGAGGACGGGCTTGGCGCGAGCGCCTGAGGGTCCCGGACGGCGCGCCGCTGATCCTCGGCGTGGGCCGCATGGCAACCAAAAAGGGGTTCCACATCCTCCTTGAGGCCCTGCCGGAGCTGCTGGCCGCGTGCCCCGAGGCGCACGTAGTGCTGGCCGGTGGGGGAGACTTGTGGGACCGCTTCGCCAAAGTGGGGACGCGGTGGCCGGGGAGGCTCCACCTCCCAGGGATGGTGCTGCGCGACACCCTGCCCGACCTCTACCGGGCGGCCGACCTGTTCGTTCTTCCGGCGGTCCACGACGCCAAGGGGAACGTGGACGGGCTTCCCAATGTCATCCTGGAGGCAATGGCCAGCGGCCTGCCCGTGGTCGCCTCCGGGATCTCCGGCATCCCCCTGGCCGTGGAGCACGGCCGGACCGGCCTGCTGGTGCCGGAGAAAGATCCGGGCGCTCTGGTCCGGGCCTTGCTAGAATTGCTGTCCGAGCCTGAAACGGCGCGGGACCTGGGAGAGATGGGAAGGCGCAAGGCGGAGACCAAGCTGACCTGGGACGTGGTTGCGGAGCGCTACCGCGAGGGATACCGGGTGGCCTTGTCGATGCCGGTTTGATCCCATATACTGCAAGAATTACTTCAGCTTTCTTGACCGCCCATGGTGAACAAGAGAAGCCCATCCCGTCCTGGCAAGACCAAGGCCGACCTGGTGGACGTCGTCTATGACCGCCACGGCGGCCTGACCAAGGACGAGGCCGCGGAGATCGTCGACGTCATCTTCAAGGCGGTCAAGAAGTCGCTGGTCCGCGGCAACACAGTTCGCATCAAGAACTTCGGGACCTTTGAGATCACCGACCGCCCGGGCCGGACCGGGGTCAATCCGGTCAGCGGAGAGAAGATCTTCATCCGCCCGCACAAGGGACTGAGCTTCCGCCCGGCCCGCCGCCTCAAGGACGAGGTCACCCCCGCGGTCCGCCGCCAGCGCTCGCGGGAGCGGGAAACAGAGTAACCCCGCATGGTGACCAAGGCCCGGGTCCAGAAGCGCCTCTACTACAAGATCGGGGAAGCCTGCAAGGCGCTCGGCATCCAGCCGTACGTCCTGCGCTACTGGGAAACCGAGTTCCCGGCGCTCGCGCCGAGCAAGAGCCGGTCGGGTCAGCGCGTCTACAGCGAGAAAGAACTGGAGATCATAAGACGCATCAAGGAGCTCCTCTATGAAGAGGGCTACACAATCGCCGGAGCCAAGAAGAAGTTGGAGACCGAGCTCGCCAGCGGGTCCCTAGGCGAAGAGGGAATCGCCGAGAGCGAAGCCGAGGGCGCTCCCGAGCCTCCGGTCGCTCTCCCCATTACGAAAGCCGCCAAGACCCCCAAAGCGGTCAACGCGCCCCCGGCCGCCCCTCCTCGGGCCGAAGCCGAAGAGCCCTCGACGCTTGACACGGAGACCGCCGAGCGGGTACAAAGGCTCCGCTCGGGGATTGAAAAGGCTCTCCAGGAAGCCCGCGAGATTCTCGCCCTCCTCGATTCAAAGCCTTCGTAAGAAGTACCTTTCCGGTCGGGACGTGGCGCAGCCTGGTAGCGTACCTGAATGGGGTTCAGGGGGTCCCGGGTTCAAATCCCGGCGTCCCGACCAATTTCAACAAAAAACAAAGGGTTTATAGGCAGCTCATTGAGAGGTCGTACGCTAAAGTGCCAAGGTCGTACGCAAGTCGTACGGTTCTCATGGGGCCGGTTGCTTCCGAGCGAACTCTCGCTCGCCCTCCTGGTTTGCTTCGTGGCTGATCCTGGACGAGCCGCCGTCGCTGGCAACTCGACTCCGGGCGCATCGCCTCCCTTCACTTAGTGGGGCTTGTATATCTTCTCTCTGAGGGCTCGCCGCCGGGGCTATGGGATCTGTAGAAATTTTTCTTGGATCTGCTCCAGGAAGCAACCAGAACGTGGTAAGGATTTTCGTTTCCACAGGTTGCGAGCCGGAGACCACGCCGCAACTCCCCCAGCACCCTCGGCATTCTTCAGATAGTCGATGGCGACCGTGAGGACCATTTCCCGCATCATATTGCCTGTGCTGTTCGGCAAGCCGTTCACACCCCGCTCAAACGCCTGCGCCCAGACTGGAAGCCGGGATCGAGAAATGTCCTGGAGCGCCAGATTTCGCCGGACGCATCGAGCAGGTCCGGGAAGGAAGGCCCCCCATGAAGCGTTTGTACACCCGTGGCCCGAAGCCCGCGCCGCCCGGGCAGGCCACGGGCGTAGTCACCCCCCGCTGAACGGCGGGTACATGGGTAAACTCTCACTATGTACGCTCGGAAGCTTTGCACCTCCCTGCTGAAATGTGGTCTAAACCTCTGAGACTAATCAGCTTTCGCAGCTTCC
>DASVEF010000341.1:0-30260 GCA_036380715.1 Thermoanaerobaculia bacterium | reverse complement strand
CCCGGGAGAGGGGGAGAAAGACTGGGTTGTCTAGCTGTTCTCCCCCTCTCCCGGTCGGGAGGGAGGGGGTGGGAGAGGGGGCCGGGGGGTGAGGGGCCTCACGCCTCCTGCCGGAGCAGCTCCAGCGCGAGCAGGACGGCGATCGGGGGGACCGTTAACGCGAAACCGAGGAGGAGCGGCAGGCCCAGCGGTCCGTCCTGTAAAGGAAGCAGGAGCAAGGGGGTGGCCACCGCGGCGAGGAGCCCCGCGAGCCCTCCCCAGCGAGCCGGCTTGGCTGCCCGGGTGGCGGCCTCCTGGGTGGCGGTGAGCTTCCGGATGATCTCGGCCCTCCACCAGATCGCGCCCGCGGTAGGGAGAGGACGCGGCGGGAGGGTTTCCGCGGCGAGCGCCCGGAGCTGTTCTTCGATGCGGGCGATATCGGTTTCGGTGCTCATCTTCCTGTCTCCTCTTTCTTCATGATCTGCGCCAGCCGCTGGCGCGCACGGAACAGGAGAACCCGGATGCTGCCCTCTTTCAATCCGAGGATCCCGGCGATCTCCCGGTGCTCGTAGCCCTCCACGTGGGCCAGCCAGAGCAGGGCGCGGTCGCGGGACGGGAGCTGGTGGAACGCTTCCCCGAAGTCGAGGCGCGCGTCGGCGTCCCGGGACCGGTTGCGGGAGGTCAGATGGATCAGGAACCGGTCCAGGCCAAGCCTCTCTCGCTCGCTGTGGCGCCAGCGGTCGCGGACCAGGTTGGTGGCGATCCGGTAGAGGTAGGCTTTCCGGGTCCGCTCATCGCTCTCTGGAGTCGGAGGATGGGTCAGGATACGGAGGTAGGCCTCCTGGAGCGCGTCGTCCGCCGCCTCCGGACCTCCACCGATCCGTCTCAGATAGCCCCAAAGGGCGCGCGAGGTCCTGGCGTGGAAGGCCTCGAATCCCGCCTCATCCAAGGCGAGGGAAGAAGCCGGCGCCAAGGTCTCGGCGCTGGAGGTTTTCACCACGGGCAGGGCTCTCGTCAGGGCTCCCGGGATCATGGTCCCACCCGGATCAGAGCTCCGATTCCTGGCGCGGCAGGAGGCCCGCGCGACGATAGAGGAGGGTCGAGACGGCGGCCGAGACCAGGACGCCTCCACCGGTCATGGCCAGGATCATCCCTGGGACCACGAGCTGCCTCAGGAAGGTGTCGCTCAGCAGCAGAAAGGCGCCGCCGAGGAACAGAAGGACGATCCCTAGGGCCGTCGTCCAGGCGATCGTCCGCACGGGATAGGCCGGTTGCCCCGAGAGAAGCTTTTCCCCGGCGACGGAGTTGAGGAACGTCGCCAGCTCCTCGCCGGTGCCGAAGCGTTCCAGGATTCGCAGGCGTTCCTCCGAGCGGAGCCGGGTGCGCCGATGCGAGAAGCTGACCACGATCTGAATCATCCAGCCGGTGAAGGCCAGGTAACCTATGACGATCGCTACGATCCACCATTCGCCGTCCATCTCGTTCTCCTTCCGCGCCTAAGACGACGGCCGGGGCGGAAGCGTTAACAGCTCCACCACCGCGAACCTCGGGGGGCACCAGAAGCGGATCGGCAGCACGGAGGTCCCGACGCCGGGGTTGATGTAGAGGGTGGTCAGGCCGCGGGCGTTCGGGGCGGCGAATTCGAAGCGGCCGAGGTCGTAGTGCGGACCGAGGGTGTCGCGGGTGGTCAGGGCGCCGAAGAAGGGGAGGCGGACCTGGCCGCCGTGGGTGTGGCCGGCGAGGACGACCTCCACGCCGCGCAGGGAGGCCTCCAGGACCACGTCCGGCGTATGGGCAAGGACGATCCTCGGCGTACCCAGCGGGACATAGGGGCTGCGGGCGAGCGCCATGGCCAGGCGGGTGCCGCGCGCTCCCTCGCGGAGCTCCGGCGGCTTCCGTTCGCCGGTCAGAGGGTCGTCGAGCAGGGCCTCGCCTTCCAGGCTCATGACCTTCAGTCCGCGATAGACGACCGTCCCCCCTCCCCAGCCCCAGAGCCCCACGGTGCCGGACGTCACGCGGTAGGGGGAGCGGTCCTCGGCGACCGCCTGCCATTGCCGGGGCTCGGGAGAGTCCGCGGGCCAGACGCGCGCCGAGAGCCTCACTCCCGCCGGCAGAACCTCGGTCCGCACCCGCATCCGATACCAGCGCCTGGGTTCGGGATCGACCCCGGTGTCCACCTTCCCCGTCAGGGTGGTGCCGTGGGCGACCAGGACGAAGCTGCCCGGATTGCCGTGCTCGGGGCGGACGCGGCGCAGCCGGTACATCCGGTCCTCGCCGAGGACGAAGCGGCTGTGGAAGGTGATCCCGCTGCCCGCCTCCTCGCTGTCGATCCAGGTGTCGCAGACCACCTCGTAGCCGCTCCAGGCGAGCGGCCCCCCTTCATCCGTGATGCCCTTCGGGTTCGGGTCCCAGTGGCTGTAGAAGTTCCGGAAAGGCTCGCCGTGCCGGGCTCCATAGTGCCATCTGTCCCCCAGGCGGACCGGCCGGAACGGCGACGGCCAATTCCTCCCGGGCCTGTCGAAGCCTGACTGCTGGTTGAGCCCGAGGAGCAGGAGGCTTCCGCCGCGGCCGATCCTGCGGCCCTCGTTGGACAGCCAGAGGATCCCGGCCCGGTCGAGCGCGGCGACCACCGAGCCCTGGTGCTCGCTGTGCCCCTGGACGGCCACGACGGGGGCGATCCTGCGCAGGGCGGAGACGAAGGCGGCCGTCGCCGCGGTGTGCCGGACCAGCCGTTCCTCGTCAGGCACGTCGCGGATGAAGTCGCCGCTGATCAGGATCACGTCGGGCCTGGCCTCTCCGGTCCTCCTCAGGAGCTTGCGCAGCAGCGGCGTGTCCTCCCGGATGTGCAGGTCGCTCAGATGGACGATGCGGAGGGGCGGCGCCGGGAGCTCGACGCGGACGGAGTCCTCCAGGAGGAGCACCCGCGTCTCCAGCCAGCAGGCATCGGCGAGCCCGAGGGCCAGGAGGAGGGCGGCGCCGAGGGCGAGGCGGAGCCGGCGCCGCACTACCAGAGATCCTGGGGCCGGTGCCGCTTCCGGCCCCCGCCGAGCAGGAACAGCAGCGCCGGACCGGCCAGGAAGCCGCCGATGTGCGCGAACCAGGCGACCCCGCCCGCCGCATCGTCGACGGTGCGCAGCGCGTAGACCCCGGAGAAGAACTGGATCAGGAACCAGATGGGGAGGTAGACCAGGGCCGGGATTTCGATGAAGCGGATGAAGATGAAGAACCAGATCACGGTCACGATGCGGGCCATCGGGTGCAGGAAGAGGTAAGCCCCCAGCACCCCCGAGATGGCGCCGCTCGCTCCGATCGCCGGCACCGCCGACATCGGGCTGAACCAGGCGTGGGCGAAGGTGGCGGCGTAGCCGGCGAGCAGGTAGAAGAGGAGATAGCGGAAGTGCCCGAGCCGGTCTTCCACGTTGTCGCCGAACACCCAGAGGAAGAGCATGTTGCCGAGGAAGTGCCCCCAGCCGCCGTGCAGGAACATGGAGAGCAGCCCGCTGGAGAGCCCCTCGGGGATCTCACCGGCGGTGACGACGCCGCCGTCGAACAGCCGGGCCGGGGTGAACGCCGCCGCCATGAGGAACCCCTCCAGGCGCTCTCCCAGCGACAGCTCGTAAAAGAACATCAGCGCGTTGGCCGCGATCAGCAGAATGGTGACCACCGGCTTCGTGCGGCTCGGGTTGATGTCGCGGATGGGTAGCAAGGCGGCCCCTCCCCTCTCTCCGCCGCTATCGGGGGCGGATCCGGTGCACGCGCATCAGGTTGGTCAGCGGCCGGTCGCGGATCGGGTGGCCCATCAGGATGATGACCCGCTCGCCGGGTGATACCAGCTTGGCTTCAAGCAGATGTCGTTCCACCGCCTGCACCACCTCGTCGAGGGTGCCCACCTCGGTGCCGGTCACCAGCGGGCGGACTCCCCAGACGAGTTGGAGCTGCCGGGCGACCCGCTCGTCGGGGGTGAAGGCCAGGATGGGGGATCCGGGGCGGTAGCGGGCGACCAGCCGGGCGGTGAAGCCGCTCTGGCTGAAAGCGACGACCCGGCTCACCCCGAGCTGGTCGGCGGCGAAGACTGCCGCCGCCGAAACCATCTCGGGGACCTCCAGCGCTTCGATCTCGGTGTCGTGCGCCGAGGGGTCGAGCTCGAAGGTGCGCTGGGCGTGGACGTGCTTGAGCGGCTGGAGGGTAGGCCTCGCGTTGGCGCCGCGGGTGTAGGCCTCGGCCTCCAGGATGATCCGCGCCATGGTCTTGACCACCTCGACGGCGTGCTTCCCAATGGCGGTCTCGCCCGAGAGCATCAGGGCGTCGGCGCCGTCGAAGACCGCGTTGGCCACGTCGGTGGCTTCGGCGCGGGTCGGCCGCGGCTGCTCGATCATGGACTCCAGCATCTGGGTGGCCACGATGACCGGCTTGCCGAGCCTCCGCCCGGCGGTGATGATCTTCTTCTGCAGCACCGGCACGGTGTGGAGAGGCACCTCGACCCCGAGGTCGCCGCGGGCGACCATCATGCCGTCCGCGGCGGCGGCGATCTCGTCGAGGTGCTCCAGGGCGGTCGCCCGCTCGAGCTTGGCGATCACCGGGATCTTGCCGCCGGTCTGGGCCGCCACCTCGCGGATGGCCTCGATGTGCTTCGCCTCGCCCACGTAGCTGGCGGCGAAATAGTCGGCCCCCTCGCGGACCGCGAAGGCGATGTCGGAGCTGTCTTTGTCGGAGATCTCGAAGGGGAGCAGGGTGTCCGGAAGGTTGATCCCCTTGCGGGTGCGGACCGGTCCGCCGTTGACGACCCGGGCGCGCACCCGGTCGTCCCCCTCCTTGGCTTCGACGCGCAGCTCGATGAGGCCGCTGTCGATCAGCACGCGCTCGCCGGGCTCCAGGTGCTCCAGGATGTCCTGGTCCACCGGCAGGTCGTTCTCGGAAGGCTGGGAGGCGAGGAACAGCTCCTCGTCGGGCCGCAAAGTCCGGCTGTCGCCGGGGATCTCGCCGAGGCGGTAGCGGGGACCCATCAGGTCCATGACGATCGGGAGGTGGCAGCCTTCTTCGCGCGCGACGCGCCGGATCTTCTCCAGGGTCTTGCGGTGCTCGTCCTGGGTGCCGTGGGAGAGGTTCAGGCGGAAGAGGTCGACCCCGGCGCGGACGAGCTCGCGCAGGACGTCCTCCTGGGTGCTCGCCGGGCCGAGGGTGGCCATGATCTTCGCTCGTCGTTCCATGGCCGGGAGTATATCGATCCCGGGAAGGCGGTCCCGGTCTGGCGTGTTACGATTTGCGCCCGGCATGACGGGGAATCGCGGAATCGCGTAGAGGCGCCCCAGTCCTCCACCACAGACATCACCTCCGGGAAAACCGGCGGGGCGCCTCTCAAGGGTGCGGGATGTAAAACGGACGTTTCCCCGCGGGGATCCCCCGGGAAACAAATAAGGGTCGAGGTATCCATGTTCGACGGTCTCCAGAACAAGCTCCAGGACGTCTTCCGCCAGCTCAAGGGGGAGGGCAAGGTCACTCCCGAGGCGCTGGACGCGGCGCTGCGCCAGATCCGGCTGGCGCTGCTCGAAGCCGACGTGCACTTCCGGGTGGTCAAGCCGTTCATCGAGCGGGTGCGCGAGCGCGCCTCGGGCTCGGAGGTGCTGGAGAGCCTCACGCCGGCGCAGCAGGTGGTCAAGATCGTCCGCGACGAGCTGACGGTCCTTCTGGGCGAGGAGGGGACCGACCTGCGCCTGGACGGCCGTCCGGCGGTCATCATGCTCTGCGGCCTCCAGGGCTCGGGCAAGACGACCACCGCGGGCAAGCTCGCCAAGCGGCTCAAGAAGCGCGGCAAGCACCCGCTGCTCGTGGCCGGCGACCTGCAGCGCGCCGCCGCGGTCGAGCAGCTCAAGCAGGTGGGCAAGGGCGTGGACACGCCGGTGGTCGAGCCCGAGCCGGGCGAGAGCGTGATCGCCCTCGGCGACCGGGCCTTGAACGTCGCCCGCCAGCGCGGCCACGACGTGGTGATCATGGACACCGCCGGCCGTCTGCACGTCGACCAGGCGCTGATGGACGAGATCCGCCGGCTGGCCGACCGCATCCAGCCTCACGAGACGCTGTTCGTGGCCGATTCCATGACCGGCCAGGACGCGGTCAAGAGCGCCGAGCAGTTCGCCTCGACCCTGCCGCTGACCGGGGTCATCCTGACCAAGCTGGACGGCGACTCGCGCGGCGGCGCCGCCCTCTCGATCCGCACGGTCGCCCGGGTGCCCATCCGCTTCGTGGGCGTGGGCGAGAAGGCGGATGACTTCGAGCTGTTCCATCCCGAGCGCCTGGCCTCGCGGATGATCGGCATGGGCGACGTCCTGTCGCTCATCGAGAAGGCCGAGCGTGGGCTCGACGCCGAGGAGACCGAGCGCCTGGCCAAGCGCATCGTCCGCCAGGAGTTCACCCTGGAGGACCTGCGCGACCAGCTCCGCCAGATCCGCCGCATGGGCCCGCTCGGCCAGGTGCTGGAGCTGCTCCCCAAGGTGGGGCCGTTGCGCGGTCTCGACGCCGCCCAGGTCGACGAAGGGGGCCTGCGCCGCGTCGAGGCGATCATCAACTCGATGACGCCGCAGGAGCGCCGGCGGCCGGACGTGCTCAACGGCAGCCGCAAGAAGAGGATCGCCATCGGCTCCGGCACCTCCGTGCAGGAGATCAACCGCCTGCTCAAACAGTACAAGTCCATGCAGAAGATGATGAAGGGCGTCCAGGGCAAGTGGCTCCGCAAGGCGCTCGGCAGCGGGATGGGCGGGATGGGATGAATACGAGACGCCCATGTCAAAGTCCCACTTCGGAATACAAACTTCTTGACAGACGCGACACCAGACTGTAGTTTCTTGTCCGACTTCGATTAACGCCCTGCCTTTGCTTCGGCAACGGTAGGTGGATTACCCGAAGGGGTTGGTTCGTCCACCCCCTTTTTTCATGGATGGAGGATCATGGCAGGTGCCAGAGATCGCTCGCTTCTTCGGGATCATCATCCGGATGTACGTTGAAGCGGATTCGCCGCACTCCCGTCCGCACTTCCACGCTTACTACCAGGACTACGTTGGGATCTATGCCATCGACACCATTGAGTTGATTGCGGGTTCCCTTCCCAGACGCCAGTCGAGACTCGCCGAGGCATGGGCGGAGCTCCACCAGAGGGAGTTGGTTGCGAACTGGGAGCGGCTGCAATCAGGCCGCCTTCCGTCTAAAATCGATCCTCTGAGGTGATGAAGATGCCGCACCCGATCCATCGTGTCGTCGCCCTCGAGCCAGTCGCGCCGTATACCCTACGGGTGACCTTCGAGGACGACACCGAGCAGGTCATTGACTTCCTACCCGTCTTGCAGGGGGAGATCTTCGGACCGCTGCGCGATCTGGAGCTGTTCGACCAGGTAAGGATCGACGAAGAGGTCCACACGTTGGTATGGCCCAATGGAGCGGACTTCGACCCCGCGACCCTCTATGACTGGCCGCACGCTGTTGGACGGCTTGCCGACCTGACGCGCAGCTGGTCCAGGCTGGCCTCGTAACGCCTCGTCCTCAACGGCAGCCGCAAGAAGCGGATCGCCATCGGCTCCGGCACCTCCGTGCAGGAGACCAACCGCCTGCTCAAGCAGTACAAGTCCATGCAGAAGATGATGAAGGATGTCCAGGGCAAGTGGCTCCGCAAGGCGCTCGGCGGCGGGATGTGAATACGGACGCGCATGTCAGAGTCCCACTTGGGGGTGGCTCACGAGATCTCGTGCGTTCTCGCCGTCCGCTCGTGAGCTCCTGCCGTGGCCTCGTGAGCACCGCCGTGACCTCGTGCGTCGCTGCCGTGGCCTTGTGGGTGCATGCCGTAGCCTCGTGAGTCCCCGCCGTGACCTCGTGGATCGCTGCCGTGACCTCATGCGTTGCTGCCGTGGCCTCGTGGGTGATGCCGTAGCCTCGTGAGTCCCCGCTGTGGCCTCGTGCGTTGCTGCCATGGCCTCGAGCGCGCCTGCCGTGGCCTCGTGAGTACCCGCCGTGACCTCATGCGTCGCCGCCATGGCCTCGTGCGTCGCTGTCGTGGCCTCGTGGGCTCCAGCCGCAACCTCGTGCGCTGCTCACGCCCGCCGGCCATCTTCGAGCGCCTCGCCGTTTGGAGATTCCCTCTCCACCTGCTACAATCCCTGGTCTTTGCGCCGGCCCCGATCGGTGGGTCGGAGAAGTCCGTCCCGGCGTATGGCGGGGCACCCCGGAGAAACCTCGGAGGTTTGAAGACATGCTGAAGATTCGGCTGCGCCGCATGGGCGCCCGGAACAACCCTTTCTACCGCGTCGTCGTTTCGGACTCCCGGAACGTCCCGACCGCCTCGGCCATCGAGGAGATCGGCTACTACGACGTGACCAAGAACCCGGCCCAGGTGAACATCGACGCGGACCGGGCCCAGTACTGGGTCGGCCGCGGCGCCCAGATGTCGCCGACGGTCAAGCGGCTCCTGAGCCAGGCGGCGAAGAGTGCCTGAGCTGGCCGACGACCTCAAGGAGCTGGTGCGGCTGCTGGTCGATCAGCCCGACGAGGTGGAGGTCACCGAGATCCCGAGCCGGCGCGGCGGCGGCATCCTGGAGCTGAAAGTCGCGCCCGACGATCTGGGCAAGGTGATCGGCCGGCAGGGTCGGACCGCCCGCGCCCTGCGCACCCTGCTGGAAACCCGCGAGGACCGGCGGGGCGTGCGCTATGAGCTCGAAATCATCGAGGACGACTGAGGAAGGCCGCCGCGACCTTCCCGCGACCGTGACGGTCGGCCGCGTGCTGCGGCCCCAGGGCTTGCGCGGCGAGCTGGTCGTGCAGGTGCTGAGCGACGTGCCCGGCCGCCTCGAGCCCGGCAGCGCGCTGCTGGCCACCTTCGAAGGGAGGCCGAGCCGGCCGTTGAAGGTGGCGGGGAGCCGTCCTCACAAATCGGGGGCGGTGGTCCGGTTCGAGGGGGTCGGCGACCGCGACGGAGCCGAGGAGCTGCGCGGGGCCTTGCTGGAGGTCGAGCGCTCGCAGGTTCCGGAGGCGCCTCCCGGCACCTACTACCATTACGAGCTGATGGGCTGCCGCTGCCTCGAAGGCGGGCGGGACCTCGGCGAGGTGGTGGACCTGGTGGAGGACGGCGGCGGGTTGCTGTTGATTGTCTCGGACGGCGAGCGGCGGGTGCCCATCCCGTTCGTCGGCAGCTTCCTGAGGGAGGTCGACGTGGAGCGGGGGGTGATCGAGCTCGATCTGCCGCCCGGCCTCTTGGAAGCATGCGCGTCCAGGTCCTGACGATCTTCCCGGAGCTGTTCGGACCCTTTCTCTCGACCAGCCTGGTCGGGCGGGCGATCGAGAAGGGGATCCTGGAGGTCCGGGTACGCGACCTCCGCGACTGGACGGAGGACCGCCACCGCAGCGTGGACGATGAGCCGTACGGCGGCGGCGGCGGGATGGTGATGACGGCGCCGCCGTGGATCCGCGCCGTACAGGAGTTGTCCGCAACCGGGGCCGGCGGCGATCCGGAGGCGAGGCCCTGGCGGGTGCTGCTCTCTCCCCAGGGTGCGCGGCTCGACGACGCCAAGGTGCGCGAGCTGGCCGCGCGCGGCGGCCTGCTGCTGATGTGCGGGCGCTACGAGGGGATCGACGAGCGGGTGCGGAGGACGGTGGTGGACGAGGAGGTCTCGATCGGCGACTATGTGCTTTCGGGCGGCGAGCTGCCCGCCATGGTGCTGGTCGAGGCGGTGTCGCGGCAGATCCCGGGGGTGGTCAAGCTGGCGGACTCGGTGGAGAACGACAGCTTCCGCGCCGGCCTGCTCGACCATCCGCACTACACGCGGCCGCCGGTGGTCGAAGGGCTCGCGGTGCCGGACGTCCTGCTCTCGGGCAACCACGCCGAGATCCGGCGCTGGCGCGACCTGGAGGCGTTGCGGGCGACGCACGAGAAGCGCCCGGACCTGCTCGAACGCCCGGAGGTCCGGGCGGCTTTGACGCCGGAGCAGAGGCGGGCGCTTGAAGAGATGGAGAGATGACGGGCGGCGCCGGGTTGCGCGGCCATGCTGAAATAGAAATAATGACGGAAAACCGTCTCCCCAGGCGGGCTCCGTCGGGTTTGCGACGAGGTGAGCCATGAATCAACTGGATCAGGTCGAAAGTGTCTATCTGCGGAACAGCCAGGCGCCCAGTTTCTCGCCGGGGGATACGGTCCGCATCCACGTGAAGGTGAAAGAGGGTGACAAGGAGCGCATCCAGATCTTCCAGGGTGTGGTGATCGGCCGCCGCGGCGGCGGCACCCGGGAGACCTTCACGGTGCGCAAGATCTCGGGCAGCGTCGGGGTGGAGCGGATCTTCCCTATGCACTCGCCGACCGTGGACAAGATCGAGGTCGTGCGTCGGGGCAAGGTGCGGCGCGCCAAGCTGTACTACCTCCGCGATCTGCGTGGCAAGGCCGCGCGCATCGAGGAGCGGCGCGACGAGCCCCGCGCTAAGGCGTAGCCGTTCCGGAGCCGCGCAGCCAGCGGTCTGAGGTCCGGCGGAAAGGAGTCGCGGTGCCGGCAGCCCCGGCCATGATGGAGCTGTTCGCGGAGGCCTACCGCCTCCACCTGATGCGCGGTGTCGAGGAGCTGCTGTCGCAGTGCGGCTTCGCCCGGATCGCCGGCGTCGACGAGGTGGGGCGCGGCTCTCTGGCCGGGCCGGTGGTGGCCGCCGCCGTGATCGTCGACGGCCGCTGCGCCATTCCCGGCATCGACGACAGCAAGTGCCTGAACGCCGCCGAGCGGGAGCGCCGGGCGGATGCGATCCGCGCCAGCGCTCTCGCCACCGCCGTGGTCCAGATCCCGCCGGACGTCATCGACCGCATCAACATCCTGGAAGCCACCCGTCTCGCCATGTGCCAGGCGCTGTCGCAGCTCCGCCCGTCGCCGGACTGCGCGCTGGTGGACGCGGTCACCCTGCCCGGCTTCGGCTTTCCCTGCCTTCCGCTGGTGCGCGGCGACTCGGTCAGCTACGCCGTCGCCTGCGCCTCGATCCTCGCCAAGGTCGAGCGCGACCGCATGATGGTCCAGCTCCACGACCAGTATCCGCTGTACGGCTTCGCCGCTCACAAGGGCTACGGGGTCGCCGAGCACCTCCATGCCCTGGAGACCTACGGTCCCTGCCCGATCCACCGCCTGACCTACAAGCCGGTCCTCCCCAGGACGGAGGGCGCCTGCTGATGGCGGTGCAGCGCGAGCAGGTCGTCCAGAGCGCCGAGAAGTACGTCGCCCGCGGCAAGATCGAGGCGGCGATCAAGGAGTACCGCAAGCTCCTGGCGGAGAACCCGAACGACATCAACACGCTGAACCGCGTCGGGGACCTCTACGCCCGCATCAACCGCATCGACCAGGCGGTCGACTTCTTCACGCAGATCGCCGAGCAGTACACGGCCGAAGGGTTCTTCGTCAAGGCGATCGCGATCTACAAGAAGATCATCAAGCTGGACCCGACCCGGCTGGAGGTCTACGAGCAGCTCGCCGAGCTCTACCACAAGCAGGGACTGGTCACCGAGGCGCGCACCCAGTACCAGGTGCTGGCCGACTATTACCAGAAGCACCAGAACGCCGCCTCCGCCATCGCCATCTACCAGAAGATGGCCCAGCTCGAGCCCGACAATCCGACCTACCACGTCAAGCTGGCCGAGATCTACCACCAGCAGCAGCTCATCGAGAAGGCGATGGGGGAGTACCGCATCATCGCCGAGCTGATGATCCAGCACGGACGGCCGCAGGAGGCGGCTCAGGTCTACGAGCGCGCGCTCGACCTCGACAGCCAGAATCTCAGCTTCATCTCCGACGCCGCGCTCAAGCTCCGCGAAGCGGGCAACGCCGCCGGCGCCGCCCACTTTTTGACCGTGGCCGTCGAGCGCAACCCGCAGGCCGAGCGGGTCGCCCGCATGGCCCACGTTGAGGAAGCCGAGGAGGAGCCGGCCCCCGCTCCGTCCGAGCCGGAGGTGGAGGTCGAGCTGGAGGCCGAGCCGGAGGGGTGGCCGGAGGAGCTGCGGCTGGAGAAGGCCCCCGCCGAAGAGGAGGAGGACGCCTTCTCCCTCTCCTTCGAGGACGACGAGCTGGCGCGTGTCATGGCCGAGGCGTCGGCTTCGGTCGGCGCCGCGCCGGCTGCTCCGGCCGCCGAGGAGAGCGGAGAGATCGATCTCGTCCTCGACGAGATGTTCGAGGTCGAGCTTCCGGACGAAGAGGAAGAGCCGACCAGCCTGGTCAAGCCGCCGGCCGACCTGCTCGAGGCCCCGCGGAAGCCCGCTTGGGCGCAGGACACGGCTCCGATCGCCGCGCCCCCCGCTGAGGTCCCGATTGAGGCGCTTCCGGAGGAAGAGATCGAGCTGGAGATCGAAGCCCTGGACCTGGGCGACTTCGACTCTGCCGCGTTCTCCCTCGGCGAAACCGGTCAGGCCGCGGTCGCCGAGCCTTCTGCAACAGAGCCGGAGCCCGCGCCGCTCCGGGATGAGACGCTGTCCGGCTGGGAGGTCGTCGCCGAGCCTGAGTCGGCTGCGGAGCCTGAGCCGGCTCCGCCCATGGAGAAGCCCGAGCCTGAGCCTGCACCCGCGCCGGTCGAGGCGGCGCCGGCCACCGCGGACGACCTCGTCACCGAAGCCGAGGTCCTGGCCAAGTACGGGCTGGAGGCGAAGGCGGTCGAACGCCTCGCAGAGGCGTTGCGGCTGCGGCCCAATCACCTCGGCGCCCACGCCCTGCTGATCCAGATCCACCTGGCGAAGGGGCGGCACTCGCACGTGGTCGAGCTGGCCAACCGCATGTCCGGAGTGAGCGCGCGCGGCGCCAACCGGGAGCCCTGGCAGAAGGTCCGCAAGCGGCTCGTCGACGCCGGTTACCGTCTGGACGGCGAGCACGTCGTCTCCGGCCCCGCCCCGCGGCCGTCGGCGAAGGAAAAGAAGGTCGACGACCTGCTGCGCGGGCTGCTCGACACCCCCAGGACGCCGACTTCGCGGACGCCGGCTGTTGCTCCGCGGCCTGTGACGCCCGCTCCGCCGCCCCCGGCGGCTGCCGCGGCTGCGGCCGAGCCGGTCTTCGCGCAGCCGTCGCCGCCTGCGGTCCCGAGCGCTCCGCCGAGCGGCATCTTCAATCCCCTGCAGATCGGGGAGCTGGTGGAGTCGCTCGACTGGGACGAGGACGGGGGCGGCGCCTCCGCCGCGGCGGATTCCTCCTCCAACCTGTTCGGGGGAGCTCTGCCGGGCCCATCCATCCCGCCCCCTCCTGTCCCGCCGCCTGCGCCCGCCGCGAAATCGGGGGCTCTGGAAGATTCGGGCACGAGCTGGCTCGACGAGGCGGAGCGCCAGGGCAAGGACGAGAGCCTGAGCGCGTCCGATCTCTTCGACGAGGAGGAGGACTTCTTCGACCTGGCGGGCGAGCTGGTCGAGGAGCTCTCGAAGGAGGAGGTCTTCCAGCGCGACGGGATGCTGGTGCAATCCGAGCAGACCCTGGAGGAGATCGTCGAGGGGTTCAAGAAAGGGGTCGCCGAGCACCTGTCGCCGACCGACTACGACACCCACTTCAACCTGGGGATCGCCTACCGCGAGATGGGCCTGCTCGACGAGGCGATCGGCGAATTCCAGCTCGCCTCCAAGGACGCCCGCTACCTCGTCCTCTGCTGCTCGATGCTGGGCCTCTGCTTCCTCGACAAGGGGCTGCCCGAGCTGGCCATCAAGTGGTACCGCCGCGCCCTGGAGCACCCCGGCATCGGCGAGGAGGACCAGCTCGGGATGCTCTACGATCTGGGCAACGCCTACATGCTGATGGGCGACAACGCGACCGCCTACAAGACGTTCGTCGACCTGTACGGGATCAACACCAACTACCGGGACGTGGTGGCCAAGCTGGAGGAGCTGGGCCGGCCGCATTGAGAGGCCGCATCGGCCGGCCGCATCGACCTGGGGTTGAAACCCCAGGCTGGGCTGTATCGCCCTGGCGGGCGATTCCCCCTCCTTGCCTCTCGCCCGAACGGGCGAAACAATTCAGCCTGGGGTTTCAACCCCAGGGGCTACAGCGCGAACGCCCCCTCCCGCATCCGCTCCTCCTTCTTTTCCTCGAAGCGCTCCTTGAGCAGCTCCAGGAACTGCGGCAGCTTCTCGTAGAGGCGTCTGGGCTCGCGCCGGATCCCCTTCGCCAGGACGTAGTGGGTGAGGAGGGGGAGGGCGATGGTCGAGTCGGTGTAGACCACCACCGCGTCCGGAAGCCGGTCGGGATCGACCTTGCCCCAGGAGACGGCCTCGCCGGGCGTGGCTCCCGAGAGCCCTCCGGTGTCCGGCCGCGCGTCGGTGACCTGGAGGAAGTAGTCGTGGCCGGCCTCGCTCAGGCCCAGCACCTCCTGGATCTGCGGCTCGGTCTGCAGCAGGAAGTTCTTCGGGCTGCCGCCGCCCAGGATCCAGCAGCCGCTCTTGCCGCCGCTCTCCTTGGCCTGCCAGACGATGGCGGCCGAGAGGTTGACGTCGGCGTTGACGTCGAAGGCGAGCTGGAAGCCTTCCAGCGACAGCTCGGCCACATTCATGCCGATCGAGCTGTCGCCCGGTGACGAGGTGAAGATCGGCACCGCGTGCCGGTACGCGGCGGCGATCAGCGACGTCCCCACGAGGCCGAGCCGCTCCTCGACCGCCGCCACGTAGCGGCCGGCCTTGTAGTGGAACTCGGGCGTCGACATCGTCTTCTGGAACTCCGGCGACCGCATCACCTTGCGGTAGAACTCGTCGGTCTTCAGCAGCACCTCGTAGTCGAAGACGATGTCGTAGATCCGCACCACCCCCTCCTCCCGCAGCTCGACGTCGTTCCAGGCGGGGCTGCCGGCGTGCAGCTTCAGGCCGATGGCGTGATGGGTGTCGTGGTAGAGGTTCGCCCCGGTCGAGATGATCCAGTCGACGCACCCGGCCTCGATCAGCGGCACCAGGCAGGACTTGCCGAACCCGCCGGGGGTCAGGGCTCCCGTCAGGCTCATTCCGACCGTCACGTCGGGCTGGAGCATCTTCTCGGTGAGCAGCCGGCAGGCCTCGCGCAGCCGCCCGGCATTGTAGGCGGTGAAGGCGTGGTCGATCACGTCCGGCAGGCTCTCGTTGCCGGTCAGCGGCTCGGGGCTGATCGCCCTTCCCGACAGGTGGTGCTTGGGGGAGTGCGCCATCGGTTTCAGTCCTCCGGGGGAAAGGTCAGAAGGGAGTCGGGCGGGATGCCCGCCCGGCGGCGGGATTCTAGCACCCGATCTGGCACCGAACTTGCGCATGGGTAGTAATGCTGATGGGACGATGGTTGATCCCATCGGAAAGGAGGTTCCATGATCGGCAAGAGTATCTGCCGCGGTCCGGAGAGGATCTCCATCCTGCTCCTGGCCCTCGCCTTCGGGCTGGCGTTCGCGGCGCCGTCCGGAGCGTATCTTTCCTACACGTTGTCGAGCGAGCTCAAGAAGGCCAACTGCTCCGGAGACGTCGACAGCGACTGCCTGGACAATACCGAGGAGAACAACCTCGCCTGGGCGGCCTCGCCCTGGTACTTCTACGACGAGGACGAGGACTGCAGCGGCTGGCGGAACGAGTTCGGCGTGCCGTCCTATCACTTCGCCCGGCAGGACTTCATCCAGGTCCGCCCGCGGGGTGACGGCATCCGCAACTGGAGCCCGAGCGACGGGATGACCCACTGGGTGACGGTCTCCTACTTCTTCGTGTTCCCTCACGACTGCCGGAGCACGGTGGGGTTCGGGGGACACCAGGGAGACCCCGAGCACATCAAGCTGGAGTTCTACAGCAACGACCTCAAGACCTGGTATCTCTATCAAGCCTTCTACGCGCACCACAACCAGGACCACTACTTCTCGGGCGCCTACCTGGAGGACCGGGCGCGGGCGCTCGGCACGAGCTGGATCACCGTCGCCGCCGACGAGGACTCGCACGGCTCCTGGCCGGGCTACCTGGCGGATTCCACCCACTGCGCGGGGTCCGAGGATGAATTCTGCGCCTCCACCTGCGACTGCTTCCGGGGCACCTGGAGGTCGGACCTCAACAACGGCTACGCCGAGGTGCCGAGCACGTCGCGCAACATCGGCGGCCCCGCACCGGAGACCTGGAACTCGTCGGTGGTCACCGTCTCCGGCTCCGCGGCCTACACCCAACTGGACGTCGGCCACGGGCTCAACCGCGAGTACTGGACCCCGACCTCGGGCCAGTTCCAGAAGAACTGCGGCTGGGAGTGCCCCACGGCAAACCGCCAGAGCGACGGCAACTGCTCGCTGTCCATTCATGACAGGACCAGTTGCTCGGCGCATCTGAGCCAGAAGCTGGATACAACCTACTTCTCTCTGGGGGGTGGCTCCTGCGTCGGCCGCTGCGGCGGATCGGCCGGTAGCTGCTATTGCGACGCGTCCTGCGTGACTTACGGTGACTGCTGCCCCGACGCCTGCTCGGCGTGCGGCGCCTGCTGAGGAGGTGTGACATGACGATGAAAAACGCGATTCCGCGATTCCTGACCCTGGCGACCCTGCTCGTCCTCGCCTCTGCCTGTGCGGGCACCGGGACAGGCTCCTCGTCGCCGGGCCTGCCGGCCGGAGCGACCTCTCTGGGAGCTCAGGGGTCGGCCGGGGCTGCTCCCGCGGCGCCGCCGGCCGCGGCTCCGGACCCCAGGGCGGCCGAGGCGGTGGGCCGCGAGCTGCCCATGCTTCAGGGCGTTCAGGGGGACGACCAGCTCCGGACCCTGCGGTGGATGCTCAACGTCTCGGAGGACCGCCGCCTCGTCGGCCTTTTCGAGGACCTCCGTGGACAGCACGAGGAGGGGATGGACCGGCGGGCGGCCGAGGCCCGGCAGCGCCTGGAGGATCTGGTGACCGGTCTCGAAAGGGCGGGCCACCGCGCCCCGGACGATGCGGCCGGACTGGAGGTCGCCGCGGCGGACCCGAACGCCCCGGAGCCCAACTGGTTCCCGCCCAGCCTGCTGGAGGAGCTGGCTGCTCATCCTGGCGATCCCGAGGCCGCGCGGGCCCTGGAAAACGCCCGGAAGACCTCGCCGCGGGGCACCAGGCCGCCGCGCTGATCAAGGACAAGAAGGGACACCAAGGACGCCAAGGACAACAAGGACGCGGGGTGAAGGACATGCTCCTCGTCCTTGAAGCCCTTGCTGTCCTTGGTGTCCTTGGTAAAGCTAGCCATGGGTCAGGGGGTGAGGGGCGCGTGATACCCTAACGCTCCGCCCTGGGCGGGAGGGGAGCAGACACCCATGAGCAAGACCACCATCACCGTCATCCCCGGCGACGGCATCGGCCCCGAGGTCACCCGCGCTGCCATGCGGGTCCTCGACGCCGCCGGCGCGGACCTGGACTATGAGTGCCACACGGCCGGCGCCGAGGCCGTGAAGCAGTTCGGCGAGCCGCTGCCCGAGCAGGTCCTCGAATCGATCCGGCGCAACAAGGTGGCCCTCAAAGGGCCGGTCGAGACGAAGTACAAAAAGGGCAAGGAAGAGGAGAAGGGGCACGAAAAGGGGCATGAGAAGGAAGACTTCCGGTCGATCAACGTGGCGTTGCGCAAGGAGCTCGACCTCTACGCCA
This sequence comes from Thermoanaerobaculia bacterium, assembly GCA_036380715.1. GTDB lineage: Bacteria > Acidobacteriota > Thermoanaerobaculia > Multivoradales > UBA5704 > UBA5704. The sequence goes on along the minus strand of DASVEF010000341.1, from coordinate 12,740 downwards.
ACCTGCGTCCGGCGCGGTCGCTGCCCAGTATCCCGAGCCGTTTCGAGAACGTCGACATCATCGTGGTGCGCGAGAACACCGAAGGTCTGTACAGTGGTATCGAGCATGAAGTCGTACACGGAGTGATGGCGAGCCTGAAGATCATCACCGAGAAGGGCTCGACGCGCATCGCCCGTTTCGCCTTCGACTACGCCCGCCGCCATAAGCGCAAGAAGGTCACGGCGGTGCACAAGGCCAACATCATGAAGCTCTCGGACGGCCTGTTCCTGGAGTGCTTCTATAAAGTGTCCCAGGAGTACCCCGACATCCAGGCCGAGGACAAGATCGTCGACAACATGTGCATGCAGCTCGTCATGCGGCCGGAGAAGTCGGACGTCCTGGTGCTGGAGAACCTCTACGGCGACATCGTCTCGGACCTCTGCGCCGGCTTGGTCGGCGGCCTGGGGGTCGTCCCCGGCGCCAACATCGGCGAGCACGGATCGGTCTTCGAAGCGGTGCACGGCACGGCGCCGGACATCGCCGGCCAGGACATCGCCAACCCGCTGGCGCTCATCCGCTCCTCGATCACGATGCTCTTCCACATGGGCAAGGACGACGCGGCGAACCGCATCCGTCAAGCGCTGCGCCACGTGATCGTCCAGAGAGGGATCAGGACCCGCGATCTCGGCGGCGAGGCGACCACGACGCAGTTCACCGACGCGATTGTCGAGGCGCTGGAGAGCGGGGCGGGGGCAGGCTTCTCTTTCCCCTGAGTCAGGCCCGCGGACGGACCCTCACCCCCGGCCCCTCTCCCGGAGGGAGAGGGGTGAAATCTCTGGAAAATCCTAAGAAGACAGCGATTTCGATGCTTTTTGCCCCCTCTCCCATCGGGAGAGGGGGTCAGGGGGTGAGGGCTCAGGCCCGTTGCAAGGAGACGGCGTCGATCGCCCAGTGGCTCGCGTGCCAGGCGACTGAGCCGTCGCGCAGCAGGATCGCCTGGGGGGATTGATGGCGGACGCCGGTGCGCAGGGCGACCTCGTTGCAGACCTGCCGCGCCCTCTGCACCTCGACCAGGGCGTAAACCGCTCCGTCCTCGGGCTGGTCCCCGGCGAATTGCTGGAACTCCATCCACGCGGCGGCCGAGATCGGGCACGTCAGGCTGTGCTTGAAAATCCACACCGGCTGCCCGTTCGCTCCGTTCAGCAGCCCGTCGAGCTGAGATATATCCTCGATCCTCCGGATCGTCGCCATCATGGGTCCTCCAGACCGGGAAAGGCGTAAAGAGTAGCCGGGCATTCCCGATCTTGCAAGCGCGCTGGGGTAAGATCTCTGGAGTTATACGCAGGATTCCGGATTCTGCGTATAACTCGGAGATCCCATGGCCTGGCAACGCCTTCCCGAATCGGTCCAGACGCTCTACGCCGAGCTTCTGGAGCAGACCATCCACGCCGAGGCGGAGGCGGCTTCGGCAGATCTTCCTCACGGGTCCTTCGTCGCCAAACGCATCAAGGGAGGTACGTACTGGTATCTCCAGCGCACCGAGGGGGACCGCAAGCACCAGCAGTACCTCGGGCGGGAGTCGCCCACCTTACTGGCCTGGATAGAGGAGATCCGGCAGGCCCGCGCCCGGTCGGCCGCCGATGAATCCCAGCGCGCGAAGCTCTGCGGCATGCTCGCCGCCGGAGGCGCGGCCACGGAGACGGCCGCCGTCGTCAAGGTCCTCGACCTGCTGGCGGGCTCTGGAGTCTTCCGGATGGACGGAGTCCTCGTTGGGACGCAGGCTTTTGCCACCTACGGCAACATGCTCGGGATCCGTTTCGAAAAGCAGGCGCTGCGGACCCAGGATGTCGACGTCGCGCAGGACCGTGCGATCGGGATCGCCCTGGCCCAGGAGGCGAACCCGGCCAACGTCGAGCAGTCGCTGACCGGCTCAGGGCTCGGTTTCTACCCGATCCCGGCCCTCGATCCCAGGCAGCCGAGCACCTCCTTCAAGATCCGCGGGCGCGAGCTGCGGGTCGATTTCCTGACTCCTCTGGCCGGCCGGGATTCCGGCAAGCCCGTCTTCCTGCCCGCCCTCGGGCTCTCCGCCCACCCTCTGCGGTTTCTCGAGTACCTGATCGAAAACCCGGTGCAGGCTGCGATCGTTGGGGGGAACGGCATCCTGGTCAACGTTCCCGATCCCGCCCGGTTCGCCCTTCACAAGCTGTGGATCTCCCGTAGGAGGCCGGTCTCGGAGCAGACGAAGGCCGCCAAGGATCTTCGACAGGCGGGTGATCTGCTGGAAGTCTTGCTCGAAGACCGGCCCGCGGACGTGGTGGGAGCCTGGGAGGATCTGGTGCGGAATTCTTCCGCTGTCCAGACCGTCCGGGAAGCGATGAAGAGACTCCCGCCCGGCATCCAGGAGCGGCTGTCTCTGTAGAGACACCCCGTGGGGCGTCTCCTCGCTACAGTGGAAGCCGGTTTCGCCTCGGTCTGTGAGAGACGCCCCACGGGGCGTCTCTACAATGCGACGGAATCCTTTCCGGATTACCCTGTCAGTGCCCCACCTTCTCCGCCATCCGGTCCATGTCCACCGCGCTCTTGCGCCGGAAGAGGCCTCGGAGCTTCTCCCTCCAGAGGACCAGGATTTCATAGACGGTGGGGATCACCAGGAGGGTGAGGAGGGTCGAGGTGATGGTGCCGCCGATGACCGCGCGGCCGAGCGGGGCGCGGAAGTCGGCGCCCTCGCCCACGCCGAGGGCCACCGGGATCATGCCGGCGATCAGCGCCACGGTGGTCATCAGGATCGGGCGCAGGCGCACCCGGCCGGCTTCGATCAGGGCATCGCGCAGCGGCATCCCCTTCTCATGGTTCCACTTGGCGAAGTCGATGAGAAGGATGGCGTTCTTGGCCACGATCCCCATCAGCAGGATCACGCCGATCAGGCTCATGATGTTCAGCGTGTCGCCCGTGATCAGGAGGATGAGCACGACGCCGACCAGCGAGAGCGGCAGGGAGAGGAGGATCGCCAGCGGGTCCAGGAACGAGCCGAACTGCACGACCAGGATGAAGTACATCAGCATCACCGCGAGGCCCAGGGCGGAGAAGACTTTGCGGAAGACGTCGGCCTGGTCCTCGACCTCGCCTCCCTGCGACAGCTCCACCCCCGGCGGGAGCTGTAGCTGCCGCACGCGGGCGTTGACGTCCTGCGCCACCTCGGAGAGCGAGCGGCCTTCGATGTTCGCTCCCACGCTGATCACCTTCTCGCGGTCGAGATGGTTGATCGCCGCCGGCCCGACCGTCCGCCGGATGGTCGCCACCTGGCCGAGCGGCACCGTGACCGGCGTTCCCCCCGTTCCGCCCGCCGTTCCCGCTCCTCCGAAACCTCCCTGTCCTCCCTGTCCCGCCGCTCCCGCCGTGGACGAGGACGGCGCCATGACGACGAGCGGGAGCCGTTCGAGGTCGGTGATGCGCTCCCGCGACTCGGGCGCGAGCCGCACGGTCACGTCGCGCGTCTTGCCCATGGGATCGACCCAGTCCCCTGCGTCGATGCCGGCGAAGGCCGGGCGCAGCGACTGCGCGACCTGGCCGACGGTCAGGCCGAGCGTGCCGGCGAGCCCGCGGTTGAGGTCGATCTCCAGCTCCGGCTTCTGGCCGCGGGTCGAGAGCCCCACGTCCGTGGCGCCCGGCACCTTCTTCACCTCGGCCAGGATCTGATTCGCCGCCCGCTCCAGCGCCGGCGTGCTCTCGCCGCGGAGCTGGATCTGGAGCTGCTTGCCCCGCCCGCCGGGGCCCCCTTCCGAGATGTACGCCGTCACTCCGCCGATGCGGCGGACCTCGCCGCGGATCCGCCGCGCCAGATCCTGTTGCGAGATGTCCCGCTCCTTCTTGGGCGCCAGCCGGATGTAGATGTCGCCCGTATCCACCCCGCTGCCGCCGTCGCTGCTGCCGATGCTCGTGTAGGTGTAGGCCACCTCCGGATGCTTCCGCACGAGGCTGGAGATCTCCCGCGCCTTGATCGCCGTGTAGTCGAGGCTCGACCCCGGCCGGGTCTCCAGAGTCAGATTGATCTCCGAGCGGTCACTCTCCGGGATGAAGCCGCCGCCGCCGAACATCGCCTGGAGGACGATGGCGCCGATGAACGAGGCCGCGACGATCGCGATCACCGCCATCCGGTGGTCGAGCGCCCAGGCGATCACCCTCTTATAGCGCTCCGCCTGCGCGTCGAACCAGCGGTTGAAGCGGTCGAGCAGGCGGGCGATCGGGTTGCGGCGCTCGTGGGCCTCGATCTGCGGGTCGGGCCAGTAGGCCGACAGCATCGGGTCGAGCGAAAAGGAGACGAACAGCGACACCAGCACCGAGCAGGCGATGGTCAGCGCGAACGGCTTGAACCACTGGCCGGAGATCCCCTCCATGAAGGCGATCGGCACGAACACCGCCACGATCGAGAACGTCGTCGCCGCCACGGCCATGGCGATCTCGTTCGTCCCCTCGTGCGAGGCCTGGACGTGGTCCTTGCCCATCTCGACGTGGCGCACGATGTTCTCCCGCACCACGATGGCGTCGTCGATCAGGATGCCGATGGCCAGCGACAGGCCGAGCAGCGACATCGTATTCAGGGTGAATCCGAAGGCCCAGACCGCGATGAACGAGGAGAGAACCGACACCGGCAGCGCCAGGCCGGTGATGACCGTCGAGCGCCACGAGTTGAGGAACAGGAAGACGACGAGGATGGTCAGCAGCGCTCCCTCGATCAGCGCCTCCTCGACGTTGCGGACCGAGTTGTGCACCCGCTCGCCGGCGTCGCGCACCACCTCCAGGCGGACCCCAGGGGGCAGGCGCTTGCCGATCCCCTCGATGGCCTGCTTGACCGCGTCGGCCACCCGCGTGGTGCTCGCCCCCTTGGACTTGGTGATGTCGATGCCTACGGCGTCCTGGCCGTTGAACAGGGCGAGCGAGCGCTGATCGGCTGTGCCGTCCACGACGTCGGCCACCTGCCCGAGGCGGATGGCCTGGCCGGCGCGCGTGCTGACCACGAGCCGCTCGAACTGCTCCGGCGTCTCGATGCGCCCGCGCAGGCGGATCGACTGCTCCGTGAGCCCCCCCTCGATCCGGCCGACGGGCGCCGCCAGGTTCTGCGACTGGACGGCCTGGACCACCTGGGCCACGGTCAGGCCCGCCGCCGCGAGGTCGGCCGGGCGCACGTTGACCGAGATCTCGCGGTCCACGTTGCCCTTCACCTCCACCTGCGCGACGCCGTTGATCCCCCGCAGCTCGCGGGTGATCCCGGGATCGGCCAAGAGGGTCAGCTCGGCCGGGGACATCGTGTCGGAGGTCAGCACCAGCGAGACGATCGGCATGTCGCCGGGATCGAACTTGCGCAGGAGCGGCTCTTCGAGCTCCAGCGGCAGGTCGTTGCGGATGCCCGAGATGGCGTCGCGCACGTCTTGCATGGCCTGGTCCGGGTCCTTGCTGAAGACGAACTGGACGGTGATCTGGGCGAAGCCGTCGAGCGAGGTCGAGTTGATCTCGTCGACGCCCGAGATGCCGCTGAACGCCTCCTCCATGCGCTCGACCACCTCGCGCTCGACCTGCGACGGAGAGGCGCCGGGGTAGGGGACCGCGATGAAGACGATCGGGTTCGCCAGGTCGGGGAACTCGTCGACGTCCAGGTTGAACAGCGCGAAGAGGCCGAAGATCACCAGGATCAGCATCATGACGATGGTGATGATCGGGCGCTTGATGGCGAAATCGGAGATCGTCATAGATTATGCGCCAGCCTCTCGGCCTCCTGCCGGACCGCCGGCGCGAGGCGGACCGGGGTCCCCGGGGTGATCTCCTGGGCCGCTCCCACGAGCACGACGTCGCCGGCCTGGACCCCGCGGCGGACCTCGACCCGCTGCTCCTGCTCGTCCGTCAGCCCGAGCTCGACCTCGACGCGCTCGACCTTGCCCTCGCGGACGCGCGCCACGGCGGGCCTGGCCATGCGGCGGTCGATGGCTTCAGCCGGCAGCGTCAGCGCCGTGCGCAGCTCGGTCGCCACCCGCCCCTCGGCGAAGAGGCCTCCGACCAGGTCGTTGCCGGTGTTCGGGATCTCGGCGTAGACCCGAACCTGCCGCGTCGTGGGATCGGCGGTCGGATTGATGCGGGTGATCCGCCCCTGGAACGCGCGCTTGTAGCCGGTGACGGTGAACTCGACCGGCGATCCGATCTCCAGGGCTCCGATCTCCTCGGCGGGGATGGAAGCCTCCAGATCCAGGCTCGAGGGATCGACCACGGTATAGAGGGCCGTCCCCGGCTGGACCACGTCGCCGGCCGAGACCTGCTTTTCGCTGACCACGCCGGAGAAGGGAGCATGGACCCGGGTATAGCCGAGCTGCTTCTCGGCCGCCGCAAGCTGCGCCTGGGCCTGGGCAAGGCCCGCCCGGGCGGCCACGGTCTGCTGGCGCGACGTCTCGATATTGCGATCGGCGACCGCGCCGGCCTCGGCGAGGACGCGCTGGCGCTCCTCCTCCCGCTGCGCCACGGCGAGGTTGTTGCGGGCGTTGGTCACCGCCGCCCGGGCGGAAGCGTAGGCGTCCTGCAGCGAAGAGGTATCCAGCCGCGCCAGGGTCTCGCCCCCGCCCACCGGCTGGCCCGGCTCTGCGTAGGTCTCCAGCACCGAGCCCGCGATCTGCGCCCGGATCGTCGCCTCGCGCTTCGCCGCCAGAGTCCCCGAAAGCGACGGCCCGCTGGCGATCGGTCCCCGCACGACCACCGCGGTATCAGCCGGCCCGAGCACCACCTCGGGAGGCGCCGCGGTCTGGGCCTGGCCCCCGCGGTCGCGCCCGCAACCGGTGGCGGCGAGCGCGATAACCAGGAAGAGAAGAGCCCTCACCCCCTGGCCCCCTCTCCCGTCACCGGGAGAGGGGGAAAACCTGAATCGGGCAGGGCGGTGGCGCCCCTCTCCCGGTGACTGGAGAGGGGATGGGGGTGAGGGCTCACAGCGGCGACTGGGCCGGAATCCGAGCGAAAGCATCCTCCTCATTGAAACGGCCCCCCTCCTGTCCCGCCTCCGGGAAATGTCCCGGAGGCCGCGACCGGCTGCTGCGGTGCTTGCTGCTGTTGCTGCTGGAACGGCTGGACCGGCTGAACCTGGAGGGACGACGGCACGCCGAGCCCTCCCTGGCCCAGGGGCAGGTCCTGGAGGAGGGCCAGGCGGGCGCGGGCGACCTGGACGTCGCGCAAGGCGAGGGCCCGGTTGACCTCGGCCTGCTCCTGGAGGAGCTGCGCGTCGGACAGCTCGATCTGGCTCGCAATCCCCTCGCGGAAGCGGATCTGGGCGATCGAATAGGCGCGGCCGGCCTCCTCGGACGTGCTCGTGTTGGCCGCCAGCGTGGCCTCGGCGTCGGCGAGGTCGTTGCGGGCCTGCTGGGTGTCCAGCAGCGCGGCCTCGCGCGCCTGCTTGAGACGGGCCTGGGCCTCCGAGAGGTTCCCCTCGGCGACCATCTCGGTGCCGCGCAACCGGCCCCAGGTAAGGATCGGGATCGACAGATTGAGCGTCACCGTCCAGTCTTCCCGGAAGTCCCCGGGATCTGGCACGCCGCCCTGCGGATAGGCCACCGGAGCGTAGCGCGAGGAGAGCGAGACCTCGGGGAGCCTCTGGCCGCGCGCCTCGGCGAGCTGCTCCCGGCTCGCCCGCACATTCTCCTCCGCCTGGCGGACCGGCGCCCTCTGGTCGGGCGAGGGGTTCGCGGCGGTGACGAAGCGGGTCTGGGGCTCGTCGACCTCGGAGGTCAGCACGAGCCGGTCCTCCGGCGGAACGTTGAGGAGCTGTTTGAGCCGCAGATAGGCTTCCGAGCTCTGGGTGCGGCGCCGGATCAGCGCCGGGAGCTGATTGTCGCGCGCCACGCGCGCCCGCAGCAGCTCGTACTCCGACCGGTCGCCCACCCGGCGCGCCACTTCCGTCTGGCGGAGCACCTCCTCCGCCTGCCCCAGGGTGGACTGGGCGATCTCGATGAGCCGGTCGGCGAGCAGGGCGTCGAAATAAGCCTCCGTCACGTCGAGAAGGGTCTGCGCCCGGGCGGAAGCGACGTCGATGTCGGCCGAGCGGCGGCGCGCCTCCGCGGCGCGGTTGCGCGCGCGGATCTGCCCGCCGTCGAAGAGGAGCTGATTGAGCTGAAGGGCGAGGGTGTACTGGTTCTCCCGGCCGAAAGGGAGGTCCTCGATCGCATCGTCGCCGCCCTGGTCTCCTCCAAAGCGGATGTCGCTGAACTGGGAGCGCAGCGTCCGGGTGTACTGGGCCGTGGCCGAGACCTGGGGAAACCGCTGGCTGCGCGCGATCCGCTCGTTGCCCATCGCGCGCATCACCCCGGCCTCCGCCACCCAGACCCCCTCGCTCTCTCCGGACGCGATGTCCAGGGCGTCCTCCAGGGAAATCACCAGCGTCCGGGGGGACCGCTGCGCCGGCTCCTGGCCCTCCAGCCGGCTCCCCGCGAGCGCCGCCAGGATGGCAAGAAACACTCTCGCGCCTCGCATGTGTCTTGTAATCGCTTCCTTCCGCTCCAGATCCATCGGTTCACATCGGCAGGGGTCCTTCGAGGGATCACCGCCCCACGCTTCGCTCCCGGGAATGGTCTGCGAAGGAGATGCCAGAGGGTTATGAATGGGCGACGGCCGCCCAAGCAGGATCAGGCCTCCGGGCGACTTCCCGGAGGGTCCGGGTGGATGTCCGGCGACTCCGGGTGAGTTTCCGGAGGGCCCGGGTGGACCTCCGGAGGCTCCGGGTGAGTTTCCGAAGGACCCGGGTGGACATCCGGCGGCTCCGGGTGACTTCCCGGAGGGCCCGGGTGGACATCCGGCAGCTCCGGGTGGCTGTCCGGAGGCGCAGGGTGAACATCCGGAGCCTCGGGACGGCCAACTCCCGGTCAATTCCGGCCATCCTGAGAAACTTTCCACCGCTCCGCCGTAGAATCAGGGCATGACCGAGATCCTCCGCACTCCCGACCCCCTCCAGACCCTCACCCTCGGCTGTCCGCTCGACTGCCCGGACGCCTGCAGCCTCGAAGTCCAGGTTGAAGGCGGACGCGTCGTCAAGGTCGACGGCGACCATCGCAATCCTATGACCCAGGGGTACATCTGCGCCAAAGTCCGGCGCTTCCCCGAGCTGCTGTACGGCGAGGGGCGGCTGATGTACCCGGCGGTCCGACGAGGGGCCAAGGGGGAGGGGAGGTTCGAGCGGATCTCCTGGGACGAGGCGCTCGGGCTGGCCGTGGAGAAGATCCGCGAGGCCCGGGAGCGCTGGGGCGGCGAGTCAGTCCTCCCCTTCTTCTACGGCGGATCGAACGGCCTGTTCACCCAGGAGACGACCGACTTCCGGTTCTTCTACCGGCTGGGCGCCTCGCGCTTGGCACGCACGGTCTGCGCCGCCCCCACCGGCCGCGCCGCGACCGGCCTCTACGGAAAGATGCCGGGAGTCGCCCTGCCGGACTACGTACACTCGCGGCTGATCGTCCTCTGGGGGGTGAACCCCTCCGCGAGCGGCATCCACCTCGTGCCGGTGATCCAGGAGGCGCAGCGCCGGGGAGCGCGGCTGGTGGTGGTCGACACCCGCCGGACGCCGCTCGCCAAGAAAGCGGACCTGCACCTCGCGCCGCGGCCCGGGGGCGACCTGCCGATCGCGCTGTCGATCCTCCGCTGGCTCTTCGAGGAGGGGAAGGCCGACCTCGCCTTCCTCGCCGAGCACACCCACGGCGCGGACGAGCTGCGGCGGCGGGCCCAGCCCTGGACCTTCGAAAGGGCGGCCGAGGCCTCGGGCGTGCCGGCTGCGGACATCGAGCGCTTCGCCCGCCTCTACGCCGACACCTCCCCGGCGGTCATCCGTTCCGGCTGGGGGTACGAGCGAAACCGCAACGGTGGCTCGGCCGTGGCCGCCGTTCTCGCCCTGCCCGCCGTGGCCGGCAAGTTCGGCGTGCGCGGCGGCGGCTACACCATGAGCAACTCGGGCGCCTACCCCGAAATGGACCGCAAATCCCCCGTGGCCGAGCCCGAGCCCACGACCCGGATCATCAACATGAACCGCCTCGGAGAGGTGCTCCTGGACGCCAATCCTCCGGTCAAGGTCCTCTTCTCCTACAACTGCAACCCGCTGGCGACCATGCCGAACCAGGAGAAGGTGCGGCAGGGGCTCGCCCGCGAAGACCTGTTCACCATCGCCTTCGAGCAGGTGTGGACCGACACCGCGCGCTGGGCGGACCTGGTCCTCCCGGCCACCACCATGTTCGAGCACGACGAGATGTCGCGCGGCTACGGAGCCTACGTGGTCTACCGCTCGAAGCCGGTGGCGACGCCGGCGGGAGAGGCGCGGCCCAACTACGAAATCTTCGCCGAGCTGACCCGCCGCCTGGGGCTCGACCGTCCGGGCGATCCCGATACTCCCGCGGAGCTCGAAGCTGTCATCGTCAGCTCTGAGCGGCTGCGTCGCGAGCTGGAGGAGGGGAACGGCCTGGCCTTCCCCGACGTCGGCCAGACCCCGATCCAGTTCGTCGACTCCTTCCCCTTCACCCCCGACCGCAAGGTCCACCTCGTCCCCGAGGCGCTCGACCGCGAAGCTCCGTACGGCCTCTACACCTACCAGGAGGACCCGGCGACCGAGCGCTATCCGCTCGCGCTCATCTCCCCCTCGCTGGCGCGGACGATCAGCTCGACCTTTGGCGGCCTCTACCAGGATGTGGTCCCGCTGGAGATTCATCCGGACGACGCCGCGCGGCGGGGTATCAAGAACGGCGATCAGGTCCGGATCTGGAACGATCTGGGAGAGGTGCGCACCCTCGCGCGGGTGAGCGCGGATATGCGGCCGGGCGTGGTCTTCCTTCCCAAGGGGTTGTGGAGCCACAACACGCTCTCGGGCACCACGTCGAACGCGTTGTCTCCGGACAGCTATGCGGATCTGGGACAGGGGGCTTGCTTCAACGATGCTCGGGTGGAGGTGGAGGTTCTTTCGGGAACATGAGTCTCAAGCAGACCGTCGACGCTGCCACGATCCACTACGAGATCGATCTCGTCCCGAACGAGCATGGAGGGTACTACGCTCGGACCCCGGACTTCCCGACGATCTTCACCGGGGGAGAGACCCCGAAGGAGGCCATGCGGAACGCGGTGGAGGCGATCGAGTTGATGATCGAGGAGTACCAGGATCGAGGCCTTGCAATGCCCTTTTCTCCGGTTTCACTCAGCGGCCAGTTAGATGCGGAGCGATAGGTGGTGAGACATCCGATTGATTACAGAGACATCCTGGAGGACTTCAAGCCTCCAGAAGATCCACGTACGAAAATCTGGCGATTCATGAGCTTCGCTAAGTACATTTCATTCCTGGAACGACGGTGCCTTTTCTTCGCGAGGGCGTCTACTCTAGGAGATTCTTTCGAAGGGGCGAAGACTCGGAAGACGGTCGAACTTCGAGACAAAGTCATGCCATTCCTGCGAAGGAACAACGTTAAGCTTGAGATTCGAAGTGATCTGGCACGAGACGTAACGTTCATCAGCTGCTGGCATTTAAATGAGGATGAATCTCAGGGAATGTGGAAGCTTTACGTTGAGGGATCAGAGGGCGTAGCCATTCAGTCTCGCTTCGAAATTCTTGAGACATGCTTGCGGGCGAATTCTAAGTGGAAGCATAAGATATACCTGGGTTGCGTAAGGTATATAGACTATGAAGTCGAAAAGATGAGTGACTGCTCCAGAACGCCATTCACCTATAAGAGAAGCAGCTTTCGACACGAGAGTGAAGTTAGAGCGATTATCTTTCCGCATGGTAGCCCCAAGCTGCTGAGTCCGGAAGAGCTTGAGGCGGGGAAACTTGTTGAAGTTGATGTGAATTCGCTGGTCGAAACGGTCTATGTGTCCCCCTATGCCTCGTCATGGTTTCACGATTTGGTCTGCTTCGTCAGTAAGAAACATGGCCTTCTTGCTCCAGTAAGACTGTCCAAACTTACGGCATCGCCACTTTTCTAAGCAGATGTCGAAGAAGACATGAGTGGAGTATTGGCGAAGAGGAGCAATCCGCTTGGGGAAGGACGGCAACCCGTCGTTTTGCAATTCTCCCGCTTGATTGCTTCTACGCTGGTGGCCCATGCTGGTTTACAATGGGGACATGAGCGATCTACTGAGCTTGAAAGATGGTGCGCTCTGCCCGACTTGTAAAGCGTCACTCAGGGTAATAGAAGCCGCGCCGAGCGGTCGTTCTATACAGAGTGGTCCCCACCAAGGACGCGAGGTGGCAGAGTCAAAGTACCAATGCACGGGACCCACGCCACACTGTTGGGGTGAACTGGTCGACCTTGAGCCTTCGCCGTCAGGCAAGACGGAAGTTCGTCTTACGCCTCTCGACTGCCCACCCGCACCGCCCACACAATCTTAAACATACGGAAGCAGAGCCTCGACGCGGATCGAGAGGCCGGGGCAGCAAAGAGGGGACAGGGTGTCGCCGGCCTTCAGAATGACCCGAGACCGGTAATCTTCGCTTCGGGGCTCCCGACACACCTCGATCTCCTTCGCGCCCACGTAGAAGATCCAGTATTCGGGGATGCCGGCCCGTGCGTAGACCCTGCGTTTGCGCTCCCGGTCGTGCGTCATGGAGGTTTCGGAGACCTCCACGACGAGGAGAGCGGTGGTGGGATGAGACTTCAGGTGGTCCCGCCAGCTCCCCGGCGCGATCGCAAGGTCCGGCTCCGGCAGGGCATCAGAGCCCAGGGCGAGAGGTAACTGGATGCGCAGGTGCCGGTCAGGATCGAGGGCGGGCTGCA
>DASVEF010000340.1:0-8748 GCA_036380715.1 Thermoanaerobaculia bacterium | reverse complement strand
AGGAAAATTCGACCCTCCATCCTGGCCGATGACGGTGGTGGTGATGCCCTGGCTGATCGCGGCGAAGACCGTGCGGTCCTTCGCGAACCCTCCGTCATGATGGCTGTGGGTGTCGATGAACCCCGGAGCGAGGACCAGCCCTCTGCCTAGGACGACGTTGTCGCCGTCCTGAGGCCGCAAAGAGCCGACGGCGGAGATCCGGTCGCCGCACACCCGCACAGAGGCGACTCGTCCGGGAGCGCCCGTGCCGTCCACGACCGTGGTCTCTTGGATGAGGATGCAGGAGGCGGAGGCCTGGGGTCTCGCGGGTGTGCCTGAAAAGAGCGCCAGAACCAGGGAGAGCAGAGGAAAGGCTTTCGGCATTCGTCACTCCACATAGGCAGTAGTAAGATTTTAGAACGCCGAGGGCGTGGTGACGATCATGAAGTCTCCCCAGAAGAGCTCTTCGACCCAGATCGTCCTGGACGGCAAGTACAGGCTGGAGGAACGGCTCGGCGAGGGTGCCACCGGCGTCGTCTACCGCGCCCTTCACCTGGGCCTGAGGAAGACCTTCGCGGTCAAGGTACTGAAAGCGGGCTCTCTGGACCCTCTCTCCCTCGCGCGGTTTCAAAGGGAGGCCGAAGCGCTGGGACAGCTCCGGCACCCCCACGTGGTCGAAGTCACGGATTTCGGGATCGATGATGCGGCGGGAGGAGTGCCCTATCTCGTCATGGAGCTCCTGGACGGGATCACGCTCGCGGACCTCTGCCGACAGCAGGGTCCTCTGCCGCTGGAACGGGCGCTGCCTCTGCTGGATGCGATCGCCGCGGCCGTCGACGCCGCCCATGCGCAAGGCATCCTGCACCGCGACCTCAAGCCGGGCAACGTCCTGCTCTGCAGGACGGACGAAGGCGAGCCGCTCGTCAAGGTTCTCGACTTCGGTCTGGCGGAGACGGGGACCCTTTTCCCCCGCGCCGGAAGAGACCTCGAAGCCAGCGAGGAGGACTCCCGAGAGGATCTGACCGCGACGGGAGCTCTCCTCGGGACTCCTCTCTACGTGGCGCCGGAGCTGATCCGACAGCATGCGGCCAGCCGCGCCTCCGACCTCTATTCGTTCGGGGTGATCGCCTACGAGATCCTCGCCGGCAAGCCTCCGTTCCAGGGATCGACGGCGCAGGTCCTGGCCGGCCACCTGGAAGAAGAGCCTTCCCCCCCATCTCCGTCGGGGGCGCCATTGCCGGAGGAGATCTGGCAAGCCCTGCGAGAGCCTCTCCGGAAGGACCCGGCGCTGCGCCCCGCCAGCGCGGGGGACGTGGTGCGGCGGATCCGGCGGGCCGCGGAGCGCGCGGCCTTGGCGCAATGGCGGGCCACGGAGATTCCGCGCCGGGCGTGGCTCTCCATCCTCCTGACCGCTGCCGTGCTGCTCGCGGGTTTTCTCCTGCCCTGGCCCACGCTCCCGGCGGTAGAACGCCGGCTGCACGACCTGAGGCTACGGGCGGCTCCGATGCGCCCCCCGGACCCAAGAATCCTCCTCCTTACGGTGGACGAAGCCAGCCAGGAGGGAGCGCTCTCCCTCGTGGACCGGGCGGACGAGATCGGAGGCATACTCGACCGTGTCTTCGCGGCGGGAGCGCGCGGCGTGGCGATCGACCTGCTCCTCCACAAGAAATGGAGCGATTCTCCAGAATTTTCAGACCTCATCCTCCGTCATCCCGAGACCCTCACGCTCGCCGCTTTTTCGGAGCCGGACGGGCGCGTGACCGGCACCGACTGCGTCGCCGGCCTGACCGCGGCGGCGCTCGGTCCGGACCGGACCGCGAATCTCTTCGGATTCGTCAATCTCGCGGAGGATCGGGATGGCATCGTCCGCAGGGGCCGGCTGCGATACCGTGACCGTTCCGGCAGGGTGAGGCCCTCCTGGGCCGCGAAAGCCGCGGAGGCGCTCCGCGCCGGCAGCACCCCGCCGAGCGAGGCCGGCGAAGTCTTCTGGCTCGACTCGCGAATCGACTGGCCGCGCTATGCGCGGATCTCCTGGCGCGACGTGCCGGCCGTGCTCGACCGCGACCCCGAGCTCTTCCGCAACCGGCTCATCCTGGTGGGAGCAGGCTTCCGCGGCGCCGGGGACGACTACCACCGCGTGCCGCACCGTTTGAGGAAAACCGCCGTGGTCTCAGGGCTCACGCTCCAGGCGCTACTCGTGGACACCATCGCCGCCGGATTGCCGGTCCGCGAGCCGGGACGGGCGCCCATCCTCGCCGTCGTAACGCTGCTGGCCGGCCTCGCCATGGCTGGGATTCTCTGTTCGCGGCGGTCCAGCGCGTTTGTGGTGTTCCTTGCGGCTGCAGCGGCCCTCTACCTCGCTGTGTCCTTTCCCGCTTTCTGGTGGGCAGGCCAGATGCTTCCGGTCTCGCCCCTCCTCCTAGTCCTCCTCGGGCTCTGCCTGGCCCTGATCGTCCGGCGGATGCTGCCGCCAGCTCCGGAGGTCTCATCATGAAGACGACTCGCCTCGCCGCCCTCAGCGTGCTGCTGTGCCTCCTCCATTGGGCCTCGGCTGCCACAGGAGCGCGTGCTCCCGCCAAGCCCGTGGCTCTCGTCTATTCGCTCGCGGGCAGGGCCGCGCTCACAATTCCTTTCGAGGAACGCCGGCCCTTGCGCCTCTTCGATCGTCTTCCGGCGGGTACGACCGTGGAGGTCAGACCGGGCTCCCGTCTAGCGCTGGCCTTCGCGAACGGACGCCGTTACGAGCTTGGAGGACACTCCCGGGCGAAGCTCGGAAGGTCGGACCTGACTTCCCGTTCCGGCCCCGTGCACCCTCTTCCCGCCGTCTCTCCCCTTCCCACCCTCCTGCCGATCGCACCGGAGGAACGCGCCGGTTTGCGCGCCGGCGCCGTGCGCATTCGTGCGGAGCGGATCGCAGGGCTCTATCCCCGCCGTGGGACGGCGACCCTCGCCGGAGCGACCACCCTTCGCTTCGAGCCGGTCGAGGGCGCCGGGAAGTACCAAGTCGAGGTGCACGATCGGCAGGGGAACGTGGTCTTTGGGACCGAGACGGCAGACTCCCCAGTGAATGTTCCAGCGGGGATCCTGCAGCCTGGCGTGCGCTATGACTGGACGGTCCGCACCGTCGAGCGCGTGGGGCCTGTCGCGCGAGGTGAAGCGGATTTCGTCACGCTTCCCGCGCGGAGGGCTGAAGCACGGGAGGCGCTGCGGAGGGCCGTCGAGAGAATGGGAGACGGCGCATCGTTGGCGCTGCTTGCCGAGGTGGATCGGAGTCTCGGCCTGCTGATCGAAGCGCGGGACGAGTTCCGGGTCGCGGTTCGAAGCTCGCCAGGAGATACCGCGCTGGCGGCAGGTCTTGCCGAGCTCGAGCGGCACCTGCCCTACCTCCAATCCCCGTAGAGAGCAAACCCCGCCCAGTGGTAGGGGTGCGAGAGCTCACTTTTCTCGGAACGGATCAGATCGAGCTGCGCGGCCCCCAGGGCTTCATCCTTGGTCTTGCCCTGGCGGAGGTAGGAATAGAAACGTTCCATGAGCATAGCCGTGGAGATGTCGGATACGCTCCACAGCGAGGCGAGAACCGAGCGCGCGCCGGCGAACTGGAAGGCGCGGACCAGACCGACCAGGCCCTCTCCTCCCATCTCTTTACCGAGCCCTGTATCGCAAGCCGAGAGGGTGACCAGATCCGCATCGAGCCGTACGCTCTCGAAGATCTCCCAGGCCTGAAGCAAGCCGTTGTCGCGGCCCTCTTCCGGGTGCTCGGGGATCGAGAAGGCCAGGCCGGAGTTGAGAGGGAACCGCTCATCGAGCAGACCATGGCAGGCGAAGTGGAGCCGCCGAGCTTGTGGCGCCAGGGATTTGATCGTCTCCTCGGTGGCATTGCCACCAAGAAGGATTCTCCCCTCGGGGAAGAGCTTTGAGATCGCTTCCACCTCGTTGCGCGTCGATGGCAGGGGATCCAGTCGGAAGCCTCGGCGAAGGGCCATCTGCACTTGCGTGTCGGTGGCCGTCTCGGCTTGGGTGTTGAGCCCCGCTGGGTACAGCGGATCTCCCACAGCGAGGAGCTCCATCGTCGCCGATGAAGACTTCTCCGGGCGTGTCGCCTTGATTTCCTTGTACACCGCCGCGGAAGCCACGACATGAATCGGTTGGTTCTCTGCCAGATAATGATCACCGGCCAAGAGAGCCGCGAAGGGGAGGACGTGCAGAGGCCCGTCCGGCGAAATGAGCCAGCGGTCCGCCTTGGCGAGCACCGGCTCGGCCGGGCGGACCAGGAGGTCATAAAGGTGCCGGCCGCGCTGTTGCACTGCCGAGAGGAGGGTCTCCGACCGTCCCAACAAGCCGCGGAAAGCGTCGACCTCCCGTTGGAGATCCTTTCTACCGATCGCAAGCGGAAAAAGGGAGAGCCCGGGGCCGGGGACTCCCTCCGCTTCGATCACGAAGAGATAGCTTCGCGACTCGCCGACGGAATAGGTGAGGAGCACGGTTCCCGGATCGAGAGTCGAGCGAGCTGCCGTTAAATCGAGGAACGGGGGTTTTTCGAGGGCTCCGAGGCGCGGCGAGGATCGCCGGATCCGCTCCTGGACCTCCGCCTGTTCGAGCCGCAGGTCCCGCAGGCGGCCCTCGAGTGCCTCGAGCTCTCCCGGTCCCCGTGCAGGCACTCCGTCGGCGAGGGCCGCCTGGACTCGGTCATACTCGGCAGCCAGCCGGCGGCGCTCGACATACAGCTCCGCTGGAAGCTCCGCAGCGAAGCGCAGGTCTCTCTGGGCCAGAAGCTCCTGAAAGCCCCGGGCGCGTCCCCTTTCGAGGAGCTCCCAGGCTTCCTGCGGCCGCGCGAGCGCGATCTGATGCTCCGCGGCTTCGAAGTAGAGATCACCCAAGCGGGAGCCATAGAACCATTGCGACTCCTGCGCGCCACCGAGGCGTGTCCGTTGAGTCTCCAGGGCGTCGATCGCCGCGAGGTAGCTCGCCGCAGCCTCGTCGGCCTGGCCTCTCCGCGCCTGCAGCCGACCCAGGGCCTGGTAGCCCTCGGGAGTCGCAGAAAGACGGATCGCGGCGCGGAGATGAGCTTCGGCGACCTCCGTGTTGCCCTGCTCGAGAAGAAGAATGCCCAGGTCGAGATGGGTATCGGCGCCAGCGTTCGCAGCGATCCCCTGCCAGATTGCCAGAGCCTGCCGCAGAAGCTTTTCAGCTTCCGCGTCCCGCCCCTGCAACCTCGCCGCCGCGGCCAGGCCGCTCAGACCCACGGCACGTTTCGGCCCTTTCGGGTGGAGTTTTTCGCTGATCGCCAAGGCGCGCTGCCACAAATCCTCCGCCTTGTCTTCCTGGCGTTGCTGTAAGGCGACTTCGCCGAGGGTGAGCAGGGTGTCCAGCACCAGGCTGCCGCTGGGGTCGATCTTTTGATAGAGGGCCAGCTCACGCTGAAAGAGACTCTCGGCTGCGTCGAGATCATGACGCTGCCAGGCGATGCTTCCCAGATTATTCAGGGCTTTCGCCATCCCGATGCTTTCCGGTTGGACTTTTTCGAGAATTCTCCTGGCGCGAAGGAAATCGGCCTCGGCGCCTGCGAAGTCACCGCGGGCAGCCAGCAGGATGCCATGGTTCAGGAGGCTCGGGATGATCGCATCGCCCGAGGGCGTCAGCTTTTCGCGGATCGCAAGGGCGAGGGCCCCATACCGCTCAGCCTGCACGAGGTCTCCTCTCCATCCTGTGGTGATCGCGAGGTTGTTCGCTGCGGCTGCTTCGGCGCCGGTGCCAGGAGCGGCGCGGAGGATCAGCTCGTGGGCCCGCCGGTACAAACGATCCGCCTGCTCGATGTCGTCCTGCCTTTCGGCCACATTGCCGAGGCGGAGGAGCAACGCCATGACACCCATACCGTCCGGATGATCTTTCTCTTCCAACGACAGGGCTCTTTCGAGCTGCTGCCTGGCTTGGGCCAGGTCACCGCGCAGCAAGAACGCTTCCGACCAGCCCATATAAAGGTGCACTTCCACGCGGGCCGCTTTCAGCGCTCGGGCCTTCGCCAGGGAACCTTGATAGCCTGCATCCGCTGCGGGCCACTGCCGGGCCTTGGCCCGCCGTTGGGCAGCTTGGGCTCGGAGCCAGAGTGCCGCGTCGGCACAATCGTTGTCATCGGCCAGCGCCGCGGCGCGTTCGAGTTGCTCCCCGGCGGACGCGGGCTCACCGGCCTGCTCACGATCACGGGAGGACTGATAAGCCTCCGCCAGCACACCGTGGAAGAGTGGCGCCACCGTGAGGCCCTGGATCGTTGGCAACAGGTGCCAGCGAAGGTTCTCCGAGCCCCGCGCGCCTTCGACGGTCACCTCACTGCGCGCCATCTCCTCCATCTGGACATTTAGCCAATCGAATGGGGTCCGAAAATCTCCTCGTGCGACGCAACCCCCCTCTCCACCGGGGCGGCACCAGGAAAAAAGCCGATCACCCGGCATCAACCCGGCGCGAAAGGCTGCGGATTCCGGGGTGACGGTCTCCACGACCAGCCCCGGTGCGGTGTAGGGGCAGCGCGCAGGGGAGTCGGAGACCGCCGCGGGTGTTCCTTGCAGGGCGCAACCGCCGAGGAATGTTGCCCACAAGAGCGTCCAGATCGACTTCACAAGGATCCCCCTGTGCCGGGATCGCGCTAGAGATCCCGGAAGAGCTTTCTCTTACGAAAACATAGCATAGGAGGCGAGGAAAAGGGGGGTGTGAAATAGCTCGATTCAGGAGGCCAGCTTGGCGGGAAAACAGGACGACGGCGCTGGCATCCCAGTGCCGTCGCCTGTTTTCGCTCCTGGAGGACTGACCTTCTCGCCTCAGAAAACAGTGCAGCCGGTCGCTGTCTCACAATCGATGGTACAGGTATCCTGGTCTTTACCGCCCAACGGCCCCAAGGGAAGCCCGCCATTGCAGGTGTCGGTACCACCTTTCCCATCCAGGTAGTCGGCCCCCGATCCACCCTCCAGGACGTTGTTGTTTCCGTCCCCTTCGAGGACATCGGCGTCGTTCGATCCTGTCAAGTTCTCGATGGTACTGAGCATGTCGCCGTCAGACGCCGATCCGGTCGTCAGGCTCGCAGTGATGGCGGTCTCATAGACCGCCTTATCCGTGCCATTCCGGCCCTCCAGAATATCGCTCCCGCCGCGGCCAATGAGAATATCGTTACCTCCCTGTCCGATCAGATGGTTGTTGCCGGAGTCGCCAATCAGAGTGTCCGCGCTGGGGGAACCCGACAGATTCTCGATGCTGATCAGGCTATCGCCTTCGCTGGTGTTCATGTTGGTGAGGTCTGCGGTGATGGCAACCGCAAAGATGGCAAAGTCGGAGCCGTCACCGCCATCGATCCAATCGGCGAGCGACCCACCATCAATCAGGTCCGAGCCTCCTTGACCGTACAGTTGGTCCGTACCTCCATCGCCACAAATCTTGTCACTACCACCTGCGCCATAGACTGTATCGTTTCCTGTGAGCGGACAGATGACATCTGCGCTGGGAGTCCCCGTTATGACGTCACTGCCAGGGGTGCCCACGATCGTGCAGGTAAATCCCATGCACGTCTGCGCCGCCGCAGGGGACGCCGAGCCCAAAGTTGCGACGAGACCCAGACAGAGAAGGATTCCGAGGTGGATTTGGTTTTTCATGCTCTCTACTCCTTTGGTCGGGATCGTTAATTAAATGGCTAGACAAGCCGGAGGAGAGCAAGGAGCGTTCCAGTCTGATAGAAGGCAGGAAACGCCGGATTCTATGGGATTTATGGCATGGCTACGGACACAGGCGTCTCAAATTTGAAACCACGCCGGTTGTAGGCGGTTTCAGAGATGAAACCTCGGTCAATACTCCGTTCCGCCGCCTCCGGCCGCGACTCCCAGCCTCTTCATGTAGCGATGGAAGGTCGCCTTGGTGAGCCCCAGGCTCTCCCGGGCGGCCTTCACGCTGCCGCGGTGGCGTTCAAGCCGGGCCAGGATCAGCTCGCGCTGGAAAGTGCACATGGCATCGTCCATCGAGGTCCCCTCCCAGAGCAGAGGGCCGGCTTTCGGATTGGGCGCGGCATGCAGAACCTCGGGGTAGCAGCGCTCGATCAGGGCGCGGTCGATCTGGGCTCCCGGCCGGGCGTGGATGACGAAGAGGGAGCAGGCGCGTGCGACCTCCCGCACGTTGCCCGGCCAGTCGTAGGAGACCAGAGCCCGCAGCGCCTCCTGGGTGAAGCCGAGGGTCCGCTTGCGGTGCTTGCTCTCGTGGTGCCGCCGGAAGTGCTCGAGGAGCAGCGGGATATCCCACGGACGCTCGCGCAGAGGGAGGAGGTGGATCGCCAGGGTGCGGAAGCGGTCGTAGAAGTCGGCCCGCAGGGTGCCTGCTCGGACGGCTTCCTCCAAGTCCCGGTTGGTCGCCAGGAGGACCGCCACATTGACCGGGATCTCGCGGGTCTCCCCCACCGGCACGACCCGGTGGTTTTCCAGGACCCGGAGGAGATGGGCCTGCGCGCGCAACGACAGGTCAGCGATCTCGTCGAGGAAGAGGACTCCGCGGTCGGCCGCCCGGAAAACACCGGGCTCATCCGTGAGGGCGCCGGTGAAGGACCCCTTCTTGTGGCCGAAGAACCGGGAGGCGGCGAGCTCGTCGGTGATCTCGGCGCAATTGACGACGACCAGGGGCCGCTTGCGGCGCGAGCTGAACGCGTGCATGTAGCGCGCGATCAGGTCCTTGCCCGTGCCCCGCTCGCCCAGGATCAGGGTCGGCTCGGGGTTTTCGGCTTCGAGAGCGGGGATGTAGGTTTCG
>DASVEF010000339.1:0-19324 GCA_036380715.1 Thermoanaerobaculia bacterium | reverse complement strand
GCCTGCTGGCTCTCCTCGACGATGAGCTGGCTGCCGAGCCGGATGGCCGACGTGCCGTCGCGCGGCACCCGCGCGACCATGGTACGACCCGTCGGGTCGTGGAATTCGATGACTTGCATGCTCGGATCTCCTCAGATGACTGCGTCAGGCGCCCCGGACCACGTCGCTGATCACGAGCTCGCGCTGCCGCCACTTGTCCTGCAGGACGCGCACCCGCTGCTGCAGCCGGTCGAGCGCCGCCGCGGGGCTCTCCGGGCTCTCCAGGCCAGGAGCCGGCAGGGCGTCGGCCTCCGCATTCAGCGCGGCCAGGTCGTCCATGACGGAGAGGTCGAACTCGTAGAGCTTCTGGAGCTCCGCCTCGCCGATCTTGACCGCGTCGAACAGCCCGCTCGCGCCGTAGTCCGCGAAACGGATGGCCTGCGCCAAGCCGTCGATCTGGCGGTCCAGCCGGTCGAATCCGCCGAGCGCCGCGATCTGCCCGGCGTCCGTGTAGCTCCGCGCCTTGTCGCGCAGGTCCGCCTTCAGCCGCCCCAGGTCGCTCGCGATGTGCTCGCGCTGCATCTTGTCGACGTCCCGGCGCAGCTCGCGGTCCTGGAACCCGCGGAAGCCGGGGATCTTCTCGCCCAGCCTCTCCAGGACGTTGCGTTGCGTCTTGGCCTGTTCGTAGCCGTTCGTCATCTCGTCCTCCTGCGGCATCGGTGGGCGACAATCCTATCCCATCTTCCCGCCGGTGCCTGATCTCGCGTATTCTTCGCGAATAGACGATCTTTTCAAGGCCATGTTGATTGCTCAAGAGCCGTCTTGAATTCCACGCGTTCATCTTCACGGCGCTCCTGCTGACGGGATGCTCCGGAGAGGATCCTTCTACGCCCTCCGTTTCCGCCAAGAACCTGCTGCTGGTGACCCTGGACACCGTGCGCGCCGACCATCTCGGGAGCTACGGGTATGGAGAGGCCGAGACGCCCTGGCTGGACCGCCTGGCGCGCGAGGGGATCCGCTTTGCCGAGGCCTCCTCGCCGGTCCCGCTGACCCTCCCCTCGCACTCCAGCCTCCTCACCGGCCTGCTCCCGCCGCACCACGGCCTGCGCAACAACGGCGCCGGCTCGCTCCCGGAGGGGACGGCCACCCTGGCCACGTTCCTCGCCGGCGAGGGGTACCGGACCGGGGCCTTCGTCGGCGCCTTCGTGCTCGACCACCGGTTCGGGCTGGCGCGCGGCTTCGAGGTCTACGACGACGAGGTCGAGCGCGACCCTGCGGCCGGCGCGGCGCTGGAGGACGAGCGGCCGGGGAGCACGGTGGTGGACCGGGCCCTCGCCTGGCTCGGCGCCGGCGCCCAGGACAACACCCAAAAGGACGGCTCGCGTCCTTTCTTCCTCTGGGTCCACCTCTACGACGCCCACGCTCCCTATGCTCCCCCCTCGCCCTTCCGCGAGCGCCATCCGGGCCGTCCCTACGACGGCGAGATCGCTTCCGTCGACGCGCAGGTGGGGCGGCTCCTCCAGGAGTTGGAGAGCCGGGGGCTCGCCGGCACCACCCTGGTGGCGGTGGCTTCCGACCACGGCGAGGGGCTGGGCGAGCACGGCGAGTCCACGCACGGCCTGCTGCTCTACGAGCCCACGCTGCGCGTCCCCCTCCTGATGCGCGCCCCGGGGCTGCGAGCCGGCCGGGTGGTCCGCACGCCCGTGAGCCTGGTCGACGTCGCCCCGACGCTGGCCGGCCTGCTGGGCAAGAGCTTCCCCGCGCCTCGCCTGGACGGCCGCGACCTCTCGGCCGCGCTGCGCCAGGGTGAAGAGCCGCCGCCGGCCGACCTCTACGCCGAGACCCGGTATCCGGAGATCTTCGGGTGGAGCCCGCTGTCCGCCCTGCGGCGCCGCAACCTCAAATACATCGCCTCGCCGGAGCCGGAGCTCTACAACCTCGAGCGCGATCCGGGCGAGGTCTCCAGTCTGGCAGGCCAGGAGGGCGCTCCGGCCGCGGGCTTCGCGGCGCGCCTGGCCGAAGTCGAGGCGGGAGCGGTCGAGGCGCCGCGAGGGGGGGCGGTCGACGCCGAGACCCGTGCCCGGCTGGCCAGCCTGGGCTACGCCTCGGGAGCGCCGCCGAAGCCGCGCAAGGCCGGCGAGGCCGTCCGGGGCCCCAATCCTCGCCGGATGGTCGCCCTGTTCGAGCGCTTCGAGCAGGCGCACAACAGCCTCAAGGCGGGCCCCAAGGCGGACGAGATGGAGAGCGCGCTGGCGGAGCTGGAGGCTCTGGTCGCCGCCGATCCGGAGAACCCGGTCTTCCGGGGCGAGCTCGCCAAGGCCTTCCGGCAGAAGGGGGAGATGGCCAAGGCCGTGCCGCTCTACCGGCAGGCGGCGGAGGACGCGCCCGAGGATCCGGACGCCTGGTACAACCTGGCCACCGCCCTCCAGGAAGCCGGCCGCGCCGCCGAGGCGCGCGAGGCGATCCGGCGCGCCATGCACCTCGACCCGGCCCGGCCCGAGGCGCACAATACGCTCGGCATCGTCCTGCTGGCCGAGAGGAAGCCCGAGGAGGCGCGGCAGGAATTCGAGCTCGCCGTCGCCATCGATCCGCGCAACGCCGCCGCGTTCAACAACCTGGGCAACGTGCTGCGCGGTCTCGGGCGGATCGCCGAAGCCGAGAGCGCCTACCGGAAAGCGTCCGCCGTGGCGCCGCGCTATGCCGAGCCGCTCAACGGCCTCGGCACGCTGGAAGTGGAGCGCGATCGGCCCTCTGCGGCACTGTCCTATTTTGAAAGGGCTCTCCAGCTCGCGCCGGAGTACCATGAGATCCGACTCAACCGCGGCATCGCGCACGAGCTCGCAGGGGAAGCGGAGGCTGCGGCGGCGGCCTACCGCGACTTTCTCGCCGCGACGAGCGGAGACCCGCAATTCGCTCAGCAGCGCCGTATCGCACAGCAGCTTCTCGCCCGGCTTTCGAACCGCGCGATGATCCCGGAGAGGAGGTGATCGCCGCTTCACCACATCGCCGTACCGGCCGCAATCATCGGCGTTGGATGTTTTCTTTTTCCGATCCGCTGTAGAGGACTCCAAAGGAGATTGCGTTATGAGATTCGACAAATCGTGGACAGCTCGCCTCCTCGCGGCGGCGATCCTCCTGTCCCTCGCTTTCGCTCCCGGCGCGAGCGCGCAGACCGCGGGCGCCACCCTGCTCGGGACCGTCCAGGACAAGGACGGCGCCGCCCTGCCCGGCGTCACCGTCACCGCGACGAACCAGGCGACGGGCCTCGACCGTGTCGCCGTCACCGGGGAAGACGGCAGCTTCCGGTTCGCTTCGCTGCCGGTCGGCACCTACACCGTCAAGGCCGACCTGGAAGGTTTCGCCACCGTCACCGTCGAGGACGTTCAGCTCAACGTCGCCACCCAGCGGGCGATCGAGATCAGCATGAGCACGTCGTCCGTCCAGGAAACGATCACCGTGGTCGACGAGGCGCCGCTGGTGCAGACCACTCCGAGCATCGGCACGGTCGTGACCGACACCGAGCTGGAGAACCTGCCGCTCAACGGCCGGCAGTTCGCCAACCTGGCGGTCCTCGCCCCGGGCACCTCGCTCGCCTACAACTCCGACCCGACCAAGCCGGGCCAGCTCACCGTCGCCCTGAACGGGGGCATCGGCCGCAACGTCAACTTCATCATGGACGGCGGTGACAACACCGACGACACGATCGGCGGTGCGCTGCAGAACTTCAGCCTGGAGGCCGTCGCGGAGTTCAACATTCAGACCATGCAGTACAAGGCCGAGTACGGCCGCTCCTCGGGCGGCGTGCTCTCCGTCGTCACCAAGACGGGCACCAACGACCTCGCGGGCAGCGTCTACGGCTTCTTCCGCGACGACAGCCTCAACACCGAGACGGAGACCGAGAGGCTCGCGGGCATCGGCAAGCAGGCTTACGAGCGCAAGCAGTACGGCGCCTCGCTGGGCGGCCCGATCGTGCGCGACAAGGCGCACTTCTTCGCCACCTACGAGAAGACCGAGCGCGACACCAACTACGCGGTGAACACCGGCGGGCTGTTCCCCACCTTCGACGGCACGGTCGTCCCCCTCCCGTTCGAGGACGAGCTGGGCACGGCGAAGGTGACCTTCGACATCTCCGCCAAGCAGTACCTGCAGGTCCGCTACGGCTTCCAGGAGAACGCGGACAAGTACGGCGCCAGCCCGCTGGCCGCGCCGAACGCCCTGGGCACGATCAGCAACGAGTACGCGTCGATCCTCGCCGGCCATACCGCGCAGCTCGGCTCGGAAATGCTCAACGAGTTCCTCTTCCAGTACACCGAGTTCGACAACCTCATCTCCGCCGACTCCGACGATCCGATGATCTACTACCCCTCCAGCTTCCACACCGGGCAGAACCTCAACACGCCCCAGAGCACCCATCAGCGGAAGTTCCAGTACAAGGACGACTTCAGCTTCTCGCGCACGCTCTGGGGCGACCGCCACGATTTCAAGCTGGGAGTGAACCACATCCATGAGCCGGAGCTGGGCGGCGACTTCACGACCGGCCGGGCAGGCCAGTACACGGCGACCGAGGACCGCCTCGGCTCGCCCATCGAGCTCATCGAGATCTACGGCGGCTTCTTCGGCAACGAGACGCCGATCGACCAGTACGGCGGCTACATCCAGGACGACTGGGCGGTCACCGACCGGCTCACGCTGAACCTGGGCGTCCGCTATGACTACTGGGATGGCTTCGACCTCGACCAGCGGTCGAACGCGATCCAGCAGGCCTTCTCAACCCAGACCCGGTTCAACGAGTACTACCTGCTCGATTTCCGGAACGGCGGAGGGGCGCAACTGGAGAACGACGACAACAACCTCGCGCCCCGGCTCGGCTTCACCTATGACCTCACGGGCGACGGCCGGCACCTGCTGCGCGGCGGCTACGGCACGTATTACGACTTCCCCTACACCAATGCCACCATCCTGTTCCCCGCGGCGGCCGTGCAATCCAACTACGGCGTGTTCTTCCGCCACGCGAACCCCGCGGGCATCCGCAACCCCGACGGAACGTTCTTCCAGCCGGGCCAGCCGCTGCCCGCGAACCAGCTCCCAGGCGCCGACCTCGGCATCGCCGACGAGGTCGCCTCGCCGACCCTGGCGACTCCCTACTCGGACCAGGCGTCGCTCGGCTATTCGTGGCAGGTGAACAACTGGCTCGGCCTCAACCTCGAGGTCGTGACCGTCGAGTATCACGACATCCCGTACCGCTTCCGGCCCAACATCGGCGTGGACGCCGACGGCGACCGCGTGTTCGAGCCGGAAGCCGGCGAGACCACGCGGTTCCCGCAGTTCGGCAACTTCCGCCTGTGGTACGGCGGTGGCCGGGCGAGCTACGACGGCCTCAACCTGAGCGCCCGCGTGCGGCGCGACAAGTTCGAGCTGCAGGGCTTCTACACCTACTCCGAGTCCGAGGGGAACGTCCTCGCCGGAGCGGACGAGTTCCGCCTCACCGACGCGGGGGCCCAGGCGGACGTCGGCGGCACCCGCCTGCGCCGCGACCAGTCCATCAACCCGCTCGATCCGCAGTGCGACGCCTGCTTCGGCCCGCTCCACACCGACGCGCGGCACCGCTTCACGCTGAGCGGCGTCTATCAGGGCCCATGGGGAGTCAACATCTCCGGCATGTTCCGCTACCGCTCGGCGCTGCCCTACCTCGAGCACGCCAACGCGGACCTCAACGGCGACACCACCGAAATCGACCTGCGGCCGGGCGTATCCCACGTCAACAGCGGGCGGGGCGACGCCTTCTCGCAGCTCGACATCCGGCTGTCGAAGCAGTTCACCTTCGTCAACGACCTCGGCCTGGAGATCATCGCCGAGGTGTTCAACGTCCTCAACGAGGAGAACCCGGCCCGGCCCGACCGGTTCGGCAATCCGACCGCCTTTGCGGGCGACCCGCTGCAGGGCGAGCAGAGGCTCGGCCAGCTCGGTCTCCGCCTCAGCTTCTAGCGGCCGGACACCGGCTTCGCGGCCGTCCTGAGGGGCGCCTCTTCGGCGCCCCTCTTCTTTTTCTCCCCGTGCTCGAACTCCGGCGTCGGCACCGCGTCCTCGTCCGGCACGATGCGCGAGCCGTACTGCCGCGCGTAGACCTGGGTGAACTCCGCTCCGAAGAAGAGGATCTGCGTCGAGTAGTAGATCCAGAGGAGCAGGACCACCAGCGAGCCGGCCGCGCCGTACACCGACGCCACGCTGCTGTTGCCCAGGTAGAGCCCGATCAGGTACTTGCCGATGGTGAACAGCAGAGCGGTCGCCGCGGCCCCGATCCACACGTCGCGCCAGGCGATCTTCACGTCGGGCAGGAAGCGGTAGATCATGGCGAACAGCAGGGTGATCACCGCGAAGGAGACCACGAAGCTCACCGCGCGCAGGATCATCTCGGCGCCGGGTAAGAGGCCGATCATGTAGCTGTCGAGGGCCGCCAGCGCCGTGCTGACCACCAGCGAGACCAGCAGCAGGAAGCCGATCCCCAGCAGCATGCCGAACGCGGCGGCGCGGGCCTCGAGCAGGCCCTTGATCCCGCGTCCGGGCTTCGGCCGGACGTCCCAGATGTGGTTGAGCGCGGTCTGGAGCTGGGCGAAGACGCCGGT
Organism: Thermoanaerobaculia bacterium; assembly: GCA_036380715.1. Lineage (GTDB taxonomy): Bacteria > Acidobacteriota > Thermoanaerobaculia > Multivoradales > UBA5704 > UBA5704. The sequence goes on along the minus strand of DASVEF010000339.1, from coordinate 12,722 downwards.
CGCGCCGAACAGGATGGTGGCGAAGGCGATGACCGTCGCGAGCAGGCCGGACTCGTGGCGGCCGGCGTTGACGACCATGGTCTGGATCGCCTCCGCGCCCTGGCGCCCGACCAGCCCCTGGACCTGCTGGACGATCTGCCCCTGGACCGCCTCGCGCTCGAAGACGAGGCCGGCGATGCCGATCGCCACGATCAGCATGGGGGCGATCGAAAAGATCGTGTAGTAGGCGAGCGCCGCTCCCTGCTGAAGGGCGTCGTCGTCCTTCCACTCCTTGAAGGTCTCTTTGAGGAGGTTGAAGGCGGGCTTGAATGTCATGGCAATCCTCCTGGCTGAAAGTCCGCCTGGACCGTCACCGGGAGAGGGGGGAGAGGTCAGGGCGCCGGCCGCGGCCCCGGAGCCTCCAGCCGGTACTGCTGGCCATCGAAAGAAAAGTTCCACTTTCCCTCGCCCGGGCTCGACAGGAACGGAGCCGAGAGCAGGGGGTAGTCCACCACGAGAGGGCGATCGGCGACCAGGGCCCGCTCGCCGGGGGCGAACGCGAGCCGCGTGCCGTCGCTCGCCGTAAAGCGCATCTCCCGCGCCCGGCTTTCGGTGCCAGGGGCCACGGTCAGACGCGAGGAGGCGATCCGCTTCTTCCATCGCGAGAAGTCACCGTGCTCGGCGCGGCGCCCCACCTCCAGGGCGATCGACGCCGGCTGCACCCGCGGCACCGCCGCCCAGGAGCCCCGGAAGGCCCGGTCTCCCGCGTAATAGGCCGGGAAACGATCGGGCGCCGGCGCCACCTCCCAGCCGCCCGCGGTCACCAGGGCGACGTAGGTGTCGCCGTAGCGCGAAACGACCACCGCCGGGCCGACGACCTCGGGCTTCGACCAGGGAGGCGCGAGATAGGCGTGACCGATGGTCGCCTCTCCTTCTCCGACGCCGAGCCGGGCCAGCACCACGTTGCGGTGCCCCATCGCGAGATCCTGCCCCGCCCGGCTCTGCCAGCGCTCCGAGCGCGGGTTCTGCGTGCGGCTCCAGAGATAGAGCGGCGCGAACTCCGGTCCTTCCGCGAAAAGGGTGGCCATGATCTCCTGTCCGCCGGAGACGCTCAGGCGCAGGCCGCCGACCGCCTGGGACGCGCCCAGGATGTAGTCGGGCGTGGCGTACAGGTAGACCGCGGTGTCGAGGTCCTGACGCTCGGACAGGCCGATGCGCCGCCGCGCCCGGATCTCGTACGGGGGCTGCTTGTGGCGCTCGGCGAGCAGGCGCGCGACAGGCTCCGGGATGCGGTAGCCGCTGGTCGCGATCTCGGGCCAGTCCATGAAAGAGATCTTGCCCGGCTGCCCCAGGCCGGCGGCCAGCCAGGCCCAGGCGAGCCAGCGGGTGTTGCGCGTCCCCAGCGCCCAGTGGACATACGTGCGGCTCTTGGGACCCGCCGGGAAGCCGCTCACCTGCTTCTGCGCCCAGTCGGCGAACAGCAGGCTGAGCTGGCGCTCGGCGAGCCGGCGGACCTCCTCCTGCGGAGCGTGGTCCGCCAGGTGGAGGAGCCCGGTCATCGAGGTCCCGATATAGCCCGGGCTCTCCGCTTCATACCAGCCGTCGCGGTCGTGCGCGAGGAGGAAGGCCGCCGCGGCCTCGCCCCAGGCCTTGGCCGCGGCCCTGCGCGGAGAGCCGGGCGCGCCGGGGTCCAGCTTCAGCGCCGCCAGGTTGCGCGCGAAGCGGATGACCCGCTGGTTCTCGGTCTCCTTGAAAGCCCACGGGTTGCGGACCACCTCCGGACCGGGCGGCGGCGTGTGCTGGATGGCCTCCACGCGCAGCCGGGCGAGCAGCTCCGGCGACAAGACCTTCGGGTACTGAAGGGCGATCCGCTGCAGCGAGAGCAGGGCCCGCTCGCACCCCACCTTGTTCCAACGTCCGTTGCACTCGTCGAGGAGGGCCGCGGTCCAGCGGGCGGCGTCCATCCGGGTCGGCCGGCCGGCCGCGGCCAGGGCCGCCGCCGAGAGAGCGCCGTAGCTCAGCCGCTCCTCGTCGAGCCGGATGGGATTCTCGAACCGGCGCATCTGGCCATAGGAGAGGTCGAGATAGCGGAGCCGCCGCTCCGGAGTGTCCCGCGGCGGCTTCGCCCGGGAGGAAGCCGACGGAGGCGCCGGGGCCTGCGTCTGGCGGAGCGACGAAAAGTGCGGCGCGCCCATCCGGACGCAGCCGGCCAGGGCGGCGGCGAGGGCCAACGCCGCCACGGCGGCCCGGAGGGTGCCAGCTTGGCGCGTGCCCCAGGTTAGGATCCCCGTCTTTCGCATCCCCACTCGTGTCATGCAGGATCGGGGCCGGCCTGGGGTTGAAACCCCAGGCTGGATCGTTCCGCCCGTCCGGGCGGCTCCCCCCTCCTCGCCCCGCATGGGCGATACAACCCAGCCTGGGGTTTCAACCCCAGGCCCGGGCGGCGCCCCGACATCCGAACACGGTTCTTGCAAGCACCAGTCTCCGATCCGGAGCCCGAGAGCCGGAGACGAGGAAACCGACATGGAGCTCGAGACCATTCTCAAAACGCTGGGCATCGTCATCCTGATCGCCCTGATCCTGGCCGCCATCGTCCTTGCGGTAGCGCTCCGCAAGCTGAAGCGCATCCGCCTGCCCCCGAACGCCGACTTCTTTACTACGGTCCGGGCGGTCCCTCTGTCACTGGCCGTGGGGCTCGACCTGCTGGACCTGGGGCTCGACGTCTTCTCGACCCCGATCATCTGGTTCATCCTGAACCGGGTGGGTCTCCAGGCGCTGCGCAACGTCGCCTCGTTCGAGGCCCTCCTGCCGTTCACCGGGCCGGTGCCGACGCTGACCATCGCCTGGTTCGCGGCCCGCTGGCTCAACCTGGGGCAGCCCTACGATCCGAACGTGATCGAAGCGGAACGGATCGGCCCCGGGCGCTACGCCGCCCGGCCCGGCGGCCGCTGACCCGCCACCATGAAGAGCCGGATCATCGTCAACCCCAACGCGGGGAGCGTCGAGGACATCGGCGAGCTGAAAGCGGTCCTCGGCCAGAAACCCGGCACCGAGATCCGCTTCACGGAGCGGGAGGGGCACGCCGAGGAGCTGGCGCGAGAGGCCCTGGAAGGAGGGGCCGAGCTGATCGTGGCCGCCGGCGGGGACGGCACGCTCAACGAGGTGATCAACGGGATGTCCGCCGACTTCGGCCGCGCCCGGCTCGGCCTCCTGCCGCTGGGGACAGGCAACGATTTCGCCCGCACGATCCGGGTGCCGGCCGACCTGGAGCCCGCGCTGGCCGTTCTGCAAGAGGGGCGCACGCAACGCATCGACGTGGCCCGGGCCGTGCTGCGGAGCCGGAGCCGCTACTTCCTCAACATGTCGGCCGGCGGCTTCAGCGGCGTGGTCAGCGAGAAGGCCGATGAGGCCAAGGACCGCTGGGGCCCGCTCGCCTACATGCGCGGCGCCATCGGCGCCTGGCCGGAGCTGCAAGCCTTCGAGACCTCGATCACCCTGAACAGCGCGGAGACGCTGCGGATCGAGACCTACAACGTCGTCATCTCGAACGGCCGCTTCGTCGCCTCCGGCATCCCGGTCGCGCCGCAGGCGGAGATCGACGACGGCCTCCTGGACGTCATGATCGCCCCGGCGACGACCATCCCCCAACTGGCCCTCCTGGTCCCCCAGGTCCTCCTCGGCCTCCACCTCGACAGCGACCTCCTGATCTTCCGCAAAGCCACCCGCATCGAGATCGAATCCGAGCCCTCCATGGGCTTCAACGTCGACGGCGAGCTCCTCGGCGAGGAGCCGGCCCTCTTCGAGGTGCTGCCGCGGGCGCTGGAGGTGGTGGTGGGACCAGAGGAGGAATAGCCAGCCTCTGCTGAAGCTCGGCTTCGACCTCCTGGCCGAGCTGGCGGAGCTCTTCAGGTGAGAATTTCTTGGCTCGGATGTCTGCCCATTTCTCGACTGCCATCTCCTGCTCCTGAGTGTTGCCGATCTACGGAACGTACAATATCATTTCCCGCGACAACGACCGCGGGTTGACGGTCCCGAACGGGGCCGCTAGTCTCGTCTCCAGGAGTGAGGAGATCCCGATGGCCGAGCCGGCATACCCGCTGATTCTTCCGGACCGCGACGACGCCCATGCCTGGCCTGCCCAGGGGGAGTGGACCTACGAGGATTATCGCCACCTGCCCGACGACGGCCGGCGCTATGAGGTCATCCGAGGGTTCCTCTACGTGAGCCCCGCTCCTTCCGTCGTTCACCAACTCACAGTCAGTGAGCTCTTCTGGCAACTCAGCCGCTTCGTGCGTCGGCGCAAGCTTGGGATGGTGCTCACAGCCCCTCTCGACGTCCTGCTCCCCGGCGGCATCGCGGCCCCGGTTCAGCCGGACCTCATGTTCTTCCGGAAAGGCAACGAGCCACGAGCCGGTGCTCCAAATTTCCAGGGAGTGCCCGACCTGGTCGTCGAGGTCCTCTCGCCCGGCACCCGCCAAGTGGACACACGAATCAAGCTCGCCGCGTATCGCGATGCGGGCGTGCCGGAGGTCTGGTTCGCCGATCCCCGGACGAAGACCCTCCTCGCCCATGGCCTGAGCGAGGACGGCAAGAGCTACGTCGAGTTGAGCCGAGGCGGCGAGGGGGAGTCGGTCGGCTCGCGCGCCCTGCCGGGCCTGCGCATCAAGGTGTCGGAGATCTTCCCGCGGCCAACGGCGCACCATGCCCCGTAGTACAGTTGTACAGCTATGGCCGCATCCGTTATTATCGACGCCTCCGCTGTGATCGCCGTTGTCACCAACGAAGCCCACAAGCCCACCTTGATCCGGCTCACAGAAGGTGTCGAGCTCCTCTCTCCTTCTTCTCTGCCTATTGAAGTGGGTAACGCCTTTTCCGCTATGTTCAAACGCCGTCGCATCTCCCTCTCAGAGGCAAAGGCGGCCGTTGAAGCATACAAACGCATCGCGATACGCCTGACTGCCATTGATCTGGGACAGGCGCTCGATCTTAGCCATCAACTGGGTGTCTACGCTTACGACGCTTACCTCATCGCCTGCAGCTTACAGTATCGGTCTCCTTTGCTCACAGTTGACGGAAGGTTTACGAGACGCTGCTCGCCTAGTTGCGTTGAGGTTTTGGAGGTGGCACCATGAATGTCTATACCTTTTCGGAAGCCCGGCAGAAGCTGGCAACGGTTTTGGATGAAGCTCAACGCAAGGGAGCGGTCCGTATCAAGCGGCGGGATGGGAGCGAATTCGAGATTGCACCCGTTCGCTCCCAGACATCTCCCTTGGACGTTCAAGGCGTTGACTTGGGGCTTTCTGCTGAGGAAATCGTCTCTGCCGTAAGGGAGATGCGTGCGCGAGAGGACAGCTAACCTCCAGGCTGCCGATGAATAGCCGAAACCATGTCTGTTCGCATCGTTCGACTCGGGACACCGCGCGATCCTTCTGAAGGCTTACGCATCGGTACGGTCCGCAGGCCACCGCGCGGTGTGTGCAAAGAGGACTATGCCGCGCGCGACTACTTCGATGTCTGGTTGCCGGAGCTGGCTCCGAGCTCGGAGCTCGTGTCGTGGGCGCTCTCAGAACCGTTCACGCCAAAGCGCTGGGCCACGTTCGGGCAACGGTATCGGCGAGAGATGCGCCAGCCGGCGGCTCAGCGCCTCATCGCATTGCTGGCTGCGCTGTCGTTGCAGACGAATTTCTCGGTAGGCTGCTATTGTGAAGACGAGAGCCATTGCCACAGGTCGCTTCTCAAGGAGCTCCTGATAGAGCAGGGCGCAGAGATCGCCTGACACCGCCTCTCAGCGGCAATGACCTTCGAAGTCTGCGGACAGCGCCTCGAATACCACTGGATCGGACCGGGGCCCGGCGACGCGCCGACGATCGTGTTCCTGCACGAGGGCCTGGGCTCGGTCACGACGTGGCGCGACTTCCCCGGCCGCGTGGCCTCCGCCACCGGCTGCGGCGCGCTCGTCTACAGCCGGCGGGGTTACGGGGCGTCCGATCCGGTGCCCGGCCCGTGGCCCATCCGGTTCATGCATGACGAAGCGTTCCAGGTCCTCCCCGCGGTCCTGAAGCGCTTCGAGTTGGAGGAGGTCATCTTCTTCGGCCACAGCGACGGCGCGTCGATCGCCGTCCTCTACACCGGCGCGCGCCTGGGGCCTGTCCGCGCGCTGGTCCTCGAAGCGCCGCACGTCTTCGTGGAGCCGGTGTGCGTCGAAAGCATCGCGCGGATTTCCGAGGCCTACGAGACGACCGGCCTGAAAGAGCGGTTCGCGCGTCATCACGGCCCCAACACCGACTCGATGTTCAGGACGTGGGCGGACGTGTGGCTCCGGCCGGAGTTCCTGCGCTGGAACATCGAAGAGTACCTGCCGGCCATCGAGGCGCCCGTGCTGGTCGTCCAGGGCGAAAACGACGAGTACGGGACCGTCCGGCAGGTCGAAGCCGTGGTGACGCAGGTCAAGGGGCCGGCGGAGTCGCTGGTCCTGCCGGACTGCGGCCACTCCCCGCACAAGGATCAGCCGGACGCGGTGCTGGCCGCCGCGGCGCGGTTCATCCGAGCGGCAGTCGGAACGCCGTAGGTACCTGCTGCGCCTGCTGGCGCGCGATCTTGTGTCCATCCGTATTGCAGCATAAGATATGAGCGAATCTGCTTCTTGGAGGTAAGAATGAAGAACAAGGGCCCCTTCTCCTGGAGCCGAGGACGCGTGGCGCTGCTGGCGGCCGGACTTCTGGCCTTGGCCGGCGCGGCTTATGCGCTCCCCACCAATCCCGATCCCTGTCATACGGCCGCCTGCACCCCTTGGCCCGGGGCGGTGGCCAACCCCGCCACCGACGGGCACCAGCACCGCGATCCCCAGAACCTTTTCGACGTGATGGGAGCGTACAAGACCTACGCGGTCTGGGATGACAACGTTTATCAGTACAACGCGGGGATGGACCGCTCGATCCGCATGGCCACCGACATGCGGGACTTCGGGCACGGCTTCATCAACCGCCCTCCGCGCTACCGCTTCGACAACAACGCCGCGGCGATGACCGATGTCCCCCTGTGGGCCCGGCCGCTGATCGGGCAGGTGATCGACCAGTGGGCGGCCGCGGTCAACGAGCTCGGCGCCAACACCAACGGCGTCGCGACCGAAACCAAGATCCAGTTCCAGCAGGTCGTGCAAGGTGAGCAGATCCTGATCCGCTTCGCCAACACCTATCCGGCCCGGCCCGCGGCGGGTGGCGGGTGGGAGGAGTGGGAGTTTCCGTACGATCCCGAGATCGAGGTCGAGGACTACTACCAGGGCAGGTATCTGCCGAACCAGCCGATGCCCGGGGGCGGCGCCCCGCAAGGCGGGCGCAGCGGCGTGCTCGCCTACTGGACCCCCGCGTTGCGCGTGCTGACCTTCAACCGCAGGGTCAACTGGTATCAGGACACCGGCAATCCGATGATGGACAAGAACCCCATGAATCAGCCGGACAAGTTCGACTTCTACACCACGGCGCTCCACGAGTGGGGCCACGTGCTGGGGCTCGACCATCCGATGAACGCCGGCATAGGGACCACCATGCATTCGACCCAGGGTCGGCGCAACCAGCAGAACGGCATCATCCGGGACATCGACAACGGGAGCCTCGACGGCGCGAAGAACCTCTATACCATCGCCCGCTGCCCACCGCCGGCCGGCGGTGGAGGCGGCGGCTGCGAATTCTGCCCCGCCTGCAATAGCTGCTGCCCGGCCCCGGAGCCCTGCCCAATCTGCCCGATCTGCAAAGAGCCAGTGCGCTGACGCGACAGGCTTCCACAGATTTGCTGCTCCGAGACGCCAGCCGATCCGGCCTGCGCCTCGGAGCTTCCTGAAGCGGGCTTTTTCATTGTTCTGGCGCGCTGGAACATTGTTCCAGGGGTTTTTTCATTGTCAGAAGCGCTCGAACATTGTTGAAACGCGCTGGAACAATGTTTGAGACCGTTTCACATTGTTCAAGCCGCTGGAACATTGTCTGAGAGCGCCGGAACAATGTCAAAGACCGTGGAACATTGTTCCAGGCGACCGGATGGAGCGCGAGTGTCCCCATTGTTGCGTTTCCCTCACCTCGATTTTGAGCCTTAAGCCCTGCATTTACAGCCGGTTGGCTCAGCAAACAGAATTCACTGTTGCACGTTTTCCTTGAGCCTCGCAATCCACGGTGCTAGCTTCTCCCACGTTGCTGGCGACGTAAAGGCGGAGGCGCTCTCCGCCGTGGCCTCTCGGCGGACGGGATATCCGGCGAGTCGGCCTTATCCCAAGGCGTCGTTGAATCGTGAACGTAGTCGTGAAAGGAGAAAGACCATGCCTCAACCCATCACTTTTTCAACCAAGGTCCGCGGCTGGGGGTTGCTCAGAGAGAACCTCAGGCCTTATCTGGAGGAGATGCCTTTCCTTCAGCCCCTGTTCACCGAGATCGAGTCGTTCGTGACTGCGGCGGAGGCGCTTCACGGCGAGCAGGAGCTGGCTCGCGCCCGCTTCCGTGACATCACGCACCGCCGTCAGAAGATGGAGCAGGAAGGGGAGCTTCTGCGCCGCCGCGTGGAGTCCCACCTCCGGGGCGTCTTCGGTTTCGTCAGCGACGAGCTCGTGAAATTCGGGATGAAGCCCCGGCCGACCGGCAAGCGGCGGAAGAAGGCGGCTCCCGCGGGGACCGAGACCGAGTCTGCGAAGCCGCGGAAGTCCTAGTCATCCCCCCACCCGAAACCCAAAGGGGGGGCTACGCCCCCCCTTTTACACGCGCGCCGTGGCGACGGCCCAGTCGGACCCGATGCGGCTGCAACTAATAGACTGGTCCTTCGTATACCTCCACATAGCAAAGGCTTTGGGGGCAATCCTGCCCTGCTAAACATCTGCTAGGGAGATCTCTATGAGGATCGGTGTACCCAAGAATGTCTGGCGCCTTGGAGTCCTGGTCTTGGCATTGGCGGCGACTTTGGCTCCAGCGCGGCCGGCCGCGAGTTGCGTCGACGACGTGGAGTGTGCCCGCAACTGCGACATCATGTGCCGCTGCGACAGTTGTAATCCCGCGGACATTCAGTACTGCCAAGAAGCCTGCTATCAGCAGTGCCAGTGCGTCTGGCCCTGACCTGAGGACAGCGGCGCCCGCGGTTGAATGGGGCCGGCCGCGGCTTACTGCGGACGGCCCTGCTCTTCCAGTTGCCGGAGCTGCGGCAGCGGCTTGCCGGTTTCCAAGAAGGTCTTGAGAGAAGAGAGGATCGGCGCCCAACCCTCGCGGAAGCCCTCGGCGGTCTCCTCGTCCGGCAGGTCGTCATGGACGAGCGTCAGCTTGACCATGCCCTCTTCATGCGCTTCGAGGGTGAAGCTCACGCGCGAGTACCCCATTTCTTGTGCCTCGGGGGAAAACTCGGGCCTGAAGGTGTAGACGAGGCGGCGCGGCGGATCGCATTCGACCACGACGCCGCTGTCGGTGACCACGTCGCTGTCGTAATCGAAGAAGCGGACCGGCGAGCCGACGGTCCAGTCGGACTCGATGCGGCGGCCGTACCAATAGGCTTTCGTGATTTCGCCCTGGGTGAGCGCCGCCCACAGTTTCTCCGCCGTGGTGGCGATGTACGACACGTACACGAATTCCGGCTTAGCCATTTTGATCCTCCTCCAGCGCCTTTTTCAGGTCGTTCAACGCGCGCACCCGGTGGCGCTCGTACTTGCCGATCCAGCGGTCATAGATTTCGCCGATCGGCACGGGATTGAGGTAGTGCAGCTTCTCGCGCCCCCGCCAGACCGTGGCGACCAGGTTGGCGTCTTCGAGCACCGCGAGGTGCTTGCTCACCGCCTGCCGGGTCATGTCGAGGTGCTCGCACAGCTCGCCCAGCGTCTGGCCGTTCTCCGCATGCAGACGGTCCAGCAACCGCCTGCGGCTCGGGTCGGCGAGGGCCTTGAACACCAGGTCCAGGTCCGTGGCCACGGCAGTCAATATATGCAACTTTTTGGTTGCATGTCAAGAACAGAGTGATCACCGGAAGCCGGACCGGCGGCGCGAGGCCGCCGGCTCGTTGAGCGACTTACTGCTCGTAGGTGAGAGTGGTGTCGAACGGCAGGATCAGCTTCGCGTCCCCGAGATCCAGGGTGATCTCGGAGCCGCTGGCCACGGGCTGGAGACCGGGGCCGGGCTGGCCTCCTGACACGGTGTTGCCGGCCGCGATGAGCACAATCCGGTTGCCGGCGTGGATCACGTCGGACTGCGGGAAGAAGTTCACTCCCACCCGCTGCTTCAGGCCCGCCACGCTCAGCCGGCCCTCCGCCAGGCTCTGGACGTGATTGAGGCTGATCGCCGCGTAGTTGATCGCGCGGTCGCCCTGAGGCGTGCGCTCCGCCAGCGTGAGGATCAGGCTGGCCCGGTCGCCCGAGGCGGTCACGTCGCCCTCGAAGCGGGGCAGGCCGGAGATGTGGAGGTCCTCGGTGAGGGGCTCCGAGACGAAGACGACCCGGTCCGGCCCCAGCGGCTGCAGGCCCAGCGGCGGGAGCACGCCGTTGTAGTCGTAATAGGAAGCGGCCCCGGGCGCCGCCTGGCTCGCGAGGGTGCCGTCCTGCCGCGGGCGCAGCGTGAGCTTGGCCGGGTTCTGCGGCGGCCAGATGGACTCGTGGCGCCAGCGCCCGTCATCGTCCTTCACCTGGACCCGCGGCGCGCTCAGGATGCCGGTGCTCTTGCCCTTCAGGAACTTGTCGAACCAGGCGGTGAGCACGGTCCACCAGTCCTCGCGGTCCGGGTAGGCGTGGCCCCACTGGCCGAGCCAGATCTGGTACGGCACGTCGGAGATCAGCTCGGGGAGCCAGTCCTCCATCATGTGCGGCTTCACGTTCCAGTCCTGGAGGCCGTGGATGTAAAAAACGCTCGCCCGCGGGCGCGATGTCGAGGCCCTCAGCTCCGCCAGGAAGTCGCGGAGCTGCCAGTAACCGTCCTTGTTGCCGTCCACCGCCGAGGAGGCTCCTCCCTCCTGGACCCAGACCTGCTCGGGGCAGACCTCGCCGATCACCGCTCCCGGCACGCTCACCGGATCGCGGAGCTGATCGCCACCGTTCAGGCCCACCGGGCTCAGGCCCACCATGCCCCAGTAATAGGTGTTGAAGGCGTAGCCCTGGGCGTTGATGTGGACGCCGTTGACGAAGTTGTACTTGTAGAGGTCGGAGATGCCGCTGATCGGCACGATGGTCTTGAGCTCGGCGGGAGCCTCGACCCAGACGTCCTGCGGCGTGGTGCCGGGATAGCTCACGCCCATCATCCCCACCTTGCCGTTGGCCCAGGACTGGTGCGCCAGATAGCGGATGACCGCCGCCGAATCCCTGGCCTCCTCCGGACCGCCCATGGAGAAGCAGCCCTCGGAGTTGCCCGTCCCGCGCACCGAGGAGATGGCCACCGCGTAGCCGCGAGGCACAAAAATCCCCGCCACGTTCTGGAAATTGCCGGCCAGGAGGTTGGTGGGATCCATGGGAGAGCCGCCGCCGTAGTAGGGGGTCACCTCCAGGATGACCGGCACCACGCTCGGGATGTTCGGCCGGAGCAGCCAGGTGTCGAGGAGCGTTCCATCGGCGGCCGGGATGCGGTAGTGCTCCAGGATCGAATTTTCGACCGTGACCCCCGGGATCGGCTCCGACACGTCGTGCAGATAGGAGAGAAGCCCGCCGCTCTGCGAGTTGGACTGCAGAACGGTCGAGCCGCGGTATCCCGACGAGACAACGGTGTACGGGACGGTGACGACGTAGTAGCCGCCCGAGGCGTCCTCGATCAGTGCCGACTCGGACCCCGACGAGGTCGCTGAGTCCGCCACCAGCGGACCGCGTGTGCCGTTCGCGTTGCGGCGGTAGATGTAGAGGTCCACGTCCTCGGTTCCATCGATCTGGACTCTGACGCCGCCCGTCTTGTCCTGCCAGAAGGCCGGGTCGAGGTCCACGGTCAGGGTGTAGACGTCGCAGGCCGTCGGGCCGGCTGTCATCGCGGCTGCGGGATTCCCGAAGGCGTCAAAGCATCCCTGGGCGTTGCCCACGTTCGTGGCCGCCGTGAAGGTGGCGCCCTGCCACTCCGTGGCCGGGGCCGCCTCGCCGACGTTCCCCGAAGCCGGGGTGGCGGCGGCGCTGGGACCGGGCAGGCTCAGGAAGAGGATCATCGCGGCGAGCAAAGTCGCCGCCTTGGGGAAGGTGTCTGGGTGTCGCTGGCTGTGCATCTCTTGCCTCCTGGCACAGTAGTGTTACTACTATACGAGGGGCGCAAGAATGCAGAATGAGTGCCAGACTCAGAAGGCTGTCACTTCGCTCGTCAGCTTCTGGACGAGCCGGGTGAGCGCGGCCTCGTTGCCGGCCAGCGCCAACGTACTTCTCCCTGCATCGCCTATCATTCCTTGCTGTGATGAACGGCAAAGTGATCGTCCTCCCGCTGGCGGCCCGACCCGGAGCAGCTCGCTGGCTGGCCTCTGGCTTCAAGGCCGAATGGCCGGAATTCTTCGCTCCGAGCTCCTTGGAAGAGATCGAGCAGGACTATTTCCGGGCGGCCCTGGAAGGCCGGGAGCTGCCCGTGGTCCTCGTCGCGGAGCTCGACGGGCAGGCCTGCGGGACCGTGGCCATCCGGAGCACAGGGCCGGAGACCCACCCGGGCCCGTGGCTGAGCGGCCTCTGGGTCGACGCGCCGTTCCGCGGCCAAGGGATCGCCGGCGAGCTCACGCGGGCGATGACCGACGACGCCTGGCGGCGCGGCTATCCCGAGCTGTTCGCGGCCACCGCCACGGCG
>DASVEF010000338.1:0-9032 GCA_036380715.1 Thermoanaerobaculia bacterium | reverse complement strand
GTCGCGCACTTAAGAGGGTGAAGCCGAACAATCCTGATCGGCACTTCCGGGGAGAAGGAAGGCTATGAATCGTACGATGCGATTTCGGATGGGGGTCCTTGTGTTGATGCTGTTGCTGGGGGCCGGCGCAGCGCAGGCCCTGCCCGAGGTGGCGACGGCAAGCCCGGCGGCGGAGCGCTGGGCTGCCAATCCCCTGACGGAGCTGTGGAGCTGGATGGCCTCCTGGCTGGAGTCGGTGGTGGCCGGCGAGGAGGAGACCGGAGGGGCGGACAGCCAGGAGACGGGCGGGGGTAGGCCAGGAACGGACGGTGTTTACATCGACCCTAACGGCGGTGGAGGCGGCGGATCCTAGACTCGGGTTCTTCGAGTCTCGTAAAAGACGGTATAATGGCAGAAACTGTTAGCTGAAAGGGGAACGGCCCATGGATCTGCAGGACAGGCGGAGAGGAGCCCTGGCACGCGCGCTCGCACGCAAGCTCGGCGAGCAAGCCCCTCTGGAGATCGGTGGTGCGGGAGAGAGCTCGGACGCCGAGTGGAGCGTGTTGGACGATCCGCAGGCTTTCGAGAGCTCGATCGAGAAGGCCTTGAGCCAGTCAGGGCGGATCGTCGAGGAGCGTACTGAAGCTCCGGGGCTCCTGGCGGCGCTCCTGGCCCTGCCGGTCTCGGAAAGAGAGACGGCGGTGGTGCTCGAGCCCCGCTATCAGAGCTATACGCTCGCCTCCTACACGCTGGAGCGCTGCTCCAAAGCTGTGTTCCACGATCCGGCGCTCGCTCGGGAGCTGGCGCGCCTGGCCCGTGCGATCGTCCTGCAGACCGATCCCTGGTCCTGTGGCGGCAGCGCCGCCCTGGCGGACCTGGAGGTCTACGCGCTCGCCATGGAGGCCAACGCCCTGCGGCTGGCGGGAGAGCTTCGACAGTCGCTGACCCTCTTCCTGGAGGCGCGCGATCTCCAGGAACGAGGGGGAGCGGACCCCGACCTCGCGGCGCGGACCGACCTTCTCGAAGCCTCTCTGCGTCGCGATCTCCGGCAGTTCCCGGCCGCGCTCTCCCTGCTCTCCCGGGCCGAGTCGATGTTCAGCGCCCTGCGGGACGGCGAGCAGACGGCGCGCACTCTGATCAACCGGGCCAACCTCTTCCTGGAGACCCACGATCTGGACCGGGCCGTGGCGACGCTGAAGCGGGCCCTTCCCTTTGCCCAGGATCCCTGGCTTGCGCTCTGCGTGCGCCACAACTTAATCTCGGCTCTCGCGGGCTGCGGGCACGCGCGGGAGGCTGCCGAGCTGTACGAGCAGTCCCGGAGCTTCTATTTGCAGAGCTCCGATCCGGCGACGGCGAGCCGCCGGATCTGGATGGAGGGGTTGATCGCCCGCGAGCTCGGCGAGGATCTGGATACGGCCCGGATAAAGCTGGCCGAGGCCGCCGAGAGCCTCGCCCGCCACGGGTACAGCTTCGAGGCCGCTCTGGCCGGCCTCGACCTGGTCGCGGTCTACGCCAAGCAGGGGGATTCGGCCGAGGTGCTCCGGGTCGCCTTGCGGCTGCTCAATCTGTTCCAGATGCACGACGTGCACCCCGAGGCGCTCGCCGCCCTCCGGATGGTCCAGGAGGCCGCCGAGAGGGAAGCGGTCAACCTCGCCGTGGTCAGCCGGGCCGCGGATATGGTCCGCGCCAACCAGGTGCGCGACGACCTCACGGCCTGAGCCCTCACCCCAAGCACCTCATTTGTATTTCCCCCTCTCCCGGTGACGGGAGAGGGGGTCAGGGGGTGAGGGTCTCCCGCACCCGCTCCATCCCCGTATTACCGCCGCTGAGGAGGACACCGATCCGGGCGCCGTGGAAACGGCCGTCGGCGAGGGCTCCGGCCAGGCCGGCGGCGCCGGCGGGCTCCACGATGACTTTCAGGTGGCGGATGATGAGCCCCATGGCGGCCAGGATGGCCTCGTCGGGAATGGTGAAGACGTCCGCGGCGTGGCGGCGGATCAGCTCGAAGTTGAGGACGCCCGGCTTGGGGGCCGTGAGGCCGTCGGCCACGGTCTGCACCCGCTCGGGCGGGGTCGGGGTCCCGGCCGCCAGCGAGCGCACGATGCCGTCCGCCCCCTGCGGCTGGACGCCGTAGACCTTCGCCGCCGGGGCGAGGCCGCGAGCCGCCAGCAGGGCTCCCGAGAGGAGGCCGCCGCCGGAGGTCGGGATGACCAGGGCGTCGAGGTCCGGGACCTCTTCGAGCAGCTCCCAGGTCGCGGTGCCGGCGCCGGCGATGACGTGCGGATCGTCGAAGGGGTGGACGAGCGTGTAGCCGTGCTCTTCCCGGAGCCTCGCCAGGCGTTCGAACGCCTGGGTGGCGTTGGTGATCCCCTCCTTTTCCACCCGGGCTCCCATGGCGGCGACCGCGGCGAGCTTTTCGGGGACCGCCGTCTCCGGCATGACCACGACGATCCGGGCTCCGGCGGCGCGGGCCGCCCAGGCCGCTCCGAGGGCGGCGTTGCCCGCGCTGACCGTGATCAGCCCGCGCGCCATCTCCTCGGGAGTGAGCGAGCGCACCCGGTTGTAGGCGCCCCGCACCTTGAATGAGCCGGTGACCTGGAGGCACTCCGCCTTGAAGAACAGGCGGGAGCCGGCCATCTCGTCGAGAGCGTCGGAGCGCAGCACCGGGGTGCGGGAGACCACCCCCGCCAGGACGCGGCGGGCGGCGAGGACGTCAGGCAGGTCGGGGAGGAGCGTCAAACGCTACTCCAGCCAGGTCTGGAAGGCCTCTTCCGGCTCCGGCACCAGCTCAGGGCTCGCCATGAGGATGCGGGCGCAGGTGTTCCAGCGCAGGATGGCGTCGTCGTTGCCGGACGGACGGATCTCGGCGGCCTCCTCGTAGTGCTCCATCGCCTCGTGGAACCAGCCCCAGGCGGCATGGCCGGCGCCCGGCCCGCCCCGCCGGAGCTGCGCTTTCGCCCGGCGCTCGCAGAGGATGCCGGCATGGTAGGTCCGGCTGTAGTCGTCCCGGATCTGGGAGAGGACCTCCCGTGCCTCCTCGATGCACGGGTGCGGGCGCTCGTCGAACTGATCGGTCAGAGCGAGCAGGAGCGTGACCCTGGCCTCCTGGTTGCCGGGATCGACGGCGAGGACGTCCCGGCAGATGCTTTCGGCCTCCAGCGGCTCGTTCAGAAGGCGGTACCGGTACGCCTTCTCGAGCGCCGCCGGGACGGCCTCTTTGGAGAGGGGTTTCAGTTGGAACATCGCCTGCCTCCTATCTGCGCCCTATTTCCGGAATACCCGGAAGAGCTTCTTCACCGGATCGAAGAATTCGTCGACGACCCGCTCCTTCAACGGAATGATCGCGTTGTCGGTGATGGTGATCCCCTCCGGGCAGACCTTGGTGCAGCACTTGGTGATGTTGCAGTAGCCGATGCCCTGGGTCTCCCTGAGAGCCGCAATCCGGTCTCCGGTGTCCAGCGGGTGCATCTCGAGAGCGGCGGCGTAGACCAGCAGCCGGGGACCGATGAACTCGTCGTGGAGGTGGTGCTCCCGCAGCACGTGGCAGACGTCCTGGCAGAGGAAGCACTCGATGCACTTGCGGAATTCCTGGACGCGGTCGACGTCCTCCTGCGCGATCCGCCAGGTGCCGTCCGGCGCGTCGGCAGGGCGCGGCTTGAACCTCTCGATCTTCTTTTTGGCCGCGAAGTTCCATGAGACGTCCGTCACCAGGTCCTTGACCACCGGAAAGGCCTTCATGGGCTCGATCGTGACCGGCTCGTCCAGAGGCAGGTCGCTCATCCGGGTCATGCACATCAGCCGCGGATTGCCGTTGACCTCGGCCGAGCAGGAGCCGCACTTGCCCGCCTTGCAGTTCCAGCGCACGGCCAGGTCGGGGGCCGACTCGGCCTGGATCTGGTGCACGGCGTCGAGGACCACCATGCCCTCGGAGACCTCCGTGGAGTAGTCCTGGAACGCGCCGCCGCCGCGGTCCCCTCGCCAGACCTTGAACGCCGCTCGTGACATCACTTCATCTCCTCGACGATCGCCCGCAGCTCCGGGCTCATCTCGGGGATCGGCTCGCGGGAGATCCGCATCTCCCCGTCCGGCCCCTTGCGCAGGACGATGTTGACCTTCGCGAAAGCTTCGCTCTTGTCCGGATAGTCCTCGCGGAACTGGGCGCCCCGGCTCTCTTTGCGCTCCAGGGCCGCTCGGGTGACCGCCTCGGACACGGTGAGCAGGTTATGGAGGTCGAGCGCGGTGTGCCAACCCGGGTTGTACTCGCGGTTGCCGGAGACGGCGACCTTCTCTGCGCGTTCCCGCAGGCGGCCGATCCCGGCGAGAGCCTGTTCCATCTCCTCTTCCGTGCGGACGATCCCGACGAGGGTCTGCATCATCTTTTGCAGATCGTGCTGGATCTGATAGGCGTTCATCTCTTCCGTGTGGCCGTTCCGTTCGAAGGGGGAGACGAGCCGCCGGGCCGCGGCCTCGACCTGCGCATCGTCGACCGGGCCGGCCGCGTGCTCGCGCGCGAAGCGCGCCGCGTGCTCCCCCGCCCGCTGGCCGAAGACCAGGAGGTCCGAGAGCGAGTTGCCGCCGAGGCGGTTGGCACCGTGGAGGCCGGCCCCGCACTCGCCGGCGGCGAACAGGCCGGGCACCGAGGACATCTGCGTCTCGGGATCGACCCGCACCCCGCCCATCATGTAGTGGGTCGTGGGTCCGACTTCCATCGGCTCCCGGGTGATGTCGATCCCCGCGAGCTGGTGGAACTGGTGATACATGCTCGGGAGCTTCCTCTTGATGTGCTCCTCGGCGTTGGGGACCCTCTCGCGGATCCAGGAGATGTCGAGAAACACTCCGCCGTGCGGGCTCCCCCTCCCCTCCTTGATCTCGCGCACGATGCAGCGCGCCACGTGATCGCGGGTGAGGAGCTCCGGGGGGCGCCGGGCCTCCTTGTCCCCCTGGCAGTAGCGCCACCCCTCCTCCTCGTTGTCGGCGGTCTGGCTCTTGTAGAGCGGCGGGATATCGTCGAACATGAAGCGCCGGCCCTCGCTGTTGCGCAGCACTCCGCCCTCACCGCGCACCCCTTCGGTCACCAGGATCCCGCGCACGCTGGGCGGCCAGACCATCCCGGTGGGATGGAACTGGACGAACTCCATGTCGATCAGCTCGGCGCCGGCATCGTAGGCGAGGGCGTGGCCGTCGCCGGTGTACTCCCAACTGTTGCTGGTGATCGAGAAGGCGCGGCCGATGCCGCCGGTGGCGAGGATCACCGCCCTGGCCGTGAAGACCAGGAAGCGGCCGCGCTCCCGCTCGTACGCGAACGCTCCCGCCACCTGCTCACCGTCCTTGAGGAGAGTGGCGACCGTGCATTCCATGTGGAATTCGATCCCCTGGTGGATGCCGAAGTCCTGCAGCGTGCGGATCATCTCGAGGCCGGTGCGGTCTCCCACGTGGGCGAGGCGTGGGTAGCGATGCCCGCCGAAGTTGCGCTGCAGGATGCGGCCGTCCTGCGTGCGGTCGAAGAGCGCGCCCCAGGCCTCCAACTCGCGCACCCGCTCCGGAGCCTCTCTGGCGTGGATCTCGGCCATGCGCGGATGGCTCAGGTACTGGCCGCCGCGCATCGTGTCGGCGAAATGGACCTTCCAACTGTCCCGATCGTCCACGTTGGCCAGGGCCGCGGCGATCCCCCCTTCGGCCATGACGGTATGCGCCTTGCCGAGGAGCGATTTGCAAACCACCCCCACCCTGGCTCCGGCGGCCGAGGCCGCGATGGCGGCGCGCAGGCCGGCCCCTCCGGCCCCGACGATCAGCACGTCGTATTCGTGGCGCGGGACGTCGACCACCTAGAGGATCCTCCAGTCCGTCCAGATCCCCATGGAGCAGAGACGGACGTAGAGGTCGGAAAACGCCACGCCGAACAGGCTCATCCAGGCCCACAGCATGTGCCGGCGGTTGAAGCAGCCGACGCAACGGTAGGCGGTGAAGCGCGCGGGAGCCCGGGAGAGCTGGTTCAGGTACCCGCCCACCAGGTGGCGGAGCGAGTGGCAGCCCAGGGTGTAGCCGCCCAGCAGGACCACGTTGGCGGCCAGCACGAGAGTCCCCACCCCGATCCCAAAGGAGGTCTCGCCGGTCGCGGGATCGGTGAACCACAGGGCCTTCCAGACGTCGTGGGCTAGGAACACCAGGAAGACCAGGGCGAGATAGAGGAAGTAGCGGTGCACGTTCTGGAGGATCAGCGGGAACGAGCGCTCGCCGAGATAGCGCTTGCGCGGCTCACCCACCGTACACGCCGGCGGATCGGCCCAGAACGCCTTGTAGTAGGCGCCCCGGTAGTAGTAGCAGGTCAGGCGGAAGCCGCCGGGGGCCCAGAGGATGAAGAAGGCGGCCGACCACGGGAACCACCCCGGCCACCAGTCCGGCTTGCCGCCGAACCAGCTATGCCCGGCGTCGCCGAAGATCTCGGGAGAGTAGAAGGGGGAGAGATAGGAGCCGGAGCGGTAGTGCGCTCCCTGGAACGCCGCCCAGGTGGCGTAGACGATGAAGGCGGAGAGCCCGAGGAAGACCGCCAGCGGCTGCACCCACCACAAGTCCCGCCGCGTCGTCTCCCCGAAGGCCCGCCGCTTGAGAGCGTCTGCGTAGCCCATGACCGCCGCCTCCTGTGGCGGACATGGAGTCCGCTCAGCCAGCGCCAAAGTCTGGGGGTATTGAAGCCCAAGGCGGGATCGGTGTCAAATGGGGGCCGGCCGGGGCAGGGGGAGACCAGCGACCGGCAGTCTCACGGGGTGGCTGGGAGGTGAAGCTGTCTCATTCGAGGAGGCGACCTATCGATGCCAGAATTTCAGCTCTCAAAGCACGCCAGAGATATGCTCAAAGAGCGAAACTTGCGCGAGGAGTGGGTCTGGCGTACGATCAACACACCGGACAGCAAGAGGAGAGATGCCCACGACGACAACATGCACTATACGAAGGCGATCAAAGAACGAGAGGGACTCGTGCTTCACGTTGTCGTCAGTCAGAACACACAGCCCTACCGTATCGTCACGGTATTTTTCGACCGCCGCTTGGGAAAAAGATCATGAGACTGAAAATCGACAAGGAAGCCGACGCTCTCTATTTTCGTTTGGACGAGGCTGAGATCGTCGAGTCCGAGGAAGTCCAACCCGGCGTGATTTTGGACTTCGACAAAGAGGGCCGAGTCGTCGGAATCGAAATGCTTGCGATCAGCACTCGCACTGAGCCAGAAACCTTAAATATCCTCCAATTCGAGACGGCATAAAACCCTTCTTTGAAACTAGCGGCGCCAATCAGGCCTCCAGCAGCTCGATCACCTTTGACACCGCCTCGATCACCGGCACCAGGTGCTTCTCGCGGTCGCGGCGCAGCGAGACCTCGACCTTGCCGTCGGCGAGCGACTTGGCGCCGACGACCAGGCGGACGGGGATGCCGATCAGGTCGGCGTCCTTGAACTTGACGCCCGGGCGCTCGTTGCGGTCGTCGTAGAAGACTTCGATCCCCTTCTCCAGCAGCTTGCCGTAGAGCTCCTCGGCGACCCGGCCCACCTCGGCGTCGTCCGGGTTGAGCGCCGCCAGCAGCACCTCGAACGGAGCGAGCGGGCGGGGCCAGATGATGCCGTCCTTGTCGTGGTTCTGCTCGATGGCGGCGGCCACGGTCCTGCCGATCCCCAGGCCGTAGCAGCCCATGATCATCGGATGGTCCGCCCCGGCCTCGTCGGTGAAGTTGCAGCCCATGGCCTCCGAGTACTTGGCGCCGAGCTTGAAGATGTGCCCCACCTCGATGCCGCGGAACAGCTCCAGCGTGCCGTCGCAGCGCGGGCAGGGGTCGCCGCCGGAGACCAGCAGCAGGTCGGCGAATTCGGCGAGGTCGGCGTCGCGCCCCCAGTTGACCCCCGTGTAGTGGGCGTCCTCCTTGTTGGCGCCGGTGGCGAAGTCGGTCATGGAGCGGACCGTCTCGTCCGCCACGATCCGGATTCCCTTCAGTCCGACGGGACCGGCGAAGCCGACCGGCGCGCCGGTGGCCTCGCGCACCTTCTCCTCGCTCGCCAGGTTCAGGTGCTCGACGTCGAGATGGTTGAGGAGCTTGACCTCGTTGACCTCGCGATCGCCGCGCACCAGGGCCGCCACGAGCCCCTTCTCGGTCTCGTAGATCAGCGTCTTGACGAGCTGCCGGGGCTGGATGCCGAGGAAGCGGGCCACGTCCTCGACCGCCTTCTGGCCGGGCGTCGCCACCTCCTTGAGCTCCCGCGGCTCCCCGGCCGTCCCGGCCTTCCAGGAGAGGCCGCGGGTCTCGGCCTTCTCGACGTTGGCGCCGTAGCCGCAGGCGGGGCAGCGCACGACCGCGCTCTCCCCGGTTTCGGCCACCACCATGAACTCGTGGGAGGCCGAGCCGCCGATCGAGCCGGTGTCGGCCTCGACCACGCTGTAGTCGAGCTTGCAGGACTCGAAGATCCGGCAGTAGGCGCGGCGGAAGGCCTCGTAGGCCACGTCGAGGCTCTCCGGGCTGTGGTGGAAGGAGTAGGCGTCCTTCATCAGGAACTCGCGGCCGCGCATCAGGCCGAAGCGCGGACGGATCTCGTCGCGGAACTTGGTCTGGATCTGGTACAGGTTGATCGGGAGCTGACGGTAGCTCTTGACGTCGCGCCGCACGATGTCGGTGATGACCTCTTCGTGGGTGGGACCGAAGACGAAGTCCCGCTCGTGGCGGTCCTTGATGCGCAGCAGCTCCTTGCCGTAGCGCTGCCAGCGGCCCGACTCCTGCCACAGCTCGGCGGGCTGGATGGCCGGGAGCTGCAGCTCCACGGAGCCCGCCGCGTCCAGCTCGCGGCGCACGATGGCCATCAGCTTCGAGAGGCTCCGCCAACCGAACGGCAGATAGCTGTAGATGCCCGCCGCGACCTTCTTGATCATGCCGGCGCGCACCATGAGCTGATGGCTGATCACCTCGGCGTCGTTCGGCACCTCGCGGGTGGTGAACAGGTAGTACTGGCTCCAGCGCATACGATCTCCAATTGAATCGGGCCCGGCCGCGTGCCGCCCCTCCGGGGCTCGGAATTG
>DASVEF010000337.1:0-24142 GCA_036380715.1 Thermoanaerobaculia bacterium | reverse complement strand
GACCACGCTGCCCGGGCGCATCCCGATCCACGCGACCACCAGGCCCAGGGCGTGGAGCCCGACGTTCGCCCAGGCGAGGATCTCCAGGCGGCGCGCAGACACCAGATGGCTCGCGCCAGACCTTCCCGGGCTCGGAGCGGGGCTTCGGTTGCGTTCCATGACCATGAGGCTTCGTGAACAAGTCTCCCATGATCCGCGCGAGATTGACTTAGTCCACTCCTTAGTCCACAATGCGTGACATGGCAGTTGAGGTCAACGTCCATGAGGCCAAGACGCACCTGTCCCGCCTGCTGCTGCGCGTTGCCGGCGGCGAGGAGATCGTGATCGCCCGGGCCGGCAAGCCGGTCGCGAAGCTGGTGCCCATCGAGCCCAGAGCGCAGCGCATTCTCGGACAGGACGAGGGGCTCTTCGAAGTGCCCGACGACTTCGACGCGCCTCTGCCGGACGAGGTGCTGGCTCTCTTCCAGTCTTGAGAATCCTCCTCGACACGCACTGCTGGCTGTGGATGCAGGCCGCATCGAAGCGGCTGTCCCAGCAGACCCGGACATTGCTCCAGGATCCCGACAACCAGCTCTTCCTGTCCGCCGCAAGCTCCTGGGAGATCGCGATCAAATATGCGCTGGGGAAACTCCCCCTTCCCTTGCCGCCCATGGAGTATGTCCTCTCCCGGATGGAAACGAGCGGCACCTCGCCTCTGCCGGTTCAGCACAGCCATGCGCTGCACGCCGGCAGCCTCCCGTATCATCATGCAGACCCCTTCGACCGTCTCTTGATCGCACAGGCCCAGCTCGAAACTCTGGTCATCCTCACGG
This sequence comes from Thermoanaerobaculia bacterium, assembly GCA_036380715.1. Lineage (GTDB taxonomy): Bacteria > Acidobacteriota > Thermoanaerobaculia > Multivoradales > UBA5704 > UBA5704. Next base: position 23,330 of record DASVEF010000337.1, on the reverse strand, counting down.
TCGACCGTCAGCTCGAGGCCTACGAAGTGGATCTGCTCTGGGCGTAGGGGCCGTCCGAGCGACCGCGGTCGAGACCCAGCGCCTCCTCTGGGGCGCCCGGCGGCCTGCCCCCCTACTTCAGTCGCTTGCCATACTTGGAGATATCGTCGTGCTTGACGATGTCGATGAAGAGGATTCTGCCACCTTCGATCCGGAACACGATCCGGTCTCCACTGTTGATTCTCGCTTCGAGGTAGTACTTGTCGGGATGGATCGGCTTGATGTGCAGGCCCGGAGAGGAGGTCTGCTTGATCAGCGCGATAGCCGCTTCGTCACAAGCAGCTTGTCGATCAGCGCTGAGCTTGGGATAACTGGCCTTCCACGGCTCCGACCCATTCGGCCGTCAGAAAGGTCTGTTTCCGCGCCATGGGCCGGCTAGGACTTCGATCTGGGCCGCTGTTTCAAGCTGTCCAGAAACGCCTGAGCTTCCTCAGGCGTCTCCGTCTTCGTAGAGCGGCCCTCGGCAAAATCAGACTCTGCCCGCGCCACTCGGGCCTGCATCTCGGGATGGTGGAACCAGAGCTGGTCGTTGGGAACCAAGGTGGCCGGGACGAGCTCGAAGGTCCCTCTCTCCGTCCTCTCCAGCAGAATCAGATCCCCTGCCTCGACCCCGAGCGCCGAGCGGATCTCTTCCGGCAGAGTCGTCCGTCCCTTCTTGTCCAGGGTCAGGAATGATACTGCGCTCGCCATGGTACTCCTTTCCACCTCGGAGCTCACGCTCGGAGGATAGTACCACTTTCCCTCTACCGCGGCACGGGACTACCGGCCTGTCCGCACCCGGCTGGCTGGGCACCTCGTCCCGCATCTTGTCTCCGGGGGAGCCGATGGGGGAACCTCCCACCTCGGCCTGAGGGTTTCACCTCATATCCCACCGCCCGGCTCCTGAGCCATCCTGCATCCTGACTATCAATGCCAGGAGGCGCTATGATCCCTTCAACCCATCGCCGCTCGCCCAAGACTCTCACCCGTCGATCCGCCGCAGCCGTTTCCGTGCGCTCGGCAATCCTCGTCGGCAGCCTGGTGGCTGCGTGCCTCCTGGTCTCGGCCGGCAGCGCACTCGCCGCGCCCTCGGCCACCCTCACCATCACCGAGACCAGCCGGTCGGCCAGCGCCAGCGGGGGACCCTTCTTCGTCCCCAACGAGACGTACACCGCCTCGTTCGTGCTGGGGGTCGCCGGCCAGGCGAATTCGGACAGCTTCACCTGCGACGCCCTCGCCAATCCCTGCTTTGAGGTACAGGTCGATGTGGCGCTGCCGGCCGACTACGCGCAGCAGCACCCCACCGACGTGATCCGGATCACGGCGGGTTGGGATCCGCAGGTCAGCGACCTCGACATGCACGTCTACACGCCGCCCTACAACACGGCGTCCGGCCAGCCCTTCCGTTCGTCGCGCAACAACCCGCCGGCGCCGGAGGTCGTAGAGTTCCCGGCGCCGTCCGGCGCGACGAGCTATCGCGTCTTCCTGGTCCCCGCGGCGCCGGCGGCGCTCTCGGCCACTATCACGGCTTCGCTGGTCACTGGCCCTACACCGGCTGAGACGGAGGTCACCCTTGGTGGCCCCACCTTCGTCAACTACACCCCGCCGACGAGCGTCAGCACCCGCACCAACGACGCGGCCGAGCCGACCATGGGGGTGGACCTGAGCACCAACAGCGCCTACATGCTGTACCGCTTCGACGTGCTGGAGACCGCTTTCGACGACTCGACCACGCCGGCCACGGCCACTTGGCGCAACCTGGGTACGGGCGGCGCTCCGACGACCGCCGATCCCTTCCTGACCATGGACCAGCACCGGCTGCCGGACGGCAGCGTCAACCGCCGCGTCTGGATCGCGCAGTTGCTCGCGGCGTCGAGCTACATGGCGTTCAACGACAGCTCCGGCACCAGCTCCACCTGGACCAACTCGCTCACCGGCCCCGGCCAAGTGCACGGCGTCGACAACCAGTCGATCGCCGCCGGCCCCTATCCGAACAACGTGAAGCCGTCGACGGCGCGGCCGGGAGCCGACTACCCCCACGCGCTCTACTACTGCTCCCATGCGGCGGCCAACGCGTTCTGCTCCCGCAGCGACGACGGCGGCCTGACGTTCAACCCGAGCCGGCCGATCTTCGAGCTGCAGGACGCGTGCAACAACCACGGCCACGTCAAGGTGGGCGCCGACGGCACCGTCTATGTGCCGATGAACAACTCCTGCCAGGGGCACGAAGGCGTGTCGCTGTCGATCGACGCCGGCGAGACCTGGCACTACATCCAGGTGCCGGGCACCGTCAGCGGCCGCTGGGACTCGTCGATCGCCATCGCCAGCGACGGCAGCACGATCTACTACGGCTACGCCGAGGAGGGCGATGACCGGCCGATGATCCTCAAGGGCACGCTCGACAAGAGCGACCCGAGCAACCCGACCATCGACTGGCAGGTTCCGGCCATCGACGTGGGAGCGCCGGCGGGCCTGGTGAACATCGCTTTCCCGACCGTGGTGGCCGGCGATCCGGACCGCGCCGCCTACATCTTCCACGGCACGACGACCCCCGGTAATTCCGGCGACATGGCGACGTTCCCGGCGAACGCCGAGTGGTACCTCTGGATCGCCACCACCTTCGACGGCGGCGCGACCTGGGAGCTGCGCAACGCGACGCCCAACGATCCGACTCAGAAGGGGTCGATCTGCGACCAGGGCGTCGGCTGCGACAACACTCCGAACGACCGCAACCTCCTCGACTTCATGGATGCCGACATCGACGGCGAAGGCCGCATCCTCGTCGGCTACGCGGACGGCTGCGTCGACGCCTGCGTGACCGGCGGCGCGAACGGCTTCACCCGGCGCGGCTACATCGCGCGCCAGGCCACCGGCAGGCGCATGTTCGCGGAGTTCGATCCGGACGAGCAGGGCGATCTCCCGGGCAGCCCGGCCCTCACGGCGAGCCGCGACCCGCTCGGCGTCAACCTGAGCTGGACGGCCCCCGACAGCGGCACCGCGCCCATCACCAGCTATACCGTCGAGCGCGCCAGGAACGACGAGCCCTTCCGCAGCCTGGCCACCGCGGCGCCCACGGCCACCCGGCACAACGACACCACCGCCATCGACGAGGAAGCCACCTATCGCTACCGGGTGTCGGCGGTGAACCTCCATGGCGCGGGGCCGGCCAGCAACACCGTCGCCCCCGCCCTGCCCACGGAGAACATCTGCGTCGCGCCGGGCCTGACGGTGCTCCGCGAGGGCTCCGGCGACGCCATCAACTTCGTCATCGTGCTCGGTCAGCCGGTGGGTGTACCGGCGCCCGCGGCGGCCGATCTCCTCTTCCTGGCGGTGAGCGAGCCGTACCTCGCCGGCGGCGCCCTGACGCTGACCTTCCAGCTCAAGACGGCGGCCCAGGGCGACACGCTGCCGCCCGACACCACCTGGTTCACCTCCTTCCGCAACGAGGCGGGAGTCGTCTACGCCGTGCGCATGGTCACCAACGCCACCGGCACGCCGCGCTTCGAGTCCTACCGGGTGGCCGCCGGCAGCAACGGCGCGCGGCGCGGCGACTTCGTCGAGGGGACGCCCCTTCCCGCGCGGGCGGGCAGCGGCTATGCGCCGGCCACCGGATTGATCACCATCACGGTGCGGGCGAGCGACATCGGCGTCGCCGCCGGTCAAAGCATCAACTCGCTGCTGTCCATCTCTTCGAAGCTCGCGGGGACCGACGCCACCGGCGGCTTCGTCGGCGGCTCCCAGCCCATGGACCTGATGCCCGACGACGGCGTCGGGACGGGCGAGGTGCGCACCGTGCCGGTCGCCAACTGTGGTCCCAACCAGGCGCCCATCGCGGTGCTCTCCGCCTCGCCGATCGGCAACCGCAAGCAGCTCAACGTCCACTTCGACGCTTCGCGCTCGTTCGATCCCGACGCGACCTCCAGCGATCCGCAGCTCCGCGACACCATCGTCAAGTACGTCTTCGACTTCGGCGACGGAACTCCCCCCGTGGCCACCACCGAGCCGACGATCGATCATCAGTACGCGCAGGACGGGCAGTACGGGGCGACGGTGCGCGTCCAGGATTCGCGCGGCAAGGCCAGCGCCGCGGAGGCCATCCGGCAGATCTGCGAGAAGTGCCTGAAGCAGCGCTGAGGCGCTGACCTCCTCGACCACACGCGTCCCGCGGGGATTCCAATCTCCGCGGGACGTTTCCGTTCTACGAGCTCTGGCCTCTCCGGATCACGGGCCGCAAATCCGACGGAGGGGCCGGTGATAGAATCATCCGGACCTGAAGGGAGGACGTCATGGCCCTTCGAGCGTTCGTCGTCCTACTGTGCCTGCTCCCCTGGCCGGACCTTGCGGCCGCCACGGAGCCCCCGCCGCCCAACCTGCTGGCGGTCCATCTCCGCAAGGCCCGGAGCGATGTCCTCGACTCGGTCGCCGACCGCCTTCTCGAAAAGGCTCTCACGGTCCCGGGCGTCCGGTCCGCCGCGATCCTCAATGCGCTGCCGGAACGGGACCGTCCCGCCAAGCAGAGGTTCCTGCTGTTGCAAGACAAGACCGGGAGCCTGCCGGTCCAGGCGACGACGAGGCTCGTCAGTCCCGATTATTTCCGAACGACCGGCCTCACCGTGATCGTCGGCCGGTCCTTCGCGGATCGGGATGACAGGGATTCAGTCGACGTGGCTGTCGTGAGCCGGAAGCTCGCCGAGCAGGCCTGGCCCGGGGAAAACGCGATCGGGAAACGGTTCGCCCTCTCCGGCGATCCGCTGTACCGGATGCTGACCGTCGTCGGCGTCGTCATCGATCCCGCCGTGCCGGAGCTGGGGCAGGCGGGAGAGCTGGTGGTCTACCGGCCGATCGCCCAGGTCCGGCCGGCCGGATCGTTCGTCCTCCTCGTCCGCGCCGAGGGCAATCCCCACAAAGCCGCACCGCCGCTGCGCGAGCTGATCGCCGTCGCTTTCGGCGAGGAGCTGCGCTCCGACGGCGTGCGGGTGATCTCGCGCGCCGAGAGATGAGCTGAATTCGGAGAGCGGCCTGGCTTCCCCTTGCCGGCCTGAAATTGGTCGCCAACTCCTGCACGAAGTCTCCAAACCGGGTCCGCAAGACCCCTTCCCGCCGCCGACGCGTGGATGATCCGCGAGGTCCTTCTTGACGATCGGTGGGAGCTCGGGGTGGACGTCCTGGAGGTGTGGAGGCGAGTCCAGGACGAAATGGTTCGGCGCCCAGCGACATCTGATGGAGATAGAATAAAAGACTTCACTCTCAACAGAGGCTCACCTCCGGAGGAACCCACCTTGCGAATCGAACGGATCATCATGACTTTGGCCGGATGTCTCTTCCTCTTCGCGGAGGGTGTGCAGGCGCAGAACCTGGTGCCCAACCCCAGGTTCGACCAGAACCTGAGTGGCTGGCTTCTCCAGCCGGGGAACGCCGTATGGGACAGCGCGGATGCCGGAGGATCCTCCACTTCGGGTTCCCTCCTTGCCGTGCCCCCAGCAGACGGGGTGCTAGCCGGCGCTCTGTCCGGCTGCTTCCGGGCCACGCCGGGAGCCTACGATTTGGAGTTCAAGCACTACGAACCGGAAAGCGGCCCCGGCACGGTGACGGTATTTTTGCGCTGGTACTCCGACGACAGTTGCACGGCCTTGCACGGCAACAGCCCCTCTCTCATATCGTTCTACCATGGACAGAGTTGGGAAACGATCAGCTCGAGCAACTGGGGCGTGGACCTTATCGCGCCGGCGGGTACACGGAGCGCGGCGGTGCAGATCCTCGCAGGCACCAGGGCCTACTTCGACGACGTCGTGGTGCGGCGGCAGGGGAGTTGTGCGTCGGAAAGCTGCTTGAACAACGGCCGGTTCGCGGTCGATATACGGTGGCAGGTCGGCAACGAGAGCGGTCAAGGCCAGCCGATGCACATCACCTCGGACAGCGGGTTCTACTGGTTCTTCGATCCCAACAACGCCGAGCTCGTCGTCAAGGTGCTCAATGGCTGCGCCCGCAACAACCACTACTGGGTCTTCATGGCCGGGCTGACCAACGTGCGGGTGGAAGTCACCGTGACCGACGTTGCCACCGGTGTAACGAGGACCTACGTGAACCTGGAGAGGCAGGCGTTCGCGCCGATCCAGGACACCACCGCGTTCGCGACCTGCCCGTAGGGGCGTTGGGCTCGGGCTCGCTCGGGCATTGTCCGAGCGAGGCGCTCGGCTGGGTGGGACCAGCTAAACAGGCGCCCGCCACCTCGGGAGAGGCGCCCCGGCTGGCAGCGCCGCGGAGGCCATCCGGCAGATCTGCGAGAAGTGCCTGAAGCAGCGCTGAGGCGCTGACTTCCTCTACCATGCGCGTCCCGCGGGGATTCCGATCCCCGCGGGACGTTCCCGTCTTTGGCGATCTGACCTTTCCGCCCGGGCGTAGTCCTCTACCGCGGGTGCGGCAAGCCGTTCGCCACACCCCTCGGCGTCGTCCTGCTTCGCAGGGTGCGGCGAATGCCTCGGAAAACTGCGATGCCCAGGATCACCGCGGCGACCGCAAGCGTGATCAAGACGGACAGATTGATCCACTCCGCGAGCTCCGCGGCCTTCTCCATGGGAAGGTTGGACGCGGTGATCCGGACCCAGGGTCCGGTGGTGAACAGGTAACAGACCAGGGCCAGGCCGAGACTGTCGATCGCGAGGTGAAGGCCGGAACGCATCCGCGTCCACCAGGGACGGAACGTGTTGACGCCCGCGAGAACGACCGAGGCCAGGACGACCAGCAGGATGGGCCAGTAGAAGCTGCTCCAGAGGGGGGCCGGCGTGACGGTGACGCCAGGAATCGACGGAAGCCGCAGCAGGTCCACCCACCACAAAACGAACACCATGCCTCCCACCAGCTCGCCGATGGATTCGGAGCGCGGGATGCGGTTGGGGTCCCGCGCGACCGGCAGCTTGCGCGGGCTCCACGAGTCGAAAAAACCGGATCTGGCGAGGCGCCTCTCCGCGAACGCGAAGCCCGCGGTGACGAAGCCGAACACGTAGACGGCGGTGATCCACCACGTCCCCAAGGTCCCGAGCAACGAGAAACCGGGATGCTCGGCGCGATACGTGGGCACGAAAAGCACGAAGGAAAACCACACCAGCAGCCACGGGATCAGGTAGAACCCGAGCACCATCTTCAGCACGAGCCGGTACAGGGGGAGCAGGACCGGACCGATCAGATACTGCTGCGGCAGATAGCGCCCGGCCACCTGCATCGGATGCCCCCAGCGCTTCAGGATGGCTTCGAGCTCGGCTTCGTCCAGCTTGCGGCCGAGCCCGGTCTCCTGCTCCTCGATGTGCGACCGGATATCGTCCGACAGCTCGGCGAGGATGTCCTCCTTCTGGGAGCTGGGCAGCAAAAATTTTACGGCTTGCAGGTAGCGGTCGAGAAGGTCCATGACGTCTCTCCTTAGAGGATTTCGTCGAGAGATGAATTGATGCTTCGCCACTCGGCCACGAGCTTCTTGAGGATCAGCTTGCCGTCGGGCGAGAGGCGGTAGAAACGTTTGTTGCGCTTGTCTTCTTCGCGCCAGGCGCTGACCAGCAGCCCCTGGCTCTCCAGGCGGCGCAGCAGCGGGTACAGCGTGCCTTCCTCGATCTCCATCCCCTGGTCGGCGAGGGCCTTGCGCAGCGTATACCCGTACTGCTCCGTCCGCAGGGCGGCGAGCACCGCCAGAATCAGGCAGCCGCGGCGGAGCTCGAGGCGGAGGCTTTCAAACAGGTCGGTGTTCATGTCTCACTCTGTACCACACAGTGTACGGCACACAGTATGTGCCGCATGGTAGAGGATGTCAAGCGCCTTGTGGCGGCGTCGGCACCGTGCATGGTCAGGCGAGCACCGTGCCTGGGACCGACTGCTCCGTCCGCGAAAGGGAGCCTGTCCTACGGGGGCTGGGCCCCCGCGGGACGAGGGCGGCAGAGTGGATTCGTCTTGCGGCCCAGAGCGCCAGACCTGATCCGCGCAGGAAAAAGCCTCCAGGTGAGAGACGGAGCCCGGCCCGAGGGCCGGGCTCGCTGGGAAGAGAGGCTAGATCTCGCCGGAGGGGCGGCAGCCCCTGGCGCAGTCCGCATCCGCGAAGCACTGGTTCCCGTAGGTGACTCCGTTGTTGCACGTAACCGGAGCGTAGATCAGAGGACAGATCGCATCGGGATTAGGCACGCACTTGTCGGCGTAGGAGACGGACCCCATGGCTCCGGTGAGAGCCAGGCCCAGGAGGAACATGCGAGTTACAGCTTTCATGAAGTCTCCTTTCGACTAGCGACTCCTGCCTCGGGACGTTCCTTCGACCCGGGCGAAGTCGGCGCCTTACCCTACCCCAAGACGAATGCCCATGCAAATCCATCGATACATAGCGGCGTGGTTTCGATGCCGAATCCTGGCACCGGCGCGGCGACACCTTGGAAAGAAGTCCGCAGATGTTCGGCTGGCACCCCATCCGCCCCATCCGCCGCTCCGCTGTGGCTCTCAAGAACACTCTGGGCAGGGAGGCCCCACGTAAAACCCGCACGCGTAATTCAGAGTGCCTGCCTGCGTATAGAAGCCGTCCGAGGTGATCGTGCAGCTCGGATAGTGAGTCGTATAGCTGTAGAAGCAGGCACCACACTGCCCACATTGGCCGTTCGCCCAGGATCTGAGATTCGAGTACAGGTTGCTGTCGAGATTCGAGCATGTGTTCTGCTTCAGCTCACCCCACAAGCTTTGCGTAGCGCTCGAAGGGCAATCGCAGTAACTGGGGACGGCGGACGCGGCGGCGGGGAGCAAGAGGCCGGTGGTGAAGAGGAGCACGGCGGCAATGAGGTGGCGAGAGGCAGACGAGGGGGACTTCATCATATGCGGCTCCTTTAGGACTCACCCGTCGCCATGGCGGGTGGGAAAAAGAATATCACTGATAGCGAAATAGCGAGAAGTCAGGGAGGTTCGGTGAGCTTCCCGTCCTGATCCACCCCGGGCAGCCCTCGGAGTAGGCTCCTTTTCCCCCTCTCCATACTGCTGGAATCACTTAGGTCCGCTCTACGTCGCGTGAGAACGCGTTTTCGCCGAGGTCGGCTGATCCGGCCGCACTGTAGAGGGAGGATGGCCCCTGTCTCCCAGAGCGGGAGAAGGAGCGGATGCCGGTCCGGAAAGGAGTCCGCAGATGTTTGGCTGGCACCCGTCCGGGCACCCGTCCGGCTGGCACCCGTCCGGCGCCGTGGCGCGGCTGGCACCCCGTCGGCACCACGAAACGGCTGGCACCCCGTCCGGCAGCAGATGTTCGGCTGGCACCCCGTCCCGCACCCCGTCCCGGTGCGCGACCTGGCGGCGAAACGGCTGGCACCCCGCCGCCGCCGGGCACCGAAGCGTTCAGCCTCTCAGCAGGCCGCCGGGGCCTCCTTCGGTCTTTGAAAGATGGTACAATCCCGGCAGCCGTTGGCTCATTCAATGATCGTTCATCCGGTGGAGGTGCTCATGCGCTTGGCCCTTCGAAACGTCCTTGTGATCGCCATGCTTTTGTGTGCAGCCACGCTCGTCGCGCAGTCAACCACGGGCACCCTCGTCGGCACCGTCACGTCCGACGGCCAACCGCTGCCGGGAGTCACGGTCACCGTCACGTCCCCCGCCCTGCAGGGGAGCCGAACGACGGTGACCGGCGACGCCGGCGGCTACCACTTCTCTGCCCTTCCCCCTGGCGACTACACGGTGGCCTTCGATCTCGAGGGCATGCGGAGAATCGAGAAGAGCGCCGCCGTCGGCCTCAGCCAGACGGCCCGTGCCGACGCCGAGATGACCCTCTCCAGCGTGGCCGAAGAGATCACGGTCACGGCGTCGACGCCGCCGGCGGTCGAAACGACCGAGATCGCGGCGAGCTTCAACGTCGAGACCGTCAATCAGCTCCCCACCGGCCGGACGATCGACGACATCGTGGCTCTCTCGCCGGGGGTGACGGAAGCGGGGCCGAACGACCAGATCACGATCTCGGGATCGATGTCCTTCGAGAGCCTCTTCCTGGTGAACGGCGTGGTGGTGAACGAGAACGTCCGCGGACAGCCGAACCCGCTCTACATCGAGGACGCGGTCCAGGAGACCACGGTTCTCACCGGCGGGGTCTCGGCGGAGTTCGGCCGCTTCACCGGGGGCGTGGTCAGCACCCTGACCAAATCGGGAGGCAACGAGTTCTCCGGGTCGCTTCGCGATTCGTTGACCAACGACGACTGGACGAAAAAGTCTGACTTCGCCGCCCAGCTCGACCCCATCGACGGCACCAACAGCGTCTACGAAGGAACCCTGGGCGGGCGTATCATCCGCGACCGCCTCTGGTTTTTCGTGGCCGCGCGGTCGGAAGAGCGTGAGACCGGCGCCCAGACTTCCGACACCAACATTCCCTACGACACCACGCGGGACGACCGGCGGATCGAGGGCAAGCTCACCGGGCAGATCACGAACCAGCACATGCTCGTCGCGTCCTACATCGACAGCGATCTGGAGCGGCAAAACTTCGTCACCTCCGGTCGCGTCGTCGACCTGCGCAGCCTCTCTTTTCGCGACGACCTCCGGGAGCTCCGTTCCCTCCGTTACAACGGTATCTTCACGGATCGCTTCCTCGTGGAGGGCCAATACAGTGAGATGGAGCACGCGTTCGCCCTCGGGGCCAACACCCGCGACTTGATCGAGGGCACTTTGCTGCTCGACGCCAACACCGGCCGGCGGATGTGGTCGCCGACCTTCTGCGGCAGACCGTGCGGGTTCAAGGAGCGGAACAACGAGAGCTGGCTGGGAAAGGCGTCCTATTTCCTCAGCACTCGGGCGACCGGCAACCACAGCCTCGTCGGAGGCTTCGAGGAGTTCCATCAGAAGCGCAACGAGAACAACTTCCAGTCCGGCAGCGATCTTCGCATCCACGGCAACTTGATCTATTTCGGACAGGATGTCTTCTTCGGCGTGGATCCAGAGTCCAGCGAGATCGAGTGGGATCCCGTTCCCGCGCTGTCGGAAACTTCCGACTTCGCCACGCGCTCGTGGTTCCTCAACGACAAGTGGGAGCTGAACGACCGCTGGAGCTTCAACGTGGGAGTTCGTTATGACGAGTCGTTCGGCACCGATCAGGCCGGGAACAAGACCGTCGACGACAGCGCTTACAGCCCGCGCCTGGCGGCACGCTACGACCTGCGCGGCGACGGCAAGCACAACTTCAGCGCCACCTATGGCCGCTACGTCTCGAAGGTCGATCAAGGACCTGCCGACAACACCGCCACCGCGGGCCGCTATGCCTCCTACTACTGGGATTACAGGGGCCCGGCCATCAACCCGATAGGAACGCCACGCGACCAGCTCCTCTCGATCCCCGAGGTCATCCGCCAAGTCTTCAACTGGTTCAATTCCGTCGGCGGCACGTCGAATCGGGACCCGAATCTCCTCAACAGTGCCCACATCCCTGGAGTCACCCTGCGTTTCGACGGGCCGCTCGCGGCGCCGTTCATGGATGAATACACCTTGGGCTACGGCATGACGTTCGGGGCCGGCGGCTATTTGCGCGCCGATTACATCGACCGGACCTGGGGAGACTTCTACGTCGTGCGGCGGAACCTGCAGACCGGCAGGGCGACGGACCCGAATGGCGATCAGTTCGACCAGGGAGTGATCGAGAACAGCGATGACAACCTGAGCCGCGACTATCACGCGATCCAGCTCCAGGGCCGCTATCGACCCTTGAAACGACTCTCGATCGGCGGCAATTACACCTGGTCGAAGTTGCGCGGCAACGTCGAGGGAGAGACTCCGAGCTTCGCCACCAGCGTGGACAATGACCCCTTCATCAACCGGCCCGAGTACCAGGATTTCGAGCAAAACAACCCGGTCGGCTTTATCGGTCCGGACATGCGCCACCGCGCCAACATCTGGGTGCAATACGATCTGCCGACATGGGCGGGAGACTTCAACTTCACGCTGCTGGAGCGGTACCACTCGGCGTTGCCCTACTCGGCCATCGGCACGATCGACGTGCGGAGGGGAACGTCGACGGGGCCCGCCAACGGCGTGGTGAACCCCGGCTACGTGACCGCGCCTTCCTCGGTGACCTACTACTTCAGCGACCGGGGCGGGTTCCGCCTCGACGACATCACCTCGACCGACCTGGGAGTGAACTGGTATTCGCCGCCGCTGCGCGGCGTGCGCTTCTTCATCGAGGGCGACATCCTGAACCTGTTCAACGAGCAGGGATTGGAAGACCCGGACTTCGTCGACAAGACCGTGCTCACCCGCCGCCAGGCAACGTGTCTCCAGACGGGCACGAACGAACGCTGTCTGCCCTTCAACCCGCTGGCCGGCGAGGCGCCGCAGGAGGGCGTGCACTGGCAGAAGGGACCCATCTTCGGGCAGCCCACGGCGGCGGAGGCCTACCAGCTCCCCCGCACCTACCGCCTCTCGCTCGGTTTGAGGTTTTAGCGAGCTGAGCCGTCCTGCCGCGCCGCGCGCTGACGCCAGCGCGCGGCGCCCTGGCGGTCCTCGAACACCTCGAGGGTTTTCGCCGCCAGGAGAAACGCCCCGCGGTGCGGGTTGCTCCGCGCCATCTGCTCGAGCAGCTCGTTCGCCTCCGCGCTCCTGCCCTGGATCATGAGGATCACCGCCAGATTGGCGTAGGCCTGCAGGTGCTGCGGGAACGCCGCGATCTCACGCCGGTAGGCGGCGGCCGCCTCCTCCGGCCGGTCGAGGCGCGCCAGCAGGTCGCCGCGCAGATAGTCCGCTCCCTGCAGCCGCCCCTGTCGTCCCCCCTGTCCGATACCGAGCTCCGCCGCGCGCCGCTCCGCCTCCTGGATCGTCCGCAGCGCCGGTTCGAGCCTGCCGGCGGTCCGCTCGACATCGGCGAGCAGCAGCAGCGTCGCCGGCTGGCTGTCGCCGTGCTGCAGGGCGGACCTCGCGTGCTCCTCCGCAGCGTCGAAGCGTCCCTCTTCGAGCGCGGCCCGGGCGAGGAGCTCGTTCGCTTCGCGGGGATGGGTCGTGAGGGCGAGGCGGGCATGGGTTGCGGCCGCGGCGGCCTCGCCGTGCTTGAGATGGGCGAAGCCCAGGGCGAGCGCGAGATCCGGCGAGAAGCGCTCGGCGTGAGCGATCGCCGACCGATAGACCTCGATCGCTTCGTCGTAGCGGCCGGATTCCACCAGGACCTCTCCCAGCTTCGACCCCACGTCCAGGAGCTTCGGGTTCTCTTGCAGCAGGCTCCTCAACGCCGCGACCGCCTCGTCCAACCGGCGCTCGTCCGCGAGGCGGAACGCCGCCTTGATGCGAGCGAGGTTCTCGACCTCGTCGCGCGGGTTCGGCAGCGGCCCGGCTCCCCGCTCTCGCGGCGTTCCCACGTATCCCAGGGCGGCCAGCTTCCTGGCGTCCTCCGGGTCGATCTCGCCGATCGTCGCGGCCGTTGCGGGATAAGCCGCCTGCATCTCCCGTCGCAGCCGTGACGCCGCCCGGCGCTCGATCGTGATCAGATTCCTGGCCTCGCCGGGATCGCGCTCCAGGTCGTAGAGCTCGGGACTGGGCCCTTCGATGTAGTGATAGCGGCCGTCGATCAGCGACCGCAACTCGCTCCAGCCGAGGTGGATGCGCGGGTAGAGCGTCTCGGAGTAGATGGGACGAGCCTCAGCCTCGCCTCCGGCGTCGAACCACGAAGCCGGGCGCGAAGGCAGGTCGATTCCCACCAGGCGCAGCACCGTGCCGAAGAGATGCGCCAGAGGCGTGGGCCGGCTGATCGAATCGGCCTGGTGCGAGCCCGGCAGCTTGACCAGGAGCGGAACCCACAGCGCCTCGCGATACAGCAGGATCCCATGCTGGTCTTCGCCGTGGTCCCACAAGCCCTCGCCGTGATCCGAGGTGAAGATGATGATCGCGGGATCGTAGAGCCCGGAAGCCTTGAGCGACTGGACCAGCTCGCCGACGATGGCATCCGCAGCGGCGATCTCGCCGTCGTAGGCATCCGGGTAGCGGCTCTTGAACGGCTCGGGCGGCTCGTAGGGGGCATGCGGCTCGTAGAGATGGAGGAAGAAAAAGAAAGGCTGCTCGCGGTGTCCCAGAATCCATGCCAGCGCGTGCTTTAGCGTCTCCCTGCCCGAGCGCTGGTGCTCGCTCGTCGCGCCCGCCGTCGCGACGGCGATCGAGTCTTCGTAGAGCTCGAAGCCGTCATCGATCCCGGTGTCGGAGCGCAGAACGTAGGACGACACCGCGGCGCCCGCTGCATAGCCTCGCTCGCGCAGCTCCTCGGCGAGAGTTCTGAACTTCGCTGCTTCGAATCGGTAGCCGATGTTGTTCCGCACCCCGTGCTCGGTGGGCAGCGACCCGGTGAACATCGAGACGTGCGAAGGAAGCGTCATCGGGCAATGGCTGTAGACGCGCTCGAAGAGGACTGAGTCGCGCCGCAGTCCGTCGATGTTGGGTGTTTCGACTTGGCGGTAACCGTAGGCCGGGAGGTGGTCCGCACGCAGGGTATCGACCGAGATGAGGATCACCGGCGCGCCCGGGAAGCGTCCGGGGGAGGCGTCGCGTCCGGGTGAGGCGTCGCGCCCGCAGGCGATCGCCAAAAGCGCGGCCGCGATCACCGTGCCACGGAGACTAATCATGAGCGCGCCGCCGGCCAGGCTGTCGGCTCACGGCGTGGCGAGGATCACATCGGCGATGCGATCCACCGTCGGTCCGAGGAAGTTGTCGTTCCGGTTGGTGAGCATGATGATCGTGAGCCGCTTGTCCGGGTAGCGGGCCAGGTACGTGCTGAACCCGATGGTCTCGCCGTAGTGCCAGACCTTGCGCGTCCCCCTGTGCGAAGCCACGTACCAGCCATAGCCGTAGCCGCTGCCGGACTGGTCCGAGGTGGGCGTTCCGGCCTGGAAGGCCATCGCCAGGGTCTCGGCGGGCAGCAGGCGCGTGCCGTACAGGGCCTGGTCCCAGCGCCACAGGTCCTCGACCGACGAGTAGATGCCGCCGTCCCCCAGGACCGCGCTGGTGAGGCTCTGGTCGGTGCGCTCGAAACGGCCGTCCCTCTCGCTGTACCCGTAGGCCCGGCGCGCCACCTTGGAGATACCCTCCTCGTGGGCCACGGTGCCGGCCATCTCCAGCGGGCCGAAGATGTTCTTCTTGAGGAACTGCGCGAACGACCGGCCGGAGACCTTCTCGACGATCAGGGCCAGCAGGGCGTAGCCCGTGTTGCTGTAGCGGAACTGGCTGCCCGGCGCGAAGTAGAGCCTGTCCTGCTTGCCGACCAGGTCGAGCACGTCCTTGTCCTTGAGCGGCACCGTGGTGCCGGGCGGGATGAGGTCCTCGTAATCGAGGAGCCCCGAGGTGTGCCCGAGCAGATGGCGCACCTTGACCCCGTGCGCGGCCCTGGCGAAGCCGGGGAAGAAGCGGGTCAGTGGATCGTCGAGCGACAGCTCTCCTCGCTCGGCCAGGAGGAGCACGGCCGTGGCGGTGAACTGCTTGGTGACCGAGGCCAGCCGGAAGTTGGTGGCCGTGGTGATGGGCGTCCTCTCTTCGAGGTTGGCGAGGCCGAATGCCTTGCGGTAGAGGACCTTCCCGTCCTGCGCCACGAGCACGCTGGCCCCCGGCGCATCGGCGCGGCCGTAGTCCTTCAGGATCGCGTCAAGCTGAGCGGGAACCGGGGAAGCGGCGGCGACCGTCGCGAAGAGGAGGATCATGAACGCACACATGCTGTTTTATGCTCTCCATAGCCGGCACCCGGCGGAAATCAGCAGCGCGCAAACCCTGCGTACTCAACGACTTCAGCCGCATCGGCCAGAGAGCCTCCAAGCCAGGCATTATCGCCGACTGTCGGCCCGCATGCAACAAACCTTCGATCAGCCATGGGGCTCGATCGCCTCGACCCGGTGGCACCCCGTTCGGGCTGGCAGATGTTCGGCTGGCACCCCGTTCGGGGCGCCTGGGCCGACTTCTGGTCCTGTTTGCGACGCGATCGTTGACGATCGAAGAATACATGGTATACGATTGCGACCGTTGGTCACGACATCTGCTGCCATTCCGGTGGCGGATATCTCTCCAGAAAGGGAGAACGCACATGGCAAGAGTACGACGCTACATGAACCGCACCAACGGCTGGGAGCAGGCCATCTCGGCCGTGATCGCCAACCTGGCCGACCTCGCGCACCTCGACGGAACGCGAGCGCAGCTTCAGGACCTGCTGGAACAGGCGCGCAGCCTGAGCAGCCAGCAGGCGGCCGCGACGGCGGCCAAGCAGGAAGCGACGAGGGCGCTGCAGCAGGTGTTGCAGAAGGGGGAGGCCCTGGTGGACGTCCTGCGGACCGGAGCGCGAGCGCACTACGGCAACCGCAGCGAGAAGCTGGTCGAGTTCGGGATGCAGCCGTTCCGCGGCCGGAACCGGTCGGCCGAGACGGAGCCCCCGGTCGAACCGTCCCCCGAGCCTGGGGAGCGCCAGGTCTAGATCCCGTTCTCTGCAGAGAGCTCCAATCCTTGTCCTGGGGGGCGTGCGATCCGCGCGCCCCCTTTTTTCATCCCTTCCCGATCACCCGGTCCGGCTCGCCGGTCTCATCGCACGCGATGCGGACGACGCTGGCCGCGCTTGGCGTTTCGCCGGCCGCGTCCGGCTCCTCGCCGTCCGCGATCGACGAGGCGCTGCACGCGGGTGTCGGATGGTGGCACGCGATGCGTGGGACGATGCACGGGGACCGGGAAGCGTCGTACGCGATCGAGGAGACGGTGAGTGCGGACCGAATGTCGTCGCACGCGATCCATGCGATGGTGCACGTGAACCGCGAGGCCTCGCTCGGATCGGCGGGCTCCGCGAGACCTCTCGGGGCGATCGGAATCCCGGGCAGCGGCCCTCCGGTGCGGCGCAGAGAAGCGTTGGCCGCGTTCCGAGAGGCGCTGGGCGCGTGCAAGAAGCTGCCACTCCCGTGCAGCGCCCGGTCGTTCCCGTTCATCGAGACCCGGAACCGGAACCACGGCCCGCGGCGAGCGGTCTCCGGCATTCCAATCGCGAGCAATGGGTCGCCTCTCGCGAACAGCATCAAGCCGATCGCGTTCAGCGCCTCGCGTCACGCGTGCAGCGAAATGCCGATCGCGGTTCATGGATCGTTGCACGCGCGCAGCGGGTCCTGTTTCGCGTACGGTGTCACTCCAGACGCGGGCAGCGCCATTCCAGATGCATGCAGAGCGACTCGCGACGAGGTCGACCGCGAGCCCGACTCCGGCACCCAGACGTTCGGCTGGCACCCAGTTCCCGGTCCAGACGTTCGGCTGGCACCCAGTTCCCGGTCCGTCGTCCAGGTCATCCCAACCCATTTCGGTGGCATGCCGGACTTCATGTCCAGGGAGATCGCGCGCCAGACGCTTCGGCACGCAGGTGTCGAGGAGCACCCGCATCGGGCGATGCGCCAGGGCCGGTTACGCAGCCGCGGTCTGAGCCAGAAGGGCGGATTTGGCTGCTTCGAGAACGGCGATCGCGTGCTCGCGCGTCACGGTCGGGAAATCCAGCAGGAAGTCGTCCAGGGAGTCTCCACCCTCGAAATAGTCGAGGAGGGTCTGGACCGGAACGCGAGTTCCCGCGAAGACGGGAGTACCTCCGAGACGCTCGGGAGTCGATGTGATCAGTGGGTTGGGAAGAGGCATTCGTCTTTCACCCGGGTGGAATCTTACCATGTGTGCCCCGTCCAGCGAATCGGTTGCACCCCGTCTGGCTTAGGCGGTAGGAGCCATCGGCTGGATCTCCTGGTTAATGGCCGCAGCGAGTCTGCGCTTCGCCTCCTCGAGGTCGAAGTCAAGCTGCAACCCGAGCCAGAAACGTTCAGACGTCCCAAAGTACCGTGCCAGACGGAGGGCTGTCTCGGGAGTGATGGCTCTCTTGCCGAGCACGATCTCGTTGACGCGGCGCGGCGACACCTTGATCTCGCGCGCCAGCTTGTTCTGGCTGATTCCCAGCGGCTTAAGGAACTCTTCGAGGAGGATCTCTCCAGGATGGATGTTGGGCAGCTTTTCAGACATTCGATTCCTCCTCAGTGGTAGTCCACGATTTCCACGTCGTGGACATCCCCTTCCCGCCAGACGAAGCAGATCCTCCACTGCTCGTTGATACGGATGCTGTGCTGGCCGGCTCGATCGCCCTTGAGGGCTTCCAGCCGGTTGCCGGAAGGCACCCGCAGATCCATGAGACTCTGGGCGTTGTTCAGCATCCGGAGTTTCCGACGCCCCACTCGCTGCATCTCGCTGGGCAGCTCCCGTGCCTTCTCCCCTCGCCAGATCTCTTCCGCCGCACGGCTCCTGAAGGACCTGATCACGCGTCGACTATAACGTCTGGCGTCATATGACGTCAAGCGTCATGACGGGGCGCGCCTGTAGAGGGCAGGTCTCCATTGCCGACATGTTGCTGGGGCAGCAGCCCCTGTCTCCCAGAGCGGGAGAAGGGGGCGGATGCCGTCTGGAAGAAGTCCGCAGATGGATGTTCGGCTGGCACCCCGTCCGGCACCTCGTCTGGAAAGAAGTCCGCAGATGTTCGGCTGGCACCCATCCAGCAGCACCCATCCATCCACCCATCCATCCGGGGCTGGCTGGGCGGGCGGGCGAAACGGCTGGCACCTCGTCCCGTCCAGTCTCCGGCTCCGCTAGCGAAACGGCTAGCACCCGGCCGGCCGGTCCGGCTGGCGGCAGCGGCAGCGAAACGGCTGGCACCTCGCCCCCCGCCCCGTAACAGCGACTCCCTCGACCTACAAGCCACCGCGCCCGCCGCCGACCCTACCCTCGTCCCCGGCACCTCGTCCCGGCGGCGAAACGGGCTGACACCTCGTCCCCGCTCTGCTACCATAATTGTATAGGTTATGATACACCAGCTAAGCAGCCAGGGTTGTTGTCTGCGCATAGCTACATATTTATCTATCGAAGAGATTGAAGCGTATGGCATCTCAGGCCACTGCCCGCAGTACTGTGTTCATCAGCTATAGCCATAAAGATTCGGAATGGCACCGAAAACTCTCCAGGCACCTGCAGCCTTTGGAGCGCGACTTCCGCATAGAAACTTGGGACGATACAAAGATAGAGTCTGGGGAACGTTGGAGGTCTGAAATTCTGAGGGCGGTCCAAACAGCAAGAGTTGCCGTCCTGCTCGTCAGCGCGGATTTTATGGCTTCGGATTTTATTGCCAAAAACGAATTGCCGCCTCTGCTCCATGCCGCCGAGGGCGAAGGACTGGTAATTTTACCCCTGATACTTAGCCCGTGCAGGTTCTTGCGGGATCCCAATCTTTCGGTGTTTCAGGCGGTCAATGATCCAGCCAAACCCTTGGTCGGAATGCACGAGAGTGATCAGGAGGAAGTTCTTGATAGGGTCGCACAGAGAATCGAAGCAGTGCTGAGGGACAATCAGCCACTTCATAATTTTGAGAGCCATGTGGTAGGCTCAGGGCCGAGCCTGTACCCAGATCCCCCTTCGATCTTCGCCACTCCTCAAAGCCTTCATATGGATATATTGCAAGAGTTATTGGCTACATACTATCGCTGTCTAGCGAATGAGTGTGGCCATCTTCCACTTGGGACCATTGCTTCCGAATATATCAGCAAAAGAGATGAAGATCGGATATCCCTTGCTTCGGTATATGTCCGCCTGGATGTGAGGAACGCCGCGAGGGAGGAAGGTGATGAAAGCGATCGGACATGGGCGCTACGCCTTGCCATCGGCGACGAGAAGGACCGTACGCCACTTCTCGATGCTGTTGCCAGCCCGCAACAGCGCTTTCATGTTCTCCTCGGAGAAGGAGGCTCAGGCAAAACAAGTCTGATCAACTATCTCACTTTCCAGCTGATCACCTGTGGGAACACTTTGCCAGAAGAGTTGAACGGTTTACTGCCATTTCATCTTGTTCTGCGGGAGGTCGCAGCCAAGCACAGTCCGGAATCGGGAAAGGGAAGTGCCGAGATTTTTTGGCATGCTCTGCGCGATGATATACGACATCACTTTGCGGAGGACGCTGCCCATAGCTTGCTCGGTTACCTCCAGCAGAGGATGCTTCGGGAAGGCGCGTTGGTTCTTTTGGACGGTCTAGATGAAGTGCCTGAGGCGAACCGCCGGCGAGAAATTCTCCTTGAGGCTATTTGGGATCTTGTCAACGTGCTCGATCATCCAAGGAGCCGGTTCCTGGTAACTGCCAGGCCATACGCCTACGCGGATCCACGATGGCAGTTGTCGAATTTTACTGCTTGGTCGCTCTCTCCATTCAACGAAGTACAACAGCGCGAATTCATACACTTATGGTACAAGGCGGTGCGCCCTTGCTTCGGCTGGAGCGAGGATACTGCCGATAGCAAGAGTACGAGCCTCCAGTATGCCCTCAAGGACAGGCCCTATCTCAGGGAAATCGCTGGCCGTCCTCTTTTTCTTACTCTGATGGCAGCCCTACACTCGAATCGAGGACAACTGCCTGAAGATCGGGCGGAGCTCTATGAGGAAACTGTCCGGCTCATGCTAAGTCGATGGCAACGTGCAAGAGAGGTGCGGGGGCCTGATGGTGAGATGGTTTTAGAGCCCGGTATTACTGAAGCTTTAAATGTTGGTGAAGCGCGCATCCGATCCGCGCTTGAATTGCTGGCCTATAGAGTTCACGAGAAGCAGCGCCTCAGGCCAGAAGATCGCATAGGCCCGGCAGATATCTCCAGAGGCGAAGTTCTTGAGGCATTCGAGCCACTCCTCGATTCTGTCAAGCTGCAAACTCTGCTCAATTATCTGGAGAACCGGGCTGGTTTGTTGATCGAGCGAAAGACGGGGGTATTCGCATTCCCACACCGATCCTTCCAGGAGTACCTGGCGGCTTGCCACTTTGCCGACGAGGCCGATTTTCCAGAAGATCTGATAGATAAGGTTAATTCCGACTACTCTTGGTGGAGAGAGGTCTTTCTCCTGGCTGTTGGTAAGGCTCGCCGTGGGGGTCTGCAGAATGCTATTTCAATTGTGGTCACGTTGCTTCCCCATAGCATCGAGGATGTCGATAACCCGGGCGAAAAGCATTGGCGTAATTCGGTTCTTGCGGGAGAATCTCTTTGGGTGTTGCGTCTGCGCGATCAAGCGATAGGCCGCGAGCATCACGAGGCACTACTGCGTCGTGTCCGGCGATGGCTGGTCGAGCTCCTGAAGAAAGGAGAGCTATCCTCGGTAGAGCGGTGCGAGGCTGGCGACATCTTGGGCCACCTCAAGGACCCGCGAAAAGGCGTGGGTATTATTATTCGTCGATCGGGGAGGTTGGTGCCCGAAATTGACTGGGTTACAATCCCTGCTGGGGAGTTTATTATGGGAAGTTCTGCTGGCGGAACGTCCCACACCAACGAGTGTCCTGCACATCGAGTATACATGCCAACATATTTGATCAGCCGTTATCCTGTGACGAATGATCAGTTTCGGCCTTTTGTGGAGAACGGTGGCTATCGCGAGAGGAAGTACTGGAGTCCTGCTGGTTGGGATTGGGTGAGAGGCGGGGTTGTAGATTTTTCCCCGATCGGAGATAGGAGGATGAGGGAGCGATATGTCAAGTGGATGTCTAGGCGTCCGAAGGTCAAGGAGGCTCCCGACTCTTGGGAGGACTCCTTCTGGAATAGGCCGACTCGGCCTGTAATTGGTATAAATTGGTACGAAGCTATGGCATTTGCCGCGTGGCTCGATGAGCTTTATGAGCTTGAAGATCTCAAGGAGGAATGTGGCGCGACTCTTCTGTCGACAAGCCGAGATGTCAGGATCCGATTGCCGACGGAGGCAGAGTGGGAAAAAGCTGCTCGTGGGAACGAGGGTAATATCTGGCCTTGGGGCAACGAGAAGAGCAGGGGGCGGGCGAATACGAAAGAAGAGGGGCTTGAAACTACGAGCCCTGTTGGAACTTTTCCAGATGGCGCCAGCCCTTTCGGCGTCTTGGATATGGCAGGTAACATTTGGGAATGGACGGTGACTCGTTGGGGATATGCAAGCTATCTTGAACCAGATTATATATATCCCTATGACCCACACGACGGAAGAGAAGATGAAGAGGGGACCGACATTCGAATTGTGAGAGGCTCTTCTTGGTTCGGGGGTTTGGACGATTTTGCTCGCTGTGCATTCAGAGGCTGGGGGTTTACTTTTAATGCGAGCACATTCTCGGGGATGCGCCTGGTTCTTGCTCGGAATGACAGAGATTTCTAGCGGTGAGAAGACAGGGACGGCCCGCCCCGACGCTGGCCCAAGTAGGTAGGACAGAGCCCAGTGGCGCCAACCACCGAGCCCTGTTGCTTCAATATATCAAAGAACTAGCTTCGCTTTTTCCTCCTCGCCTCTCCAGCGTGCCATGAACCCGGCGAGGAGGAGGCTTACGGCTAACCTGCGTGCGGCTTCCACGCTCGAGATGTTATGACGCTCCAGACGTGGCTTCCCGGAGAACCAGAGCGCGGTGGGATCCAAATCCGTCTCGACCGGCTTCATAGCAGCTATAGGTAGGCGCTCCGCCTGAACAGCAAGGAGGGACTCCGGCGGCTTTCCGGTGCAGCTCGGTGACAGCGAGACGGTCGGCCATCTCCGGCTCTTCGACCGAGCCACGCGAAATGGCTGGCACCCAGTCGGCTGCGGGTCAGCTTCTGGTGGATCCGGAAGAGAGCGGTGCGGTCCGGCTCGTAGCTGGCGATAGGTGCCAGCCGCTTGGTGAGATAGACCGGAGAGTATCGCTGCTCCCCGCGCGGCGTGACAATTTCTCGCGGGGCAGCCCTCCCGGGGGGTATCTCGGGGATCACTTTCGGCGCTCTGGCGCACTCTCTCTTTTAGGGTAGCTGGTCTACCATCGGCTACCTTTTGAACACAAGGGAGTTCACATGTCCACCAGATTGCTTGTATGTGCCGCATTCGCCGCGTCCATCTCGCTGGTGACCGGTTTGGCCACTCCTGCGCCGATCACCCCCATGTCGGACCCGGACTGCCAGGTGGGAGGCAATTGCGAATCAACCTGCGGTGAAGACCAAGAGGGTGTCCAAATCACGGAAGTGTGCATGACGCTCGACGGCGTGACAACCTGTGAATGCTGCTGCTACTATGCTGATATGACTTAAGTCGTTCACCGCTCGCGCGGGCGATTCGGAACCTGGAGAATCGCCTTATTTCAGGCCGGCCTGGTCGGACAACCTCATGTCCTCGGCTTGCTTACGTAATCGACTTCACGACATCGCCCGCCCATGAGCGGGGGGACTGTTCCATTCAAACCAGCCCGCGTCGCCGCAAAGGGCGCGGCTAGAACACATGCCCGAGTGCCGAAGCCGCCCGGCTCGAAGTCTCACTCTGCCCCCTTACCGGCCCGAATGGTGTCTCGCGATGAGCTCGCGAACCGCGGG
>DASVEF010000336.1:0-13219 GCA_036380715.1 Thermoanaerobaculia bacterium | reverse complement strand
CGGCGAACGCGCGGCGGGAGCCTCCCTCTGCATGGCCGATCTCGTGTCGTCGCCCGAACATCCCGGATTCCAGATCCTCGTCGACGAGCCGCCGCACGAGGTCGCGGTCGGCGCGATCGGGAAGGTGTGGCACCTCGAGATCCCCTTCGTGCACCTCGCGAACGCAGAGGCTTTCTCGGCCTTCACGGAGGCGGGCTTCGTCAAGGTCGCCTGGGCGATCCGGCTCTCACCCTTGGGCGAGAGCGACACGCGCGTGACCCTCGAGCTTCGCGTCGACGCGACCGACGATCGGTCGTGGAAGAAGTTCCGCCGCTACTTCCGCATCATCGGCCCGGGCTCCCATTTCATTCGGCGCTCCCTTCTCGCACAGCTCGTACGCGAGCTCGGCACTCCGGAACGGAAGGGCGACGAGGGTGCCACGGCAGAGCCTGGAAAACGTGCCGCATAGCTGGCGCGCCCGGCGCAGAGCAGATATCCCGTTGGACGCCGGACGGCCCAGCCCCACCCGCCGGGGTGGCCGGCGCAACGGGATGCGCCCATCCCAGGGCGTTCCGCGCCATACCTTGAGGGGTGTCCCGCACCGAACGCCGCTGTGGGATAAAGGATCTGACCAAAGGAGGCAACGATCATGTCCAAACCCTTGAAGACCCTCGTCATCGGCACCTCGCTCACCACCGCCAGCGATGACATCGTGCGGACCGGCGTCGCGCTTGCCCGGGCGACCGGCGCCACGCCATGGCTCGTCCACGCCTATCCCCCTCTCATCGGCACCTACGGCGCGGGCGTGGACGCCGCCTGGACGGAGGAGCAGGTGAGAAGCCTTGGAGAGCTGATCCATGAGCAGGCCCGGCGGACCGGGCTGTCCGAGCTCGCCGGCTTCTCCCTCGACCAGGTCCTTCTGGTGCTCGGTTCGGCGCACCGGGAGATCGTAGAGCTCGCCCGGGGCGTTCAGGCCGACCTCATCCTCGTGGGCGCCGCAGAGTCCACTCGCGGGCTCCTGGGCTCGACCGCCGACCGGGTGATCCGCAAGGCGGCCTGTCCGGTGTTCGCCGTCCGCACCGAGGCCCCATTCCCACCCTACCGGGTGGAGATCCCCGTCGACCTCTCGCCAATCTCGGCGCACGCCCTCCGCAGAGGTCTGGACCTCCTGGTCCAGATCGGGGTTCCGCATACCGAGTCGGAGGCGCTCTTCGTCCTCAATCCGTTCGAGATTGGAGGCTCGTTCACCTTCACCCCCGAGCAGATCCAGCGCTTCGCTGGCGAGGAGCTGAGCCGGTTCGTAGCGGGGAACACGCACGAGGGCGCGCGTCCGCGGTCGACGCGGGTGCGCATCGGCTATCCGCAGGAGGAGATCCTCGCCACGCTCGCGGAGAGGGGCGCGGACCTCGCCGTGCTCGGCACCCATGGGCGCAGCGGCTTCGAGCGCCTCATGCTTGGCAGCGTCGCCGCCGGCGTGCTGCGCAGCGCGAGATGCAACCTGCTCATCGTGCCGCCCGATGCGAGCGGGCGGGATGACGCCGCAACAGAGAGCCGAGAGGAACGGGAGGGCGCCGACTGGAGCTACGTCTCTGACGAGTCTCCTGCCGCCGCGGCGAAGGCCGCCTCGCCAGAATTCGTTGGTGAATACTGGTTCGGGTAAAGGGCCATAACCTCATCGCCGTCGCCGTCGCCGTCTCAGGAGGAAACCATGAGCATTCAGAACAGTCTGTCTCCACCATCTTGTTCTCACCGCCCGCTCCGCACCGTGCTGATCGGCACCTCGCTCGGAGCGGAGAGCGACCAGGTCGTGCGCGCGGGGCTCGCCGTCGCTCGTGCGGCCGGCGCCCGGGTGGTGCTGGTCCACGCGGCTGAGCTCGCGCCGCCGCTCGTCGGTTACGAGGTCGGGGCGGGACCCATTGTCGAGCGCGGGCAGATCGCCCGGTGCCATGAGGAGCTGCGCCAGCAGATCGAGAGACTCGGCCTCAACGAGCCCGAGCTCGCGGACTCCAGAGTGCTGGTGGGAGCCCCGCACCGGATCCTCTCCGACACGGCACAGCAGCTCGGCGCCGACCTCATCGTGGTTGGCGCCACCGGGTCCGGGCCGCTCGCCGCCGAGCTGCTGGGGTCGACCGCGGACCGCGTCCTGCGCAAGGCCCCCTGCCCCGTCCTGGTCGTGCGTGACGGGCTGCAGATGCCGCCGCGCCGCGTGCTGGCTCCGGTCGACCTGTCGACGCTCTCGGGCGACGCCTTCCGCTGCGGGTTGCACCTCCTTTCTCAGCTGGCGGGCAGCGGAGAGATCCAAGTGCAGGCGGTCTACGCTCTCCGCTTCATGGATGCGCTCGCAGCCCGGAAGCGGACCGGGGACGTTCCTTTCGAGCAGATCGAACGCTCCGCCGCCGAGGAGCTGCGGCGCTTCGTCCTGGAGAACCGGCCCGAGGCTCCCTTCCACGTCGAGACCGCAGTCCTTCCCGGCGAGGCGCGTTTCGAGATCCTCCGCGAGTTGGAGGAGCGACCGGCCGACCTCGTCATCCTGGGCACCCACGGGCGGGGAGGGCTGGACCGCCTGGTTCTGGGCAGCGTGGCCTCGACGGTCGCCCGCAAGGCTCCCTGCAGCGTGCTCGTGATCTCGCCGGAGGCCGCTCTGGAGGAAGGCATCGCCGACGCGATCACAACCCAGACGGTGCCCGCCTGGCACCACGAACCGGCTCTGGTCATCTGAGCCCAGGAGGAGTCCATCATGCTCGAGCTGAAGACACGCACCTTCCAGCGCACCTGGCTGCCGAGCTTCGATCTCCATGAAGAGAACGGCGAGTTGGTCCTCCATGCCGACCTGCAGGGCCTGGACGAGGAGGTCGAGATCTCGGTCGACGGCCGGGATCTGGTCATGCAGGCGGGAGGAGAGGGGGACGAGCCCGCCCACTCCAGCCGCCTCCCCTTGCCGTTCCCCCTGCAGGCCCCCTCTGCGGTGTACCGGTCCAGCGCCGAGGTCCTGGAAGTCCGCATCCGGATTCCGCAGCGGGAACAGCTACAGTGAGGGAGATGAGCGCGCCCGCCTCCTTCCCGAAGCCAGGCCGTCTGCTCGCGGCGATTGCGCTGTCCGGCATCCTCGCCGGGGGCCTGGCCTGGCTCGCCGGGACCGCCGGTGTCGCGGAGGCCCTCTGGGCCCTCACGACCGTCGTGGTCCTTGTCCCGCTGGCGCTCACCGTCGCCGCCGACCTGCGGCGCGGCGAGCTCGGAGTGGACCTCATCGCCCTGCTGGCGATGGCGGGATCGCTCGCGCTCGGGGAGCATCTGGCCGGCGCCGTGATCGCCCTGATGCTCTCTGGCGGCCAGGCGCTCGAGGCCTTCGCCGGCGCCCGCGCACGCCGGGAGCTCGCCGCCCTGGCGGCACGAGCGCCGCGGGAAGTGCACCGCTACGAGGATGGACGCCTCACGTCTCCGCCGCTCGACGAGGTCCGCCCCGGCGACCTCCTGCTGGTCAAGCCCGGAGAGGTCGTGCCGGTTGACGGTCTGGTCGAGGACGAGGCCGCCGTGCTCGACGAGTCGGCGCTGACCGGCGAGTCGAGGCCGGTCGAGCGTGCCCCCGGCGAGCTGGTGCGGAGCGGCACGGTCAACGGCGGCGGTCCCTTCAAGATGCGAGCGGTAGCCACCGCGGCCGAGAGCACTTATGCCGGCGTCGTCCGCTTGGTGCGCGAGGCGGAGGCCTCCAAGGCGCCGTTCGTCCGCCTCGCCGACCGCTATGCTCTGTTCTTCCTGCCGCTGACCCTGGCGATGGCCGGGATCGCCTGGGCGCTCTCGGGCGACCCGGTGCGCGCTCTGGCCGTGCTGGTCGTCGCGACCCCCTGCCCGCTGATCCTGGCCGCGCCGGTCGCCCTCCTCGCCGGCGTGTCGCGCTCCGCCCGCCGGGGCGTGATCGTCAAGGGAGGCCGGGCGCTGGAGGCCCTGGCCCGCGCGCGCGTCCTGCTGCTCGACAAGACCGGCACAATCACGACGGGAATGCCGGCGCTCTCCGGCCTTGAGACCTTTGGCCGGGACACCGCCGAAGAGGTCCTGCGGCTCGCCGCCTCCCTGGATCAGGTCTCGCAGCACGTCCTGGCCGCCGCCGTGGTGCGGGCGGCGCGCGACCGCGGCCTCTCCCTCTCCCTGCCGACGAGAGTGACGGAGCGACCGGGCTGGGGCATCCAGGGGGAGGTTGACGGCCGCCGGGTGGCCCTGGGCAAGCTCTCCTGGATCGATCCGGGCGGGGCCCTTCCCGCCGGCGTGCGGCGGGTGCGAAGGCGGACTGCTCTCGACGGCTCCTCGAGCATCTTCGTGGCGGCCGACGGCGCAGTCGCCGGCGCCCTGATCCTGCACGATCCGGTGCGGCCCGACAGCCCGCAGGCCCTGCGCTCACTACGCCGGGCGGGGATCGAGCGGGTGGTGCTGGTCACCGGTGACCACCCGGAGGTGGCCGAGACGGTAGGAGCCGGGATCGGCGCCGACCTGGTCCTGGCGGAGCGCTCGCCGGAAGAGAAGGTCGCGGCCGTGCTCGCGGAGCGGACCTGGGGACCCACCATGATGGTGGGCGACGGCATCAACGACGCGCCGGCCCTGGCGGCGGCCGATGTCGGGGTCGCCATGGGAGCGCGCGGCGCCACGGCGTCGGCGGAGGCGGCCGATGTGGTCGTTACCGTCGATCGCCTGGACCGTCTGGGCGAGGCGCTCGCCGTCGCCCGCCGCTCGCGCGCCATCGCCGTGCAGAGCGTTGTCGCCGGTATGGGGTTGTCGCTCGCGGCCATGGTCGCCGCCGCCGCCGGCTACCTGCCTCCGGTCGCCGGAGCCCTGCTCCAGGAGGCGATCGACGTCGCGGTGATCGCCAACGCCTTGCGCGCTCTGGGCGGAGGGCGCAGGCGTCCGCAGTCCGCAGGAGAGGGGGTCAGCCGCCGGTACCGGGCGGAGCACGGAATGCTGCTCCCCGACGTGGACCGCCTCCGTACCATCGCCGACCGTTTGGACGAGCTGCCGGCCCGCGCGGCGAAGCACGAGCTGGCGGACCTCCGGAGTTTCCTGGAAGAGCGGCTGCTGCCGCACGAGCAGACGGAGGACGCCACCGTCTATCCGCTCGTCGCCCGCGCCATCGGCGGCGAGGACCCGACCGCCCCCATGAGCCGCGCCCACCTGGAGATCGCCCACCTCGTCCGCCTCTTCGGGCGCCTGCTCGATGAGCTCCCGGCCGACGATTTCGCCCCGCTCGCGCCCGACGATCTGCGCGACCTGCGGCGGATCCTCTATGGCCTGCACGCCATCCTGCGGCTCCACTTCGCCCAGGAAGAGGAGCAATACCTGCCGCTGCTCGAAGACGGCGCCGCTCAGGAAAGACCACTTCATCGGACCACGCACGCATGAACCTCGATCGACAGCAGGACTGGCAGGTCCGCTATGCCGCCAAGATCGCCAGCGCCGAGCAGGCGGTGCGGCTGATCCTTCCCAGGAAGCGCATCCTCATCGGCTCAGGCGCCGCGGAGCCGGGCGGGCTCGTCGAGGCCATGGTCACTCACGGCACGCACCTCGCGGGCAACGAGGTCGTCCACCTGATGACCCTCGGCTCGGCCCCCTACGTCCAGCCGGGGCTCGAAGGGCGGTTCCGCCACACCGCGTTCTTCATCGGCGCCAACGTCCGCCCGGCGGTTCAGGAGGGGCGGGCCGACTTCATGCCGGTCTTCCTCTCGGAGATCCCGCAGCTCATCGCCTCGGGCCGCGTGCACATCGGCGTCGCCCTGATCCAGGTCAGCCCGCCCGACCGGCTCGGCTTCGTCAGCCTGGGCGTCTCGGTCGACATCGTGCGCGCCGCCGTGGACACGGCCGACCTGATCCTCGCCGAGGTCAATCCCAACATGCCCCGCACCCTCGGCGACTCCTTCCTCCACGTCGACCGCATCGCGCAGCTCGTGCCCGTGGACGTGCCTCTGCCGGAGCTCGCTCCGCAGCCGCTCGACGACGCCTGCCGCGAGATCGGCCGCAACGTGGCCTCGCTCATCCCGGACGGCGCCACGCTCCAGATGGGGATCGGCAGGATCCCTGACGCCACCCTCGCGGCCCTGGCCGACCGGAGCGACCTGGGGGTCCACACCGAAATGCTCTCCGACGGGGTGATGCACCTCGCCGAGGCGGGCGTCATCACCGGCCGGCGCAAGACCTTCCTGCCGGGCAAGATCGTCACCTCCTTCGTGATGGGGACGCGCTCGCTCTACCGCTGGGTGCACGACAACCCGCAGATCGAGATGCGGCCGAGCGGCTTCACCAACGACCCCTTCCAGATCGCGAGGAACGATCAGATGGTGGCGATCAACTCGGCGCTCGCGGTCGACCTCACGGGCCAGGTGGCCGCGGACACGGTGCGGGGCCGGTTCTTCTCCGGCATCGGTGGCCAGGTCGACTTCATCCGCGGCGCGGCACGCAGCCGCGGCGGCCGGCCGATCATCGCGCTGCCGGCCACGGCCAAGGAGGGAACGGTCAGCCGCATCCAGGCCAGCTTCGAAGAGGGCACGGGCGTGGTGACCAGCCGGGGCGACATCCACTACGTCGTCACCGAGTACGGCATCGCCGACCTCTGGGGCAAGAACATCCGCCAGCGCACCGAAGCGCTGATCGGCATCGCCCATCCCGGCTTCCGGACGGAGTTGCTCGCGGCGGCCCGGCAGCGGCGCTACGTCTTTCCTGGATGAGCACCTCGGAGGGCACCACCCGTCCGGGTGGCGCCGCCGCGGCTCCGCGCCCACCCTCCCGCGCGTCCTCTTCCAACCCACGGAGACGTCGTCTCCAGCGGCTGCCCGCGGGCAACATAGGCGTGACCCTGGGACACACTTCCCGCAGCGGCTCCCGGCGCCAGACTTCACGAGGAGATGACTTATGAGCGAGCTTCGAGTCCGCGACCTCATGACCCCGAACGTCGTCACCGTCCGGCCCGACGACAGCGTTGCCACGGCCTACGACCTCATGCTCGACCGCCGCTTCCGTCACCTGGTCGTCATCGATGACGAGGGGGACCTGGCCGGCTTGCTCACCCACCGGGACCTCCTGCGCCATTCGCTGATCGAGCGCACCGGGGTGCTGCTGAGCTTCCAGAAGGACGTCATGCAGCAAATCCGGGTCGAGGAGGTGATGACCTCGGAGGTGGAGACCATCGAGCCCGGCCAGTGGCTCCGGGAAGCGGCGCTGGTCATGTACGAGAACAAGTACGGCTGCCTGCCCGTGGTCGAGGGCTCGCGGACGGTGGGCATCCTCACCGAGGCCGACTTCGTCCGCTTCTTCGCCCTGGCCGGCCAGCAGCCGGTCTCGACGGCCATGGCGCTGACCGACCTCGCGAAGGCGTCATGAGCGAGGCATCCCCTCGCCGGCGCGCCAGCCGGCTTGCCGGCGGTCCCCTTCGACCGCCATATGGAGCGCGGCCTGCCGATCGGCTGCGCGCCCAACGTCCACGTCAGCCTCGTGCTCCTGCCCGAGGAGTGCCGGAGCCTGAGCCCGCGCCGCTATCCGCTGCAGACGCTCAAGCTCAAGGCCATGGCCAAGGTGTTCGCGCGCCGCTTCGAGAGGCGCTGCTCGGTCGCCGCGGCCGCGCTTGATGGCGGCGCGAATCCCGCGGCGGCTCCCCACGAATCCATTGGAAGAAATGCGGCATGAGATCCCGGGGGCGCGCGAGGAGCGCCCCCGGGCTGAGCGGGTTCGGCTATGGCCGGATCGCCACTTTGAGCACGCCGTCCAGGCGCTCGCCGAACACGCGGTAGCCCTCGTCGATGCGGTCGAGCGGGAAGGTATGGGTGAGGAGCGGCGTCAGGTCGACCCGCCCGTGGCGGACGACCTCCATCAGCCGCCGCATCCGCTCCTTGCCGCCCGGGCAGAGGGTGGTGACGATGCGATGGTCGCCCAGCCCCGCCGCGAAGGCATCGTAGGGCACCTGGAGCTTGCCCGAGTAGACGCCGAGCGAAGAGAGCGTCCCGCCCGGACGCAGGCAGCGCAGGCTGCTCTCGAACGTCTGCGGGGTGCCGAGCGCCTCGATCGCCACGTCCACGCCGCCGCCGGTGAGCTTCTTCACCTCCTCGACGACGTCCACCTTGCGATAGTCGAGCACCACGTCGGCGCCCATCCGCTTCGCCATGGCGAGGCGGGTGTCGTCGCCGTCGACGCCGACGATCAGCGAAGCGCCCATGAGCTTCGCGCCCGCCGTCGCGCAGAGGCCGATCGGCCCCTGGGCGAAGACGACGACCGAATCGCCGATCTTGACGCCGCCGGACTCGGCGCCGGAGAAGCCGGTCGACGCGATGTCCGCCAGCAGCACCACCTGCTCGTCCGTCAGCTCGTCGGGGATCCTGGCCATGTTGGCCTGGGCATAGGGCACGAGCAGGTATTCGGCCTGCGCGCCGTGGATCGTGTTGCCGAAGCGCCAGCCGCCGATCGCCTCGTAGCCGGCGCCGTGGCCGCACTGTGAATGGTGACCGCTGAAGCAGGCGCTGCACTGGCCGCAGGGGGTGATCGCCCCCACGAGCACCCGCTCGCCCACCTCGTAGCCGGTGACCCCCGGCCCCAGCTCCTCGATGACACCCACCGGCTCGTGGCCGATGATGAGTCCGGGCCGGACTGGGTACTCGCCCCGCACGATGTGCAGGTCGGTGCCGCAGATGGTGGTCAGGGTGACGCGGAGGACCGCCTCGCCCGGGCCGGGCACCGGCCGCGGCACCTCTTCCACGCGGATGTCGTCCACGCCGTGGAAAACGGTCGCTTTCATAGTCTTCTTCGCCGTCCTGGGCCTCCGGACCGCCTCTTCGGCGTCGGGCAGGACCGCGGTTGCCGTCTCGATCATGGGAATCCTCCTTTCTCGAACGGTCGTCCGATCTGCGCTCCCAGGCTACCGGCGTGGCGCCCCGGGACCTACACCCCCAAGGGTGGCGTGCCGGCATGGAAGGGCGGGAGAGGGTTCCCGCATAAAAGGATAGGAAGAGAGGGAAAGACGGAAGGGCCGCGCCCTCCATCCACGCGTTGCCGGCCACCCCGGCGGGTGTTTGCGCCCCTGGGAAAGTGTTGTATCAAGCTGACGGAGGTTTCCCTATGCCCTTCACCGTGGCGCAGTTAAGCAGCTTCCCGGCAGTTACCTGAGGCAAGCGCTATCCCGAAGAGGAGAAGAGAGTCATGAACATGAAGATCACATTTCCCCGCGGCCTTGCGTCAACGCCGCGTTCAAGGATTTACGGTTCGGCCGGTCTCCCCATTCCCAAACCGCCCGCGCAGGTGCCGCAGCCCGCCCCATTGGGTGTGGCGCCGTGGACGAAAGCTTCTTAAATTTTTGGCAGGGAGGATTTGCCATGACCGCACAGGACGTTATCCAGCTTGGTCGTACGTCGCGCCCCCGCACCGTGCTGATCGCCAGCTCCCTCGAAAAAGACAGCAATTCGGTCGTGGGCACGGGCGCCGCCGTGGCGCGCGCCGCCGGCGCCAAGGTCTATCTGGTGCACGTCGCCCCGCCCGAGCCGTTCGCCGTCGGTCTCGAAACCGGCTGGCTTGCGCCGGGAGCCTTCAAGGAGGAAGCGGAACGCCGTAGACGACTGCTCTGGGACCAGGCCAAACGCCTGCGGATCGATCCCGACGAGCTGGCCGGCGTGGGGGTGACCAGCGGCCCCCCGCACTGGGTCATCGTCGAAACGGCGCGACGGATCGGTGCCGAGTTGATCGTGGTAGGCGCCAGCGAGTTCGGCCGCAGCCTCGCCAAGCTGCTCGGCTCGACAGCGGACCGCGTCGTGCGCAAGGCCTCCTGCCCCGTGCTGGTGGTGCGGGGCGAGCTGCCGGTGCCGCCCCGCCGGGTGCTCATGCCGGTCGACTTGTCGGAGCTTTCGGCTGACTCGTTCCGCTGCGGCCTGGACCTCCTCGGCCAGATCTCGAACGGCGCGCAGGCCGAGATAGAGGCCTTCTACGCGCTGGACTTCCTCCCTCCGTTGGAGTTCTGCCATCCCGACATGCCTTGGGTGACCACGTCCCAGCAGGTGGAGCGCAGAGCCGCCTGGGAGCTGGAGCGGTTCGTGATCGAAAACGGCGAGGACGCGCCCGCTGCGATGCACGCCAAGGTGCAGCCGGGAGATGCCCGAAACGAGATCCTCTCCGAACTGGAGCGGAAGTCTGCCGACCTTGTCATCCTCGGCACCCACGGCCGCAACGGCTTCGACCGTCTGCTGCTCGGCAGCATCGCCTCGTCCGTGCTCCGCCAAGCCCCGTGCAGTGTGCTGATGATCCCGCCAGCCGCAACCCTCGGCCGGGCGATCGCCGAAGCCGTGGTCGCGCAGGCGGTCCCAAACTGGCACGTTGAGCATCCGGCCCTGGCGAGGTCTTGAGCGTCACCGGAGGAGACGGGAAGACAGGAGGGAGACCCATAAGCTACCCGAGAACGGAGGAGACAACCATGAACATGAAGATCACGTTTCCCGGCGGCCTTGGCGTGAACGCCGCGTTCAAAGGCTTCACCGTGATGACCGACCAAGGGGTGGAGCACGGCGGCGGGGGGACGGCTCCCGAGCCGTTCGACCTGTTCCTGGCCTCTCTCGGCACCTGCGCCGGCCTTTATGCTCTGCGCTTTTGCCAGCAGCGGGAGATCGCCACCCAGGGCCTCGGCCTCACCATTACGACCCAGAGAGACCCCGAGGGCAAGCGCTTGGCGCTGGTGCGTCTCGCGATCGAGCTCCCGGCCGGGTTCCCGGAGAAGTACCGCGAGGCCGTGACCCGCGCCGTCGACCAGTGCGCGGTCAAACGCCAGATCCTGGAGCCGCCGCGCTTCGAGGTGGTGACGGTCGCCGGCAGGATGCAGCCTGAGATGGTGGAGGTCTAGCCGGTGTTTCCAATCGTCGAGGCCCGGTTTCTCGCTCCCGAGGTCAAGCTCTTCCGGATCGCGGCCCCGCGCATCGCGAAGAAGCGGCGGGCGGGCCAGTTTGTCATCGTCCGCCTCTACCAGGACGGCGAGCGCATCCCGCTGACGATCGCCGGCTCGGCTGCCGACGGCACGATCACCCTGATCGTCCAGGGGATTGGCAAGACGACGAAGCTGATGAGCCGCCTGGAGGCCGGGGACGCCGTCCTCGACGTGGTGGGCCCGCTGGGCCGGCCTTCGGAGGTGGAGCATTTCGGCACTGTGGCGGTCCTCGGCGGCGGCGTGGGCACGGCCATCGCCTATCCCACGGCCGTGGCCCTGCAGCAGGCCGGCAACCGGGTGATCGGCATCCTCGGCGCCCGCACCCGGGATCTCGTGATCCTCGAAGCGGAGATGGGCGCGGTCTGCGACCGGCTCGTCGTAACGACCGAAGACGGCTCCTACGGCCGGCAGGGCCTGGTGACCGAAGCGCTCGCCGAGGTCGCGGCGGCCGAGCGAATCGACCGTGTGCTCGCCATCGGCCCCATCCCCATGATGCGCGCCGTGGCCGAGGTTACCCGCCCTCTCGGCATCAAGACCCTCGTGAGCCTGAATTCGATCATGGTGGACGGCACCGGCATGTGCGGCGGCTGCCGGGTGCTGGTGGCCGGCGTGTCGAAATTCGCCTGCGTGGATGGCCCCGAATTCGACGCCCACGTGGTGGACTTCACCGTGCTCCAACAGAGGAACGCCATGTACCGGGAGGCCGAGGCCGAATCCCTTCGCGTCTTCCTGGACGACCCGGAGAAGAACCTCGAACGGGTGCGCGCGTCCTGTCAACTCCACGAGGCGAGCGCATGACCAACCCCTACAAGCCCAACGAGCGGATGAAGCTGCCCCGCCTCCCGATGCCGGAGCGCGCCCCGGCCCTGCGCAGCCACGACTTCGCGGAGGTGAACCTCGGGTTCTACCCCGGTATTGCGCGGGAAGAGTCGCTGCGCTGCCTCACATGCGCCAGGCCCGCCTGCACCCACGGCTGCCCTGTGGGGGTGAAGGTGAAGGAATTCGTGGCGCTGATCGAGGCCGGCGACTACCTCGGCGCCGCCGCCAAGATCCGGGAGGACAACGCGCTCCCCGCCGTCACCGGCCGGGTCTGTCCGCAGGAGGACCAGTGCGAAGGCGCCTGCCTCCTGGGCAAGCGCGGCAAGCCACTCGCTATCGGCCATCTCGAGCGCTTCGTTGCGGACTGGGAGCGCGCGGCCGGCGTCGCGGGCCTGCCGCCGATCGCGCCCGCCACGGGCAAGCGGGTGGCCGTCGTGGGCAGCGGCCCGGCCGGCCTCGCCGCTGCCGGGGACCTCGTCCAGCGCGGGCACGAGGTGCGGGTCTTCGAGGCGCTCCACGAGATCGGCGGCGTCTTGCTCTACGGCATCCCCGAGTTCCGCCTGCCCAAGGAGATCGTTCGCCAGGACGTGGACATCCTACGGCGGATGGGCGTGCAATTCGAGACCAACGTCGTGGTTGGTAAGACCGTCACCATCGACGACCTCCTGGGCGAAGAGG
The DNA here is from genome assembly GCA_036380715.1 of Thermoanaerobaculia bacterium. Lineage (GTDB taxonomy): Bacteria > Acidobacteriota > Thermoanaerobaculia > Multivoradales > UBA5704 > UBA5704. Next base: position 816 of record DASVEF010000336.1, on the reverse strand, counting down.
GCTACGACGCCGTCTTTGTCGCCACCGGCGCAGGCCTCCCTCGCTTCCTGGGCATTCCGGGGGAGCACCTGTGCGGCGTCTACTCGGCCAACGAATTCCTAACCCGGGTCAATCTCATGAAGGCTTGGCGCTTCCCGGAGTCCGACGAGCCGGTCTACGAATGCCGGGGCAGGTCCGTGGCCGTGGTCGGCGGCGGCAACACCGCACTGGACTCGATCCGCACCGCGCTCCGCCTGGGCGCCCGCGAGGCGCTCCTGCTCTACCGCCGGTCCGCAGCCGAAATGCCGGCCCGTGCCGAGGAGATCCACCACGCCAGGGACGAGGGAATCCGCTTCCTCACCCTGACCAATCCGATCGAGCTCCTGGGCGACGAGAAGGCGCGCCTGCGAGCCGCACGCTGCGTGAGGATGGAGCTCGGGGAGCCTGACGACTCGGGCCGCCGGCAACCCTTCCCCGTCCCGGGCTCCGAATTCGAGATCCCTCTAGATGTGGCCATCATCGCCGTGGGCACGAGCGCCAACCCCATCGTGCAGTCCACCACGCCGGACCTCCGCACCAACCGCCGGGGCTACATCGACGCGCACCCGGAGACCCTCCGGACCTCCAAGCGCGGCGTCTTCGCCGGCGGGGACATCGTCACCGGTGCCGCGACGGTCATCCTCGCCATGGGCGCCGGCCGCAAGGCGGCGCGCTCCATCCACGACTACCTGTCGAGCGGCGTCTGGTAGGGCGTGCAGCGATTCGGGAATGCCAAGGCGGACAGATTCAGAACAAACCACCCTACTGGGTGGTACCGGTAGCGTCGGCGGGCGGAGC